>CAYOJQ010000040.1:0-33291 GCA_964404325.1 uncultured Oligoflexales bacterium
TTGCCGCCGTGGGGTGGGGGCTCGCCATTGTCATGTTGGGTTTCGCGCCAAACTTAACTTGGGCGCTCATTGCATTAGGATTGGCTGGGGCCTCTGACATGGTTAGCGGTTTGTTTCGGGGCATTATTTGGAATGAAACTATTCCCAATGAAATGCGCGGACGTCTCGCTGGCGTGGAAATGATCAGCTATATGTCAGGACCCTTACTTGGTAACGCCCGCAGCGGTTGGGTGGCCTCTTTATTTACGCCACGAATCGCGATTATGTCGGGTGGTTGGATCTGCGTGGCGGGCGTGGCTTTGGCCGCTCTCTTGTTACCCGCTTTTTGGCATTACTACTCGCGTGCCCACAGACTGGAAACGGCCGGGTAAAATTTTCCCATTCAGCTTCCCTATAGTGAGACGATAGCGTCGGTGCGGAAATATGGATTTCGCACAGGATGCTTATGTTGCCAATGCGTTACATCACGACCGGGTTATTGCTTGCCGCGCTAAGCGGTGAGGCGATGGCTATCGTCAATCCGGCAGCGTATGAGCGTCTGGAAAAAGACACGCAGATTTCCGTGCGGGAAAAAATTAATCCCCTTCTGGATAAGTACTGCGGAAAGTTCTGTCAGCTGGTGAATGTAAAAGTTGAAGTGGGAGAGGACGCGCCTGTTTCGGATGACATCGGATTTGAAGGAGTGATGGGAACCGCTTCCCAGAGCCAACTTTTTATCCGCAAGGTCGTAACGGAAATTCAGATAGACAATCGTGTCAGTACGGTAAACCAAGAACGTCTTGGTAAGATCTTAGAAATTCATCTGCGTTCAATGGCTGTTGAACCGCAGGTGCAATGGTTAGCCGTGGCTCTGCCGCAAATTCGCCCGGACGATCCGGAAATGTTAGCGGATCCATTGCCTCAGCCCCCGGCGCCGATCACGCGCGTTCCGCAGCAGCAAAATGGTTGGATTCAGCAAAAGCAGGCGGAGCCTGTTCAGCCGGTGGAAGATCCCGTGGTGTCACCGCCGGTGGTCCCGGCCGCACCTTTTGTCGTGGATGAAAGTGTCGAAGCGCTGGTGAAAAACCAGCTCGAAGCGCGGTTGATGCAAGCCATTGCGAGGGTTACGGAAAAATATTGTCCCGATCAATGCATTATCGAGCGCGTTGCCATCGATGGACAAATGATTTCCGCGAAAGACGCGCGTGGCTTTCCCGCGACGCAAATTTTCAAAGCGGGTAACAACAATGCGGCCTTTCGCATCGAAGGCATTGAGCTTGATGTCACGATTGCCGACGCGATTGAAGAATCCGTACGGGATAAAATTGTCTCCTTGATGCGTTCATACACGAAATTCGCGCAGCCGTTGAATCTCAATGTCAGCGTGACCAGCTTCCCCGAGACTTATGCGCAGAAAAAAGATCGCACACGCTTGGAAAGTGAAGATCCTTACGGGCTTGATCGTCTGCGCCAGATGTTAACGATGTTCCGCGAGCTTGCGGGAACAAAAGAAATCATCACGAATAACACATCGACAAACACATCCGAGAGTAAGACGGATAGCCGCAGCAACAATTCGACCGAATCAAGCACGCTGAACCGTGAATCGAATACCACCAACAGCACGAATAGCTCGAATAGCACCAACAGTTCGACGAATAGCAGCCTGCAGCGTAGCAATTCGGCCACTAACACCAATAATTCCGAATCCGGTGGTGTTGGAGTGGGTGCCGGCGGCGGCATGACGACAGAAGAACTGGCCGCTTACGGTGCGGGTTTTATTCTTCTCATCACATTGATGGCACTCGCTATCATGAAGTTTTCGCGAGCGAATCGTGACGCGAGTGAAATGATGATAGTGCCCACCATGGGGATGCCGCAAGGGCGTGCGGCACCGGCGGCAATGCAAGGGGATTCCTGGGCTGTGAGTGGTGACGCCCCCGCCGCGGGATTGGAAGGCGGTGCCGTGCCGCAATCCAAGGGCGCGTCGTTTAGCCTCGCCATAAAAGTGAAGGAAATGAAGGAAGAACTTTTGGAGCTCTTTTTGGCGCACCCAAAAGTTGCGAAAGATACTTTCAGTCGCTTCCTGAAAGAAGACGGTGTTGAAGAAACGGCGAAATACGTGCACGTCTTCGGTCACCTGGTCATTTTCCAGCTGTTGGAAGATCCCAACTTCCAGCGCGAGCTTTACGATCTCAGCGAGTACTATCACAACTCCAACTTCCGCTTTAGCCAGCAGGAAGAATTCGATCTCCTCGCAAAACTCAAAACCCGTTGCACCGCGAGCGAAATTCGTGTTCTGACGCGCAAGGAACTCGAGAAGTTTGACTTCCTCACGAAGCTTGATCCAAGTCAGATTTACACGCTGATTCAGGATGAAAATCTCCAAGTGCAGTCCATCGTTTTAGCTCAGCTTGATCCGAAGCGTCGTCGCTCCGTGTTCGATATGTATCATGGACCGATGAAAATTAAGTTGTTGTCGCAGCTTTCCGCTTCCGAGGCCATACCCAAGGAATTCATGGCCAACGTGGCCAAGGCTTTGGCGAAAAAAGTGAGTCAAAAGCCGGAATACGATACGGAAAATATCCGTTCGAGCGACGTCTTGTTGGATCTTTTGGAGAAGGCGAAACTCGCCGAGCAGCGTCAACTTATGGCGACGTTGCAGAAGCAAAATCCAGATACGGCGCGCAGCCTGAAGATGAAGCTTGTAACCATAGAGATGATGCCCATCTTGAAGGATGGTCACTTGCTCGAACTTATACTTGGGATGGACCGACGCGATTTATTGGTGTTCTTGGCTGGAACGAGCGAGCATATCCGCGACCTGTTGTTGCGCAAGGCGCCTGAAGAGTTGAGCGATAGCTGGATTGAAGACTTGCAAACGCTGAGTTCCGTGGACGAACAAAGTTATCGCATGGTGGAAATGAAAGTTCTCAACCGTATCCGCAACCTGGCGAACAACGGTGTGGTCAGTCTCATGGATATTAACTCCGTTCTGTTTGACAATGCCACAAGTGAGACCGGCGATTTCCGTCAGGAAGAAGCGGGCGTGGACATTCGCAATCCAAACTTTGTGGCGGCATAGGAGGCGGCTTGAGCATTCAGGTGAATGTGACCAAAAGTCTCGAAGAGCAGTTTAACGATGCCGCCTGGGGTGCCGCGCAGCTGGAGAGTATTAAGCTCTTCCGGCAATTCACTCAAGATGAGTTGGCGCGTCTTTATAGCAAAGGCGAAGTACGCGTTCTTCGGCCCGGTGCCTACGCGGTGATTGAAGGTGAGCCTTCACGCGGTGTTTATCTGATCCTCCATGGTACGGTTTCCGTTTACAAAAATGATTCTGAGTCAGGTTCGATGGTGCGTATCGCCTACCTTGAGGGAGGCGCTGTTTTTGGTGAAATGAGCCTGTTTGAGAATGCGCCCCGTTCAGCAACAGTTGGTGCGACGACGACCTGTTATCTTTTCTATTTGGATGTGGCGATTTTTGAAGCATTCCTGCGCGAGGTCGGTGCGGATGCTCAGATCCGTTTTTACAAGACGTGCGCTCAGCATATGAGTGAACGTTTTCGTGTCATCAATAACGACTACATCATTTCGCAGCAGCTTCTTTGGAAGTATGCGCTGCGCCGCGCTAATGACGGTCTTGAGGATAAAAACGAAACGGTAGCAGGGTGAGATCCTTCGCTTCGCTCAGGATGACGTGTCGCTCAGGATGACGTGTCGCTCAGGAGCTCGTCATCCTGAGCGAAGCGAAGGATCCTACCAGAGTCGTAAGAAGTCTAGGTTATCACCCATCGAACCAACGCCTGCACCTTGTCCCATCGTGTTTTCGAGTCCAAGCTGACCCGAATCATTTCTACCCCAGCACTTAATCCAACCGATATCGAGGATAGCGCAAGTGTGAGTCGCGCCAGCGACGATTTGATTTACAAAACGATCGCTGCCAAGAAAAACGTACGGAAGAGTGTCACCCAATTGACCAGGCGTGTAACCCACGTTGGCTGTTGATTCATAGCCGAGCGCTCCTTCCGCACCCATACCAAAACACTTGATCACGCCCCCCGATAAATGAGCACAGGTGTGATCGGAGCCAGCCGTGATGGATCGGGCGAACATGTTGGTACCGAGATCGACCGGTGCGAGGTTATCACCCAATGCGGCGACGTTTGCGCCGACGTTAGTGACTCCCGATTTACCCGATTGACCGGCGGCGTTCGCGCCAAAACATTTTGTGGTGCCATCATCAAGGTTGGCGCAAGTATGGAATGAGCCAAGCGCGACGCTTATGACTTTTCTGTTAGTGCCCAGGGATATCGGTGGCAAATAGGAGCCCATTTTATGGGTTGTTTGAACGTTGTCGTCACCGCGGTTATCCATGTTGGGCTGACCCAATTGTCCGCTGGTGTTGTCACCCCAACACTTCATGCTGTGGTCGTCAAGAATAGCGCAAACGTGCTGCCCATGCGCTGCCAGATCAATCACTTTACTGACTGAACCGAGATCAATGCTTGGTAGTGATACCAGCTCGGTGCCCGACACGGTGACGTTAGCGGTTGATCCTTGACCTAGCGCACCGGTCATACCAAAACCCCAGCATTTAACGCTGCTATCAGGAAGTAGAGCGCAGCTTTGATGGTCGCCCGTCGCTATTTTTACCGGCTTGATATTCGTGCCGAAATTGATGGGTGACCCGGGGGGTTGCATAAGCATGCTCAAGCCTTGTTGCCCCAATTGACCATAGCCATTGTAACCCCAGCACTTCATATCACCCGTATCAAGAAGCGCGCAGGTGTGTTGCGCGCCGGCGGACACCTGTATCACGGAAGCCCCGCTGAAGTTTACCGCTGGTAGATTCATTCCCATATCGTTTATGGCCGAGCCGCGGTTCATGGTTGTTCCGAGCCCTAACTGTCCATTGTTGTTGTTACCCCAGCAACGGAGGGAGCGGTCGCTTAGAATGGCGCAAGTGTGACCGGTGTGGGAGGAGAGAGCCAAAACACTCGGCGTTCCCGTACCAAAATTGACGAAAACTGGAGTGGTTGATTGTGTGGTGTTACCCTGGCCCAGCTGTCCATTGTTGCTATTTCCCCAACAGCTCACCGAACTATTGGCGAGTACCGCGCAGGAGAAATTCATGCCAGCAGCAACCTGTATGGCTTTCGGAAGAGAGACGTTCATGGGATTGCTTTGATTTACGACATTATTGATACCCAATTGTCCCGTGCTGTTGTCGCCCCAGCACTTAACGGTGAAGTCATCCATCACGGCGCAGGAGTGCTTGTAGCCCAGTGATATTTGACGCATGTAGGATACCCCTGAGTTAACACTAGAGCTGGCGATACCCGCAGAGAGTACGTCGGCGATATTGCCGGTTCCAAGCTGTCCTTCCGCGCCGCGTCCCCAGCATTTCAATTTGTGATCATCCAGGAGTGCGCAAGTGTGAAAGCCACCTGTTTCCACTTGAAGAACCTTTTTTGCTCCTGGGAGAATTCCGGTGAGAGAACTCATGGGTATGGCACCGGCGCCGATGAAGGTGTAGCCTGCCGTACCTGTTGTCTCCGTTGCGTTTTCTCCCCAGCACTTGATGGAATGATCATCAAGAACAGCACACGTACGATCCTGGCCAGCAGAAATATCAACGGCTTTTTTGCCGAGATTTATGGGTGACGCTGGTGGAACGTTGGAGGAATTTTGGTCTCCGGTACCCAACTCAGCCTGAGTGTTGTCACCCCAGCATTTCACTTCGGAGGTATTTAAGAGCGCGCACGAATGATCAAATCCCAATGCCAATTTTACAGCGCGGGCATTCGCCCCTAGATTGATGTAGGGAAGATTGTCTCCCATATCGCCAGGACTGCCGCCTTTCGGAACCGACCCGCCAATGCCTAATTGTCCGTAGAAGTTTGATCCCCAACATTTTACCTGCCCAGCCATTGTGATCACGCAGGTATGGCTTCCGCCAGCGGCAACTTGTTTTGCGAGGACGCCCGTACCAAGGTTGACGTCCGGAAGATTTGCATCCATTTCACCGGGCGCTTTTCCTTTGGACGACGTGGATTCATATCCCAATTGGCCGTCCGTGGAGTTACCCCAACAGCGAACTTTGTTATTGCTAAAAAGGGCGCATGCGTGCTGTTCGCCGACCGCAACTTGAACCGCATGAACCGATCGCACAGCCTTGTGCCACTCTTTGAAGGCAGCGCTGGGATATGGGCTCCGGTTTCCTGCTAAATCGATGCCAACAACACAAAGGCGCAACGGTCCATCCGGAAACGCTGATTGATTGATGGTGGAGCTGCTGCCTGGTGCATCGACATAGCCCGAAGGATCGCTACAGGGGGTTCCCACGGGAGCAGCGCGGAACGCGAATTGCTGGACGTCAGGTCCAGTCACAGTCACGGAAAAATTGAGTTCGGCTGAAACCACGCGGGGGGCACCGCTCACGTTAATAGGACCCGGAGGTGGAACGGTGTCTCTTTCAACAATGTCTGAACTTCCGTAGGTATTGTTTCCCGCGACGTCGGAGAGCTGCACACAAACTTTGTATAAACCGTCCGTCACAAGTTCATTCGGTTGTGGAACAGGGCGCGGCGTATACGTTTGAGATCCGTCGCAAACCGCGGCAGCAGGGAGCAGTGATGTGTATTTTTCCTGATCATATCCAGAAGCTGTTAGTTGGTACATCGGAGAGCTGAAGGAAGCTTCACTGGCGTTGATAAACCCGTCGACGGCATCGTTAATTCTTGTGAACGATAAAAGTACGGGAGGCGTTGTATCCCAGTTTACGTTAATGTCATCTGAGCTGAAATTTCCCGCGTTATCAAAAACTGTCAGGCGTACAAAATATGAACCGTCCATGTCAAAAGAGATGGACGGAGACGCTATTTTGTCATCGCTGAACGAAATATTTCCGGGGCCTGATACTTTTGACCATTGAAATGTTATGCCATCGGTAAATGTTGGATTCAAAACAAAGGCGGCGTGATGATTGACGTCGGGTCCAAGATTAACCGTGGGACCCTGTGTATCAAGAGTCACGGGCGCCGACTTTCCGTATACTTCATTAGATGTCGCATCCACGAGTTTCACGCAAACAGCATAAGTGCCATCTGTTGGTGGGATGCTGTTGATCGGAGGGATGGATGACAGGCTGTAAGACCGACCGCCATCGCAAACAAGACCTGCTTCGAGCATCGGTGTCGTGTACAGCGCGTTTACGTAGTCGGTAGCGCTCAGGACAAAAAGCTCGAGAGACGAGGACTTCTCAGTGCTATTGATAAAACCGTCCGCAGCTCCGTTTGCAGGCAACAAGCTAACAAAGGAAGGCCCGGTTGCGTCCCATGTGAGTGTAAATTCATCGTAAGCCCAGTTACCAGCGGTATCAAATGCTTTAAAGCGAATGACGTACATACCGTCCATAGAAGCAGTAATAGCAGTTGTGAGCGCTGATGGGTTACTGAAGTTAATAGTTCCCGGACCTGATGTTTTCATCCAAGAAAAAGATATGCCATCGGAAGTCGCTGTTTGCGAAAAGGTTGCATTCGCGGATCGGTCCATTCCGGCGTTAACAAGAGGAGCGATTGTGTCGCGCACGATCGTCTGCGACTTTCCGTATGTTTTGTTCCCAGCGTTGTCTTCCAACTCGACGCATACCGCATAGGCGCCTTCAGCACCTGGCGTGCTGTTAATTATTGGAATCGTGGATGAGGCGTAACTTCTTCCGCCGTCACAAATGAGACTCGAATCCGCGAGAACTCCGGTGTACTTAGCCTGTGAATGGCCGCTCGCGGAAAGGGCGAACATGATGTTTGACGATGATATTTCACTGCCGTTGATGTATCCGTCGACGGCCTCGTTGGCACCTATCAGCGAAGTAAAAATGGGGGCGACGGTATCGCGTGTGACCACGGTTGACTTGCCGTATGTAAAGTTCCCCGCCGCGTCTTCAAGTTTTACGCAGATCACGTAAGGTCTATCCGCGACTAGTGCCGTCGCGCCGGGGACAGTCGACAACGCGTATGTTAGCGCAGCGTTACAAGTAACCACCACTGTTTCATCAAGTGGTTCTGTGTAGGAAGCTGCCGTGTGACCCGATGCATTGAGAGCCCAGAGAGGTGTTGAACCTCCCTTTTCGGCATCATTGATGTAACCATCAACGGCGTCGCCTGCTTTGGCCAAATCTATAAAGACGGGGGCCGCCGTATCCCATGTTAAAGTCATTTCATCATAAGCGGAGTTACCGGCGCCATCGGTTACGGTCAGACGTAGAACGTAAACGCCGTCCACAGTAGGCAACACCGTTGTGTCTTCGCTTGAAGGTAAACCAAAGGTCATTGCCCCCGGTCCAGACTGTTTCGTCCAGGCGAATGTGATCGCTCCCGTTGTGACGGCATCAATGGTGAATTGGGCGTTTTTAGTTACATTCATCCCCACGTCAACGGTGGGTGCCGTTACGTCGCGAATCACCGTATCCGACTTCCCGTAAACAACATTGGACGCAGCGTCTGTAAGCTTGACGCAAACGGCGTAGGCTCCATCCATAGCAGGAATGCTGTTAATAAAAGGAATGGATGATTGGCTATAGTTTTGTGTCACGTCACAATTAAGCGCCGAGTCAGCAAGCACGGATGTAAATTGGGCACTTGTATAGTTCGAAGCATTGAGTTGAAAGACTGGCAAAGAGCTTGAGGCTTCCGAAGCGTTAACATAACCGTCAGAAGCTTCATTGATTTTGTTCAATCCGAGGAAGCCTGGGCCAACGGTGCTCCACGTTAATGTGAAATCGCCTTGACCTTGGTTGCCAGCCGCATCCGTCGCCACAAAACGAATCACATAAGATCCGTCGATGGACGCCGTTATGTCGGTGGATTTTGCCGTTGGAGTGCTGAAGGTGATGGTTCCTGGACCGGAGACTTTGCTCCACAAAAATGTCACACCATCCGTGGCCGCACTGCGGCTGAACGTGGCATTCGCGGTAGCGTTTGTTCCAACGTATACCGATGGCGAGGTTAGATCACGCAAAAAGCTGGGAGATTTTCCGTAAGCAACTTCGCCTGATGCGTTGCTTACTTTAACGCACACGGCAAATGTTCCGTCACTCGCTACCATGTTCTGAGAGGATGGCATGATAGCGTTGTATGCAATGGAACCGTCGCAGATGGTGCTGTCAGCCACGACGTAATAGCCAATGGTTGAATAGTTCGATGCGGAGACAACGACGAGCGGGCTGGAGTCGCTGGCCTCTGATGCATTGAGATAACCGTCGTGAACGGCATTGGGCGCTGGAGCAAGAGAGACGCTGTGAATGACGGGCAGCGGATTGTAAACAAATAGCACGTCATCGCTGGCGCTATTTCCAGCGTCATCCGACACCGTTAATTTCAATAAGTAGCTTCCAGGCGCATCGACGGCGAAACTCGTGTCTTCCGCCTGCGCTGACGAGAAGGTCACATTCCCAGGTCCGCTGATCTTACTCCAAGACCACTTCGTCGCGCCGCTTGTTGTTGCGTTCACCGAAGAGGTCGCGATGCTACTTTGTAAGTCGGCGCCAGCATCGACCATCGGAGCGGATTTGTCTTTTTTGATAATGGGAGATTTAAAGTAGTGTGGTTTCTTTAACTCGTCCACGATGCGCGCACAGAGTGCATAAGCGCCGTCAGCGGAAGGAATAGTATTAATCGCCGCAATCGCCTTAAGGCTGTAATCAATTTTTTCATCACATATCAGGAAATTTTCATCGCTGAGGATTTTTGAGAAGCTCAAATCTTTGTGGCTGGATGATGCGACCACAAAAAGTGATTCACTGACGCTCTCCTCCGCGGCGTTAATGTATCCATCTTTAGCGAAAGATCCCGGCTCTAGAACAAGTGTCGCCGCTGTGGCTTTGATTTCATCACGTTTGGTTATGACGGGGTCTATTGTGGCGACTTTTTTAGCCTCGACGGGTTGTTCCGCGAAAGCAACTTGGAAAGCACCGAGATGCATTGTTGTAAAGCGTACAGCGCCATCGATGATCTCGAGTTCGCTACGCGGGATTGTACCAATAAGGATTTCACCTGTTTCAGCGATCTTAATTTTGTAGACCACAAAAAGTTTGGCGTATGGATCGTTGAGAGAGAGACCCATGCTGCCAGGAAGAGGCAAAGCGATCCCAAAAGGTTTTTTCAAAGTGACGTCTTGGTCCGCTTGCACGGCGACAGCAGTACCGGTGACAGAAAACTGTCCGCTAATACCAAGTTGCTGTCCGATGGTTGTTGTTGCGAGAGATGCCGCTTCTTCGATCGTGATGATTACGTCCATGGCCAGAGAGCCAGGCGGAACGATGATAGATGTACCTTTGAGTTCTTTGACGTCATCGATTTTGATGACTTGGCTGCGTGGGTCGTCAGCCCTAATGGAGGCGGTGACAACGCTTGCGTCTGTTCGTGTAACTGCGGCGCCAATCGTTGTGAGACGGTTGCCTGTGTCTTCTTCCTGCTTTAAAAATGTAGGACTGCCAAAGCAGCCCGCGAGATTAACCGCGACGGCTAAGAAGAAAAGAATCGGAGCTTTTTTGAGCGCCATAGACGAACCTCTCGCTTATTAGAGATTGGTTCGGAGCGAGTGGCGTAAAAATTAAGGCAGAATTACTAAAATTTTTTAATTTGTATGGGGTGGAAAAGAAGATGAGTTAATTTAGGGGCTTATCTCCGGCTAAATCCTTACAAAATCATAACCGCATCCCCAAAAAGGATTAGTCAGGCAGGGTGACTTGGGGACGCGGTTAAAAATTTCTTAGACGTCAGCTTTGCCGATAAAATTATTGGCTTCCATCCACTTATTATCGACGAATTTGGTCATGTAGTTTCTCACGCCATCCGGAAGAAGAACGACGCAATTTTGACCCTTCTTTAGTTTCGTTGCTGCCTTGAGCACGGCGTAAAGTGCGCTACCGCTGGAGCCGCCGCAGAGAAGGCCTTCCTCGCGAATCAAACGGCGCGCGAGCAAGAAAGAGTTACGGTCATCCGTCTTAACCCATTCATCAACAAGTTCTGTGTCGAGAACGTCAGGAATAAAATCGTAACCGATGCCTTCGACCTTATAGCTGCCGATTTTTTCCGGGCCAGCGAGGATGGAGCCGATTGGGTCAGCGCCAACAATGATGGCTTTGGGGTTGGCTTCCTTAATACGCTTTGCCACACCTGTGATGGTGCCGCCTGTACCAGCGCCCATCACCACCATGTCAACCTTACCGTTCAAATCATCGAGAATTTCTTTCGCGGTGGTTTCGTAGTGGGCGTTTGGGTTGCTGGGGTTTGCGTACTGATCAAGGATGTGTGCGTTGGGAAGCTCTTTTTGCAGCTTCTTTGCGACGCCAATGTGACTTTCCGGAGCATCCCACGCAGCTTCCGTGGGTGTGCGGATGATTTCGGCGCCCAATGCTTCTAGCACCACTTGTTTTTCACGGCTCATTTTTTCGGGGAGCGTGATGATCACGCGGTATCCGCGCACGGCACCGGCGAGAGCAATACCAATACCAGTATTTCCACTGGTGGGCTCGATAAGTGTGTCACCTGGCTTGATGCGGCCTTGTTTCTCGGCATCCATCACCATTTGATAACCAATGCGATCTTTAATGGAGCCACCCGGATTGAGAAATTCGCATTTTGCGTAAACATTGCAATCAAGTTGTTTCGTTACGCGGTGCAATTTAACCATGGGGGTTCGGCCGATGGCTTCAAGAATGGAGTTGAAAAGCATTTTTTGTGTCCCTGTTTCATCTCTTGGGTTTTGCGAAAAAACCACAGGTTGGTACCATATCTCCAGAATTCGCTATCTTATACATCCCTTCCGCTTCTGGCTAGTCGATCCCTGGTTTTTGTCAGGATTTTGACACTCAGCATCAACCGGCAAAAATTGCCCGGATAAGGACTGCTCAGGCCTTCCCACTTGATTGACACCAAACCTGCCGGGTGAAAAAATATAGATAGAACCCGCAGTTAGCGGTTTCGCGCAACTTCGATCCCGACAAATTTCCCTCACGTTCGGGTTTTTTTAATCGCGCTTCAGCAAAAAAGAGCAAAAAGCGGCTATGTTTAAACGCCCACTGATCGCCATCGACATTGGCTCGTCATCTGCCAAGGTATTGGAATTCTCCAATACAAAGCGGGCTGTTCTTGGTTCGCTTGGTATCGAGATGGTGCCCGCGCGAAGCATTATTGATGGGGAAATCAAAGATCCAGATGCGATCGTCGCGACTCTGCAAACACTGATGCGTCGTCTCGGAATCAATCCAGCGAAAAGAAACGCAGCGATATCACTGAGTGGAAGTAGTGTTCTGATCAAACGCGCCGTGATCACCCCGAGCGCTGACACGGATTTGGCGGACCAAGTCTTTTATGAAGCGCAGCAGCTTTTTCAGCATGACATGGACGATATGTACTTTCGTTATCAGGAAATCCCCAGTGCCTTTATTGGCAAGGAAAAGAAGGCTCTCGTGTTCGTCGGTGCCAAAAGAGACATCGTCGAACAGCGCATCAGCGTCGTGCGTCAGCTCGGTATGAGAGCGAGCATCGTGGATTGCGATGTCTTCTGTATCGCCAATGTTTTTGACGCGAACTATCCGATTCGTGACACCATGATCGTGAATGTGAATGTGGGCGCCGCGGGAACGCGCGTTATTTTTTCCATCAATGGTGAGTTCCTATTCACGCGCGAATTTTTCATCGGCGGGAACGACTATACGGAAAAACTTTCCAAAGCTCTAAACGTTGATTTTAATAGCGCCGAAGCCATGAAAATCGCCGCAAGCCAAGGCGATCCATCGGTGCCCGCAAATGTCATTCAGCTTATCAATGAAATGAATGAAACCCTTGTGGAAGAGATTAAGCTCACTCTTAACTTTTTTTCGCAGCAGGAAGAGCTGCCGGATCAATTGAAGAGACCGGGCATTTTATTTTTGTCGGGTGGGGGATCCAAGGTCCCCGGTCTTGACGCAACGATTGCCGCGCATCTTCAGATCCCTGTTCAAAGTGTGAACCCGTTTCAGCGTTTAGATACAAAAAAAACGCCTTTTGATCTCGACTATCTATTAGCGCATGGACCGATTTACACCGTTGCGTGTGGACTCGGCATGCGACGCGAAGACGATCTGGATATTTGAAAATGATTCGCATCAACCTAGCACCCATCGAAGAAATCGATAATCAGTACTGGTGGATACCAGATGCTGCGATTTTTGCGTTGGTGCTCGCTCTGTCCGTGACGGGAGTAAAGTATTATCTCGGCATGACAAAAGATGAGATTGAACGTCTGACACAAGAGCAGGCGACCATGGCCGATAATCTTCAGGCGATGCAGGCAGAATCCGAGCGACATAGAGAACTAACCAATCGTGTTAAAGAGATGGAGCAGCTGCGGGCGTCCGTGTCACGCATCACGGAATCAAAGCTTGCTCGCTATTTGCCCATTATTCTGTTGGAACACATCCAGAATCTCAAGCCAGAGGGAGTTTGGCTGACGGGCATTCGTTTCAAAACCAGTGGTGGCGACCAGCCAATGGTGGATCAAAACGGTAAGCCCGTGCCGCAGAAGCCTGGTCCGGTGGAAATTGAAATCACGGGACAGGCGTACGACAACGTCATTCTCGCGGAATTCATGACACTTCTTAAAGCGACGCGGAATCAGGATTTTGATGCGGCTGATCTCCGCACACAGGCCTTCTTCGATGCCATCGGCCTCTATTTTTCTGATGTCGCTTCACAATCTGATACGGAAAAAATGGGCTCCGCTTTTGTGAACTTTAAGCTGGGCGTTACCTATCAAGAACGCGCCGAAAGCAAAGCTGTTGATATGCAAGTGAGTCAGATCCTCGAACGTTTTCGCCATAAGAAGCAATAGGAACGGCGCATGGATTTTGATGAAATTACAGACCGGTATCGGAATACCAACTTTGTTGTACGTCTGATTATCGTGCTTATGGCTGCTGCTATCATTCCCGCCTTTATCGTCTGGGATGAGGCACCGGGGCTGCAGGAAGAATTGGAAAACGCACAAAACTCGCACTCGGCCATGAAAGCCAAACTAGCGCGCGCCGAGAGAGATAAAGCCGAATTGCCGGCGTTGGAACAGCGTCTTGCTACCGTCGAGCGCGGCCTCGAACGAGCGCGCAAGGTACTTCCCAAATCCATTGAGTTTGACGAGATTCTTTCGGCGACCGGTCTCTATGAAAAAGAAACAGGGGTTCAACTTGTTCGTTTCGCGCCTGGATCAGAGATTCAACCGGATCCGGCGATTCGTTACGCGGAAATTCCCGTCGAAATTACTGTTCGCGCTAACTTCGGGCGCGTGATGCAGTTTCTCGATCGCCTTGTGCACATGGAGAAGCTGACTCACTTGCGCCACATATCTTTTGAAACGGTTACAGATAAGAGCGAGCCGGGAACCGTAACGGCAAAAGCTTCACTGATTTTGTTTCGCGATTTGGGATAGTCGATGCGTTTAAGGTTCACACCAATAAAAATGTCCGCAGCTGCCGCATCGGCGGTCGCGGCGATTCTATTTTTGGGGTGGGCGGAACCTTTGGCGATGAGCCAGGACAAACCCGAAAATAGTGCAAAAACCGCGGAAGAAGCCCCTGTTGAGGAAGCGACGGCGGAAGGCACTAGCTCTGAAAAGCCAGAAGATCTCGAAGTCATCGATCTCAATGAGTCACTCGATGAGCAATCGGAAAAATGGGATTCCGCGAAGACACGTTATCCGAGCGCGGCGACACCGGTAACCATCGAGAACATTGTGGAACCATCGGGTGAATATCACTATGCGTCATTTGGAAAGCCAAATCCCTTCATGCCACCGCAAATAAAAGTGGATGAGGAAATGGCGGATGAAGATATGATTTCTAAACCCGCAAGCGACATATCTTCAATCCCAGTGGTATCCGCGCCAACGGTACCGGTGCTCCCAAACGTAAGCGCTGCAGCGAACAGCACGGCTTCTCAGGAAATTCCTGTAGTAAGTACATTGCAAAAGTACCCCATGGCGCGTCTCGAGCTGAAGGGCGTATGGCAGCTTGATACGGGCGATAAACGAGCGATCGTGATGACGCCAAATAAAGAAGGCGTGATTATCAAAGTGAATGATCCGATTGCCGCGGGCAAAGTGCTCGAGATTCAAAAAGATCACATTGTCGTGCGTCAATACCGTCTCAGAGATGATGGCGTGCGCGAGTTTAGCGACGAAAACTTATATCTGGGCGATGCAAAGCGAAAAGAAAAAACGTTTGTTCGTCTGCTTCCTGGCAAGGAACCAGAGTTTACTCCAGAAGAAGCAAAAGCGCCGACGACACCCGTACCGATAAATGCACCGATGCCTCCCGTTGCACCAAAGGGACCCGAGACCGCGAAGGTTGTGTCTCCGGCACCAGCACCAGTTGTGGGTGCACCTATTCCCGCGGCCCCCGTGCCTGCGAAAAATGGACCCTTACTGAGCCCCGTTCCTTTTGGAACCGCGGCGCCGATAGCGCCCACGAATGCGCCCACGACAGGCTCGAGCAAGCCTTAAGGAGCTAATATGAAGAGCTGGCTCAAAATTCTCGCAATGTTGTTCGTGCTGATTGTTCTGCACGGAACAGGCTGCGCTTCAACGCAAAAAGGTGGGCAGCAGCAGCAACAGCAACAACAAGAGAATCTCAACGCGGATGATCAAAACGCCAACGAAGTGAATCAAGACGAATCGGATGATGAAGATCTTGATGATGAAAATGGCAACGAAAACAACTCCAATGAAGAAGTCGCCGATCTTGGTGAGAATGAGAACGCCGATGCTTCACTCAATGGATCGGGTGGTACGGGCGCGGCCCTCAAAGGAAATGGCGCGAACCTTAACGGTGGCAACAATGGGGCCATCAATAATGCCGCTAACGTAGCTATGAACAATGGTGCCGCCAACTACGTCCAAAACGCAGGCAGCAATGCAACGCTGAATGCGGCGCCCGCGAATAGTTTTGTTGAGAACGCGCCACCTATCAATGAAATGCCAGTCAACAACATGGGTGGCAATCCGGCGAACATGGCTGCCAATAACGCCGCGATGCCCGCGGCCAACGCGGCTCCGGCGAATGCTCCCTCGAATCCATTGCTCAATGCGATCGCTCCGGTAAATGCGCCAGTTGCGGAAGCTCCCGCGCCTGAGCCCGTGCCCGCACCGGCTCCAGCGCCGGTTGAAGTCGCGCCACCGCCAGTCACGGATGTGTATCCTGCGGCGGCGAGACTCCGTTGGGTCGGATACAACTTCGATGAAGTGCAGAAGAACCTTCGCGTGGAGATCCTCACTGAAGGTGAGCCCGAGTACGAATTGTTTCAAGAAACAAACCGTGCGGGACAGCCGGAAATCGTGGTTCGTTTTCATGAAACGGAACTACGTTCCAAAATTCGTCGTCCTCTTGATGCCAGTGAGTTTCGCTCGCCAGTGGCTTATGTGCGCATGCGCGAGAAGCCTGAGTATCGTGCGACCGATGTGGTGCTCACGATGCGAGATAAAGTGAAGCCGCGATTATTCGCGGATAAGGGGAATCTTCAGCTTACGTTTGCTATTCCTGATTATTATTTTGGCAACGATGGCACCGCCGTTGCGCAACAAATTGGTGAAGCGCAGCAGTTGGCCATGGCTGATGTGATGCCGCAGGTTGATGCGGGAGGACGCCAGCCTCGTCCCGCGGGAATGTCAAATCCCGCAGGCCCCGCGCTCCGTCAAGCGCCGATGGATGGCGGGCAACCTGTTGATGTGCCGGAAGCTGCTTCCGTGGACGGCCCGTTGCCTGACAATTTTGATGTGACAGAACAGCCGGCGGCAGATCCGTCCGAGCCAGCGAATGCATTACCCACAAACGTAGCGCCAAACGCCGCTCCCAATTCCGCACTGAATGCGGCGCCGAATAATATCAATCCAACGGAAGGCGAGCCAGCGCCGGATAATTCCATCCAACCGATGAATACACCGGAGAATGAGACGATTGATTTTGAAGAAGGCGGTAACTATCTCAACGATGCGACCGTCTCTGATAGAGACGATGTTCTTGCGCTCTTTGAAATCCAGGAGCGCAGTTTGAGTGGTGTTGCCCAAGACAACATGGGATTTGAAGAAGATCCGTTGATGAACAACGGCGGTACCCAGAACGCGGGCGGTGGCAACAACGCCAATTGGGTGAATGATGCCGGCGCCAAAAACGGCGGCAACAATAGCAACAACTCCGGTAACAACAACAACAGCAATAAAAATGTGAATGCCAACGGCGCGTTAAACGGTGGCAACACGCCAACGAATGGTGGCGGAAACGTTGCGCCCGTAAACAACGCTGGCATGAATGCCGCGACAGGCAATGTTCCTGTGAACGCGGCCAATAGTGCGCCGATGAATGCCCCAGCAAACAACGCGGCCTTGAACGCTCCTATTAATAATGCGGCGCCCCCCATTAACAACGCGATGCCCTCGAACAGCGCTCCCGCGAATGCGGCCCCTATGAATAGTGCGCCCATGAACGCGGCACCAATGAACGCCGCTCCGATGGATGCGGGCCCCACGCCAACAGAATCCATTGGTACCGAGATGGAAGGGGATCATACAGCAGGAATGGGTGGCGGCGGTCGTCCTGTGAGCATCGACTTTCACAAGGCACCGTTAAGCCTTGTTTTGAAAACGTTCGGTGAGGAAAGCGGCAACAATTTTATTTATCCGCCCGAAGTGGCAAACCTTGAAATCACCATTCATCTTAAACAGGTTCCTTGGGACGAAGCCCTTAAGGGAATTCTCGAAACCTATGGACTAGGAATGGTTCAGGTGGGCGGCAAGATGGTGCGCATCGACCGTTTGTCGAGGATGAATGAATACCTGAAAGACCTTAATAGCGTGCGCCAGTACCGTGTGCAATTGGAGCCGACGCGCATTTTAGTGATTCGCTTGTCACACGGAACCGCTAAAGATGTCGCGCCACAGATTCTCGAATTGGTGAAGTCGGAGATCACCGCCGACCCTCGTATTAAGGCGACCGCGGATGAGCGCACCAACTCGATTGTAGCGGAAGCGCCACCCAATGTTCTGAGCAAAATCAAAGATGTTGTGGAGCGCCTCGATCTTGAAACGCCGCAAATTCGCATTGCCTCGCGCATCGTTGAAGTGCAGAAGGCAGCGCAGAACTTCCTCGGTGTGGTGTGGAACAACAGCGTTAACTTTGATCCAGGCCGCGGTCTTGGATTCGGAAGTCTTCCTTTCCCGAATTCTGTCAACTCCGACTTTGTTGTGGACCCCGGTGTTAACGCCGCCACAACAGCGGGCAACCTGACCATGCGCTTCGGTAGTCTCAATAAATTCCTCGATCTCGACTTGCTGTTGAAGATGGAAGAGAAAAAGGGAACGACCAACGTATTGCAAAACCACAACGTGTTAGTGCTTGATCGTCAGCCCGCGAAAATCATGGCTGGTTCATCCATGTTCTTCCGTCCCGCGGCGGGAGGAACGGTGATCAACTCAGGCAATGCCGGTGCTCCGGGTCAAGGACAGCAGCAAGGCAATGCATCGGGTCTTGCGCAAGTGGATTTCAACTTGGCATTGGACGTCGTGCCGCAAGTAACCGCCGCGGGAAATATCAATCTCCGTTTGGTAATTGATAGCGAAACACCGGGTGATCCAAGCGGTGAGCAATTGGCAAATAAAAATTCACGCCACCTTGAAACGATTATGTCGCGTCGCAACGGTGAAACGGCGGTAATCGGTGGCATCTACGATACGAAGCGTCAGAAATCGACAACCGGTATTCCCATTCTTTCGGATCTTCCGCTCGTGGGTGCTCTGTTCCGTTCCACACGTACCGTGGATCAGCAAACTGAACTTCTCATCATGATCACGCCAACGCTTGTGGGACAATCCGACAACGCGGACACAGCTTATCAAGACGGCTTCTCCAGTGGTGGCGGCAGCGGCGGCGGCGGTGGTGGAGGAGGCGGTGAAGAAGACTTCGGTAGTGAAAATGGCGATCTCGAGGAAGAAGCGCCCGCGAACCAAGGAAGCAACAACGTCGCGAATGGCAACAATGCCGGCAACGGCGGCAACACAACGAATGCCGGCAACAATTCCGGTAGCATGAATTTCTAAATCATTCCGCGAATATACGTCGCCCTTGGGGCAGAAGGCCTTCAGAGGAGAAAAATCCATGGATAGGGCTATGTTTGTCCTGGCAATTCTGTTATTCAATTTCTTAGTAGCATCATGTTCAGCAAAGCCAGAGGATCCTGGGATGTGCGCCCTTAAATGTGGCGGCGCCATTATTGGTCCCAATGATCCGGAATTCGCCATCGAACCCATGAACGAGGGGCCAAAGCTCCAGTGTAAAAAGGGTTCGTCGGACGAAGCCGGAACTGTCGTTGTACGTTTTCGCGTGGTCGAAAAAATCAACAACGGACAGGACGATGATGCGAAAAAACCCCGACGACCCGTTCCCAGCATAAGCATCGATCCACTGGTAACAGGAATCCTCGGGGATAAGATGCCTGATGGTGCGGATGAACCTCGCTACAAGGGTATTACAACGCCCGCTGAAGCGTGGTGTTCGGATCAGTGTGGTGTTGTGACATTGGACATTGTGCCTAAATGTATCCCTGATGCGGGTGCGCAAAACAAAGTGACAGTACAGGTAAGTTCTGGCGCTTTGTCATCTCTACCAGTTGAAATCTTGGTTGAGACGCCCGCGGACGCTACAAGTAGCAGCACAACCGCTAACGGTAAATAGGATAAGGTGCGATTGATCATGATGACCACGATGGATCCATGGATCCCCATCCTGAATCAATTGAAGCTGTCTCGCTCTGAGAAGATGGTAGTCGAGCGCTATCAGAGCGCGCCGGATGGCCGAACCTTTCTTCCCATTGCGGACATTCTCCTCAGCCATCAAATGGTCGATGAGTGCATCGAACTTTTGATGCAAGGAGTGACGCGTCATCCGCGATTCACTGTCGCGCGAGTGATTCTTGCGCGCGAGCTATTCAATAAGGGCATGATGCTGCAAGCATGGAATACCCTGACGGAATCGCCTGAATCTCTCCAAGAAAACGTCCTCGCGCAGAAAATTCGTTTTAAGTTGGCGTTGGTGTTGGGCAAAGAAAAAATGGCCCGCGATATTTACCAACACATCTATAACCGTCGTCTCTACGATGATGAAACCAAACACTGGGGCGATCGATTGGCCCACGAAGATTTCCACGCGGTGGCGCGTTCTTTCGTGGAAGAACTTCGTCGCGGTGGTATTCGCGTGTTGGATTATTATCCCGAGCTCACTTCCGCGCCGAAGGTGGTGCAGGAGACGTTAGCAGCGCAACCCACTCCCAAAGAAGATGTGATTGAAGAAGATTCGGAGCTCATGAAGCTGTCCGGATATCACGTGGTGCCGCTCCGAGAAATTTTTGCGTTGGCCATGGATGAAGAAGAGCGTCGTATCAATGGTGGCATCGAGCTTGATTCCACAACACTCGCGGAAATCTACGAGAGTCAGGGGCATTACGCCAAGGCTCTTGATATCTATCGCCGACTGCTTAAAGTTTCTCCTAACAATGAGTACCTCAAACGGAAAGTTGCGGAAACAAACCGCCTTCGTTTAGAGCAGAAGCAAGAAGACCTAAGCATTGATCCTTCCGTGCTCGATCAAATGGAAAGCATGGAAATCCTTAATACGCAAATTCGCTATTTAAACGACCTTCTCACGCGTATTCACTGATGGCCAAAAAAGAAGACAAAAAAACACGGCTCACCGTTCTGGTGGCGCATGGGGTGAATCTCGACCTGCTTGGTCAGAGAGAGGCGGACCATTATGGCGCTCAGACCCTAAAGGATGTGAACGCCAAGATCGAGGCCTGGGGGAAAAAACTCGCCGCGGCCGTTGGCTGCGAGCTGGTGATTGAATTTTTTCAATCCAACGAAGAGGCGGCGTTCTTACAACAGCTGTCCGCAAAAAAGTGGGACGGCATCGTTATAAATCCCGGGGCATGGACTCATACGTCCCTCGCCCTGGCGGATCGATTGAAGGCTCTCGGCATTCCCTATGTGGAAACACATCTATCCAATATCGCTGCTCGTGAATCATTTCGTCATTTCTCCTACAGCGCTCCCCATGCTCAAGGTGTCATCTTTGGGCTCGGCGGTGAATCCTATCTGGCGGCCCTGACTGGTCTCGTGTTAAAACTTTCATAGTCAGCAGACCTTGAAGTTTTTCATTGGGATTAAATGATGCAGCCGCAGGATGTGCTGAACCAAGTCGTTTGGCGCGCGAAACAAGAAGAGCTCAAAGAGTGGCTGGGACAGCAGTTCTCTTTTAGCTTTACCGGTGTTGGCCCCGAGGCTCCCTCACACACCCATCACGTAAAACAAGTTCATGGCAGTAAAATTGTCGCGGCATCGGATCTCACTAAATCCGACGCGGATAAGCGTGTCGAAGCCGACGGCATTTTCACGGGTGAGGACGGTGAAATCATCGGTGTCAAAACCGCGGATTGCCTGCCGTTGTTATTTTTCCACGATAAGGGCGTGATGGCCGTCCATGCGGGCTGGCGTGGGCTCTGTGGTGGCATTGTCGCCACCGCCTTGGAAACTTACACCCGGTTGGGCGCGAATCTCTCTAAACTCAAGGTCATCTTGGGTCCATGCATTAGTCTCGGTTCCTTTGAAGTGGGGCCAGAGGTGGTGGCGGCTTTAAAAGAGGGCCCGAATCCTTTGCAGGGTGAGGAGCTAGCTTGGTGCAGTAGCAAAGGCCGTGATGATCGCTGGCATTTGGATCTGCAAAAGATTGCTGTGTTTGTGCTGCAGCAACGAGGTGTGAAGGCGGAGCATATTGCGGCTGTGCGTCAGTGTACCTTTTTGAATCCGGATGCGTGGCATAGCTTTAGGCGTGATCGAGAGAAAGCGGGGCGTAACTGGAGTTGGGCTCGTCTTGATTGAGCTAATGCGCCTGCTGCGGGATTTCTTTCTGTGCTTCGATCATTTTTATTTCCACATACACCATAAATGTACTTCCTTTTTGCGGTGTGCTTTCGACGAGATAAATATCTCCTCCCATCATTTGCGCGAGTCTTTTCGATAACGAAAGTCCTAAGCCTGTTCCCCCAAAACGTCTTGTTGTAGAGGTGTCCGCCTGAGAGAAAGGACGAAATAGCACCTTCTCTTGTTCTGGGGTGATGCCAATTCCCGTGTCAGCCACCGTGGCCTCCAGAAATACCTTGTCCTTCGTACCGGAGCGCATCCTGAAATGCAGTCCAACGGATCCGGCCTCAGTGAACTTGATGGCATTGCCAACGATATTAATCAGAATTTGCTTCAGACGGATTGGGTCCGTGAGAATGGTTTCTGGCACGTTCTCACTTCTCGTGATGTTGAGGTGAAGGTGCTTCTCCTGTGCCTTGAGAGAAAAGAGCCGTTGTAGCTCCGCGGCAATGTCATTGATGTTAACGGGGATTTCTTCAATCCGCAGGCGGCCCGATTCAACTTTGGCTAGGTCGAGAATGTCGTCGATAAGATGGCAGAGGATTTCACCGTTCTTTAGAATGATGTGGGCATAGTCGAACTTCTCGCTATCGTTTAACTCCTGCGAGGTCATCATTTCCGCGAACCCCATGATGGATGTGAGAGGGGTACGAATCTCGTGACTCATATTGGCTAAGAATTCGCTTTTTGTGCGGTTGGCGGTATCGGCGGCTTCCTTGGCTATGAGGAGTTGGTCCGCTGCTTGTTTCAAGAGTGTGATGTCCGTGCTGGTGCCCACCCAGTGAAGGATATTTTGATGTTCGTCCTTAATGGGAACGGCTTGAACCAACATCCATACAGAGCGCCCATCCTTCACGCGTATTCTCAGCTCCGCACGAAAAAACGAACCGCTTTTTAAGGCATGATTCCATGATTTAATGGCGCGATGCTTGTCATCGGGATGAAGGTATTCGTACCAATTGAGTGACTTCTTGTTTTCGATACCGAGTTTTTGACCCCGATCACTGACAAACGTAAGGGCACCCTCGGCATTCGCTGTCCACACTATGTTTGGCAGCACGTCAATGAGGGAGCGAAGGTACAGCTCCTTCTCCTGTAGGGATTTTTCATAGCGCTTCAGCTGTTGGATATTCATGACAAAGACAAGAATTGTTTCTTCATGCTCCAGCCAGACGCCGCCAATCATGACGTGAACGCGGCTTCCATCTTTGCGGATGTATTCTTTTTCATAGGGCTGCGCGAAGGATTGAGTCTTCCTAAACGTCGCTCCGACTGTCTCATCGATTCGATAGTATTCCGGTGGTGTCATGATCTTCCAGTTTACTTTCCCCGTGCGAAGATCTTCGCGGCTATAGCCAACGGTTTTTAGAAAGTGATTGTTCGCATCGAGAATTTCGCCAGATAAGTCGCAGATAAATATCCCGAGAAGTTCCGTTTCAAAGAGCTGCGTCCAGCGGTTTTTTGCTTTTTCGATTTCTTTATACGCTTTTTCTAGGTCCTTTTTGTTTCGTAGAAGATTTTCGTACTGAATGTGTTGATCGTGCAGGGCCTGTGTGAGCATGGCCTGCCTTGTTTGTGCGAGACGCGAAGTTAGGCGCAGGCGTGATGTAATTAGAATAAAAATAATTCCTTCCACCATATAGGCAGCTAAGAAGACGCGGTCTTCATATTCCTCGACACGGAACTGAGCAAGGGGCGGCAAAAAATAATAGGCTTCCATGAAGCCGCTAAAAATAAGAGCCATAAGCCCAGGTCCTGGCCCCCAAAACCAAGCGCTAATAGCTATGGGGAGAATGAATGGCAAAAAAATCGTTTTGTGGTGATACTCGGGGCCGAGAACGAAGCGAGCAACAAAAACAAGACCCACAAGGATAATCGCGAGTGCGTAGCGAACCAGCGGATAATTAATGAAGCGACGCACTAAGTGAGCCTTCCCTCGGCATGGGGAGTGCCTTCGATGCGGGCCGCAGCAGTGATTTCCATAAACTCAGCTTTTCTTTGCAGGGCGCGGATGTCGTTGGCGCCGCAGTAAGTAAGTCCGGATCTAAGACCGCCGACGATGTCTTGAATCACGTTCCTCGCACTTCCTCGGTAGGTGACTTCTAGGGAGATTCCTTCCGCGGTTTTCCATTCCGACATGGCGCCCATAAAATCTTCTTGGGCTTCTCGTGACGCCATACCGCGAAATTGTTTGTAGCGATAAATTTCACCATTCGGTTTTGTGCGTTCACGAATCTCACCTGGGGCTTCGTCGGTGCCTGATAACATCCCGCCGAGCATGACCATATCGGCGCCTGCAGCCAGGGCTTTGACAACGTCCGATGGCGTGCGTATGCCACCGTCAGCGATGATGGCGCAGTCCACGCGAGCGCAATTCATAATCGCGGTAAGTTGGGGAACGCCGTAGCCCGTTTTAATGCGGGTGGTACACACAGATCCTGGTCCAATACCGACTTTAATCACATCAGCGCCCGCGGCGGCGAGATAGTCCGCGCCAGCGTAAGTGGCAACATTTCCGCCAATAATTAAGATGTTGTTTTTAAACTTTTCCCTAAGCAGGCGAATCGTTCGATTCGTTTCCTTAGAGTGCCCGTGCGCTACGTCCACGCAGCATATTTCTCCGCCTTCCGCCACCAGTGCCTCAGCTCTCTCGAGAGCTTGAGGGCCAACACCAATGGAAAACCCAATGTTCTTTCTGTTGTGGCAGCGTCGAAACATGGCGACATTTTCATCGATGGACATAAATCGATGAAGAATACCTAATCCACCAACGCTACACATGAAATTCGCCATGCGATCACCGGTGATGCTGTCCATGTTGGCGCTCACAATCGGAATGTCAAAAGTGTGATTTTTGATCGTAACGCTGGTGGTGACATCTTGACGCGAGCGGATTCCGTTGTAGCCAGGAACGAGAATGACGTCGTCGAAAGTTATGCCTTTGGTCGCGTTTAACATGGGCAGACTCATCGTTGCGGCTAAGATGGCCGCTGATGAGTTGCAAGGACTATGCCTTTACCACTTCCGACTAGGTGTCCGACATTTCGGTAACGAGGCGGTGGGCAAGGTTCCAGTCGATTTCATCCGCATCTTCGATGCCTTCCATAAGACGAAGAAGAATGCGTTCTTGTGCCACACCAGAAGCGAGTGCTTCGGCGTAGGGAACATTTGAAAAAGAAACAAGGCTATACTGCGGCACAAATTGATCCGGAAATCGTGTGGCTAAGCGACGCGCGATTTCTTTCTGCAAAAGAAATCGTTGGTCTCCCACCTTATCTCTCATTTCAATAAAGTTATCCAAGGCCATGGCCGCGATGGCGTCCGTGTTTGGTTTTCTGCGCATGGTGTAAGAATAAAATAAGGTCTCCCAACTTTGATCCGGGCCTTCATCCATGGCGCGCACCAGCTCCAAACAACTTTCAAACGCTGCATTCATTCCTTGGCCGTAAAAAGGCACGATGCCATGGGCGGCATCACCGATTAGAAGAGCGGTCGTCTTCGGTGTGGCCGCATGCCAAGGAAAACATCGTACCGTCTGCAGATGGCCGACGGGATTCGCGAAAAATTGATCCTCAACCTGTGGCATGTGCATGAGTGCATCGGGAAAGTAGGTGGCAAAGAACGTTCGCGCTTTTACGGCATCCGTGAGCTTACTAAAACTAATTTCGCCCTCACGAGCGAGAAAGAGAGTCGCCGTAAAACTTCCGTCGAGATTCGGGAGCGCGATGAGCATAAAACTTTTGCGTGGCCAAATGTGGAGCGCATTCTTTTCAAGAACATGGGTTCCATTGGCCGCGGCGGGAATCGTAAGTTCCTTATAGCCGTGACTTTCGTTTGTTATGAGCGCTTCCGCTCCGAATTCCTCAACCAACTTCTGACGCAACGCCGAGGCGGAGCCATCCGTGCCGAAAACCACCTCAGGAATGGATACAGTGCGTGTTTCAGCGGAATCACTCGATCCAAGAGTTGCTTGGCTGTTTCTGAGATCAATGTCGACAAGGGCGCTATTGAACACGATATCGGTGACTCCCGATTTCAGCGCCGTTTCCAAAAGTAAAATATTTAGCGTTGCGCGCGAGATCGAATAAATCGCATCGCCTTTTTCGTTGTAAGGCTGAAAGGTTGTCTTACCGTCAATGCTATGGATCATACGGCCGCGCATGGGAATCGCAATCTTTAACGCTTCATCCGCTAACCCAATTTCTTTTAAAGCGGTGAGACCACGCACGGATATGGCGAGATTAATGGAGCGACCTTCTTGGCTTTTTGAGGTGCGTGGGTCGTGGCGTTTTTCATACAGAACGGTCTTGATTCCTCTGTTCTGCAGGAGAGTCGCTAGTAGGCTTCCAGCGAGACCCGCGCCGAAGATCGCGGCCGAACGAGTCGTTTGTACAGAGGGAGCACTCATGACAGGCTTTCCTTTAAGATCAGGCCAAATTCATAGACATCGTGGAAGCTGTTATAGAGAGGAGCCGGCGCAACACGCATGATGTCCGGTTTACGAAGATCAACGATAACGCCTTTTTTTTGCAACTTGTCCTGAAGAGGCAGGAGATCGCCGCTAAATTGCAAGGACAGTTGGGCGCCGCGTTGTTGCTTGTCAGTGGGCGTGATGATCTTGATTTTGTCAGCCACGTGCTCTCGTAAGATGTTTTCAAGAAAACTGGTAAGCTCGATGCTTTTTTGTCGTAACGCGGGCATCGTGGCTTCGCGAAAGATTGCAAGAGAGGCGCGTAGAGCCGCAGCTTGAAGAATGGGTGGATTGCTGAGCTGCCAGCCTTCGGCGGTTCGCACTGGATCGAAACCAGGCTCCATAAGAAAACGTTTTTCTTTGTTATGGCCCCACCAGCCGGCAAAACGCACGGGAATTTCAGCAATACGGTTACGATGGACGAAACAACCGGCAAGACCACCAGGGCCGGCGTTGAGATATTTGTAGGAGCACCATGCGGCGAAATCGACATTCCAGTCATGAAGCTGCAGAGCTAAGTTTCCCGCGGCGTGCGCGCAGTCGAAACCCACAAGGCACTCCTTCGCATGTGCCGCCTGAGTGATGGCAGCCATGTCCATCGCCTGACCCGTGAGATAGTGAACGCCTCCCATCATCACTAAGGCAATCTCATCGCCGCGTTTAGTAAGGATGTCCAAAATATCTTCCGGGCGCAGGGTGCGTTCTCCCGTGCGCGGGGTGGCAACGATCAAATCCTCGCGCGGATCAAGATTATGAAAACGCAGTTGTGTTTCCACCGCGTATTGATCGGATGGGAAAGCACCCGCTTCAATCAGAATTTTTCGTTTTTTTCCACGGGGACGGAAGAAGGAAACCATCAGAAGATGGAGGTTCACCGTGAGCGCGTTCATATTTACCACTTCATCGTGGTGTGCGCCGACAAGCGCGGCGGTGTCATCTGTAAGGAGCTCATGATACCCGAACCATCCGGAGTCCTTTTTATGATGCCCTAGAACGCCTAAGCGTTCCCAATCATTGAGTTCCTGCTCCACCATGGCACGGCTTGTTTTTGGCTGCAGACCGAGTGAGTTACCGCAGAAATAAAGAGCATCGCGTCCGGCGAGGTGCGGAAAATGAAATTTCTTGCGAAAGGATGCCAATGGATCTTGAGCATCTTTCTGTAAGGCTATTTTTTTTAAATCTTCCACGAGTGCGTCCTACAAGAAAAGTTCGCGCGTTAAGTTCAACCAGCGCAGTGCATTACCAGCAAGAAGAAGTTCAGTGGTTTTTTGATCGGTGCCAAAAGCTTCTTCGATCAATGCACCGGGATTCTGTTCTCCCAAAGGAAAAGGATAGTCGGTTCCCAGAATCACCTTGTCACGTCCCATCAGTTCCGTGACAAATTGCAATGTCTTCGCGTCATGCACCAATGAGTCCACGTAAAACCGTCCACAATAGTCACGGGGATTCACATTGTTGTCGACAGCACAGAGATCTGGGCGTGCGTGAAATCCGTGTTCGATGCGTCCCAACGTTCCAGGAAAGCTTCCGCCGCCGTGTGCAAACGCGACACGCAAATGAGGAAGGCGTTCAAAAACGCCGCCAAAAATCATGCTACAGATGGCGAGCGCTGTTTCCGCGGGCATGCCCACCAACCATGGCAGCCAATACTTGGGCATGCGTTCAGAGCCCATCATATCCCACGGATGCACAAAAACAGCGGCACCGAGATCCTGACAGGCTTGGAAGATGGGGAAGAGTTCCGGCGCATCCAGATTCCATTCATTGACATGCGAGCCAATCTGCACGCCCTTAAATCCAAGGCGCATGCAGCGTTCCAATTCTTTTATTGCAAGATCAGGTGACTGCATCGGTAGCGTTGCCAAACCAACAAATCGTTTTGGATTGTGGATGACAATTTCAGCAATGTGATCATTGAGAAATTGCGCGGTGATCCACGCATCCTGCGGTTTTGCCCAATAGTGAAAAAGAACGGGAACAGTGGAAAGGACTTGGACACGCACACCTTCCTGGTCACACTCCTCTAAACGTACGGCACTATCCCAGCAGTTGGCATCAATGGCGCGGAAGAACTTGCCGTCATCACGCACCATGTTGGCGCAATTGCACCCGGTATGCTGCAATTCGATAAAACCGCCATAACCGAAGCGCTCTTTAAAACGCGGTAGATCTTTAGGAATAATGTGCGTGTGGGCATCGATCTTAAGCACGGGGAGTCTCCCGTTTTTTGGCGACAAGGCCACATTGCTTGCAGCGGCAGCGTTCCTCGTTTCCGTAAAATTCTTCGAAGAGTGGGGGAAGCTGCGTGACGATATTTGTGAGTGTGATAAAGGCTTCGTGGAGCTTTGCGCCGCATCCCGAACAGTACCACTGGAATCCGTCCTTTTCGCCTTCACGCCGCTGACGTTCGATCACAAGGCCGACCGTATTCGCTGGGCGCTGCGGTGAATGGGGAACGCGTGGCGGAAGAAGAAAAATCTCGCCGGCGCGAATAGGAATGTCCTTAATGGCACCATCGTCCATCACACGAAGGTTGATATCGCCTTCGAGTTGATAAAAAAATTCTTCGCTTTGATTAACGTGAAAGTCGTCGCGGGCATTGGGTCCACCGACGACCATCACCATGAACTCGGTATTCTGCCAAACCAGCTTGTTACCAACCGGTGGCTTGAGAAGAGAGCGATGCTCGTCAATCCATTGTTTAAAATTAAAAGGCAGGGACAGCGTCACCATCAACTCCTTAGATCGTCGCGATACACTTTAGTTCAATGGCAATCTGCGTAGGCAATCGTGAGATTTCCACCGTGGTGCGGCAAGGCGCGTTATCTGGAAAATATTCGGCCCATATCGCGTTGTAGGTCTTAAAGTCTCGTTGCATGTTGGTGAGGTAAACGGTGACGTCCACGAGCTTATCCCAAGATGAGCCAGCTTCTTCCAACACAGTGCGCACGTTTTTAAACACGCTGTGACATTGCGCCGCCATATCGTATTCGAGGATATTTCCGCCCGCATCATAGGTAACACCGGGAATTTTAGGAGTGCCGCGCTCGCGTGGTCCGATTCCTGAGAGAAAGAGGAGCCCTCCGGCGCGCTTTGCGTGAGGGTAACGTCCGACAGGTTCAGGGGCTCGTTGCGAATGAATCGGCTTGTCCATCTTTAGTCCTTTAAAGTTGAATGCAAACGTTCTTAGGTTCAGTAAAAAATCGCAGCGCTTCCCAGCCGCCTTCGCGACCAAGTCCCGACTGTTTCATGCCGCCAAAAGGTGTGCGGAGATCGCGTTCCATCCAAGTGTTCACCCAGATAACGCCCGCCTTAAGATCACGCGTGATCTGATTCACGCGGGTGATGTCCTTGGTCCAGATGGTGGCGCTGAGTCCGTACGCGGATTGATTCGCAAATTGCAGCGCCTGCGCTGTTGAAGAAACTGGCGTGATGGTCACGACCGGACCAAATATTTCTTGCTGATTGGTGTCACAGTGAACATCGAGCCCTTCGAGAACCGTGGGTTCGATGAAAAAACCGTTCTCACATCGCCCTTGTCCCGGGATGGCGCGTCCACCACAAAGCACGGTCGCACCCAATTCCTTAGCGCGCTCCACATGCCTCAGGATCGCGTGGAAGTGCTGTTCGGATACGATGGCGCCTTGTTGTGTTTTCCCGTCGAGGGGGTCGCCGACCTTGAGGGCTTTTACACGTTCCACCAGTGCCTGGCGAAAACGTTCGTAAATGGGTTCTTCGATATAAAGGCGAGAACTGCAGAGGCAGATCTGTCCTTGATTGCTGAACGATGAGCGCACAACACCATCGATCATCTTATCGAAATCGCAATCGGCAAAAATAAGCGCGGGATTTTTACCGCCCATTTCCAACGAAAGTTTTTTGAAATGAGGTGCTGCTGCCTTGGCGATGCGTGCACCCGTTGCGGTGCCACCTGTAAACGAAATCGCGGCTACATCGGGATGCGTGACCATGGCTTCGCCGACTTTTTCACCGCGCCCGTGAATAATGTTTAGCACGCCAGACGGAAGCCCCACTTTGTCGCAGATGCGTGCGAGTAAATACGCCGTCATCGGGGTGATTTCGGACGGTTTTGCCACCACGCAATTCCCCGCCGCGAGAGCGGGAGCAATTTTCCACGTGAAAAGATAGAGCGGAAGATTCCACGGCGAGATGCACCCCACCACGCCGAGGGGCTCGCGGAGTGTGTAATTCACGGCTCCCGCGGTCGCGTGGGATTCACTGGCAAAATGCAGCGCACCCGCCGCGAAAAAACGGAAGTTCATCACGCTGCGTGGGATATCCACCGTTTTTGCAACTTGGAGTGGCTTGCCGTTATCGTTTGTTTCTGCTTCCGCGAGTTCGTCTAGCTCTTCTTCGATGCCAACGGCGATCGCTTCAAGATAACGAGCTCTTTGCCAGGGATCCAGCGATGCCCACCGCGGGAAAGCCGCCTTGGCTGCTTCGACCGCCGCGTTTACGTCACGCTCATCCGAATCAGGAACCAGCGCGTATTTTTCCGCTGTGGCGGGATTGACCGAGTCGAGGTAATGGCCTGCCGTCGGTTCTAAAAATGATCCGTTGATGTAGTTGTAAATGCGTTGCATACATCCTCAAATGTTTGGCGTGCGTCCACCATCCACAGGAATAAATGCTCCTGTTACATAACTTGCAGCCGGTGATGCGAGAAATCCCACCACGGCAGCCACTTCATCTGGTCGTGCGAAACGTCCCATCGGAACTTCTTTTTCCATTTCGCGACGAACATCTTCGGGATTCTTTTGTTTGGTGCGGGCGCGTTGTTGAATAATTTCAAGAATGCGTTCTGTTTCTGTCGCGCCAGGAAGAACGCCATTCACCGTAATGCCATCGCGTGCCACCTCGGAAGAAAGAGTTTTCGCCCAACTAGCCACCGCCGCGCGTGTGGTGTTCGAGACACCGAGCCCGGGCAGAGGCGCTTTTACGGAGGTAGAAATGATATTGATAATGCGACCAAAGTGCGCCTGCTTCATTCCTGGCATAAGAAGCTGCGCCAGACGAATGCTGACGAAAAGATGGTTTTCAAGAGCGCGCTGAAAATCGTCCAGCGTCGCTTGCGCAATTGGACCACCTGGCGGACCACCGCTGTTATTTATCAGAATGTGAATGGGTTCTTTATCAACGAGTGGAGCAATGGACTGCGTTAGTTTTTCACGATCGTGAAGATCAATCGCGAGCATGCTGTGTCGTTCTTGGTGGGGAAGTTCTTTGAGAAGATGCCGCAAGCGTTCTTCACTGCGTGCGAGTGCGATCACATGCGCACCCTGTTTTGCCAATTCAAAAGCAATGGCTCGGCCAATGCCGCGAGAGGCACCGCAAACCAAGGCTCGCTTTCCCGTGAGCGTTTCGAGCATAGAAAAACCCCCGTGTCTGTCGCATCACTGTAACAGAACACGGAGGTCGAGGACAACTGATCTTAAGTTGAAAATTACATTGTTTTTAAGGGCTTACGTAAGTGCGGCCTTCCTTCTGGCATTTTTGCTGAATGTTCGCAATCGCGTATGGGGTGTACCACCACCATGTGTCGATGGTGTTTTGGCCTTCTGTCTTGCGGCAGCCACCGACTTTTGTTTGATTGAAAACTTTCGTCGGACAACCGCCGACGATCCATTGGGTATTGCGTCCCATTTGCGGAAGATTTCCAGCTGTACATGCTTGCTGCTGACGCTGTTGATCACCACCGTTCAATCGTTCGTTACAGCCAACTTCACGCTGTTGGTTATTGCTTCCTGGTAGAGGAAGGTTGGGAATAATTCCGCCTAATCCGCCAGCGTTGTAAGGACGATCGACGGCGCAGGAATAAGTGTTGGCCGCTGGGGTTGTTGGTGTTTCGCCGGGAATCGCGGGAGGATTATTTTTCTTATCTTCCTCGAGTTTTTTTTGCTCGGCTTCGAGTTTGGCGCGCTCGGCTTCCATGTTGCGCTTATCGTTTTCCATCTGCGTCTTTTGGTCGTTAAGATTTTTCTTCTCTTGTTCGAGAGCTGTGCGCTCAGCATCCGAAGCGCCGTCTTTGTTACTTTTTTGTTTGCACGCAAACGTAAGGCTTACGCTGAGAACAAGTAATGAGAGGACCAATCTTGGTTTCATCGTAATTCCCCAATGAGATGTCGGGTGGATATAAGTTTGCTCAGTAACGCCGTGACGCGTTATAGCTTAAAGAATAAAGTTCGGTCGGGATCAGTTACATTCTGTTACTATTCTACCTGTCTCGACGGTAAATGCGAAGTATGAGGGGTTTTTTGTGGCTATTTGGCAAAAAGGCGTCGATCTAGCAATTCTCAATCAAAAATACATCACTTGGCTTGGTCAGACGTTGGGCCTTGAAATGACTGGTTTTGGTGACGATTTTTTGGAGGCTCGCATGCCGGTCACCGAAAAAGCCCTACAGCCTTTTGGTCTTTTGAATGGTGGTGTCAGCTGTCTCGTGGCGGAGATCTTAGGCAGTGTCGCATCCAATATCTGTACACCGGAAGGCTTCAACGCCGTGGGTCAACAACTCAGTGCCAATCATGTGCGCCCGGTCTTTAAGGGCGACACTATTAAAACGCGCGCCACAAATGTACACCTCGGCAAACGATCGCATCTTTGGGAAGTGATCATCCGCGATAGCAAAGACAAATTGGTTTGTCAGATTATGTTCACGACGGCGATTGTGCCGGCGCAATGAAGGAGAATGTACATACACATACCAAATAACAAAGTCTGCTTGATGTTTGACAAAGGTGCTGAACAAGCAGCCCGTTTCTACGCTGAAACTTTCCCCCATAGTTCAGTAAACGCCGTTCATCGGGCACCCGACGACTATCCAT
>CAYOJQ010000041.1:0-7635 GCA_964404325.1 uncultured Oligoflexales bacterium
AAAAACGGTCATCGCTAATGCACCTACGGACATTGCGGAGAGAAGAGCGCCCGCCGCCTTTGGGCCGCCCCAATCTTGACCCAACGCCGGAAAGAGCGCGATCGGGAAAGCAAACGTCATGGCGACGATATCGATAATATACGTCCCCATAAGCTCTGGACGCTTAAACGCAAACGATAATCCTTCTTTAAGCGCCGCGAGAGTTTGTGTGGGGACAAGGACGTCGGAGCGAGGAATGGGGCGCATCAGCCACGTGGCGACAAGAGCCACCATAAATGTGGCGAAATCGACGAGATAAGCCGCGTAAGTTCCAAGGCTCGCCATGATCACGCCACCAATAGCCGGACCGATGATCGCGCCAACACTATGCTTCAGCGACCCCAGAGCACCCACGGCAGGATAGTCTTTAACCTCCACAAGTTTTTGTCCCAACGCATCCATGGCTGGACGATGGAAACCATTCGCCGCCTGCATCAATGCGGCGATGATGAAGATCACCTCAATCCGTGGCTCTGGCTGTGCCGCATTCACCGCGAGAGCGAGAGCCCCTAAGGACATAAACCCTTCCGCCCAAAGGAGCAGCTTACGACGATCAACTCGATCCGCGACCGATCCCCCGATCAACCCGAAGACGATGATCGGCACCAGCTGCACGATTCCCAGAAGTCCAACTTGAAGAGAGGATTTTGTGATCTCAAAGATTTGGTAAGGGATGACCACATACGTAATCATGCTACCGAGCATGGAGACCATCTGACCGATGAAGAGAAACCGATAGTCGCGATAACGCCGCAGAGGCGAGATATCCAGAAACATGATGATCCAAACGAAAAAAAGCGGCCCAAGAAGGGCCGCATCAATTCTAAACTAGGAGGCGCCAGATTCTTTCATCGCCTGTTCGATCTCTTTGCTCAAGACTTCCGGTGTGAATGAAGAGATAATCACGCGACGACCGTTGATAAAGATGGATGGCGTTCCGGAAAGTCCAAGGCGCTCGCCTTCTTTCTTACCTTTTTCAACCACCGCTTGGCCTTCGTGTTTATCCATACACTCTTTGAATTTGCCTTCGTCCAACTTAACTTTTTTCGCGAATTCTTCCGGCTTATCGGTTGTGCCTTGTTGATCAAAAGCAAGCTTATTGTATTCCCAATACTTGTTTTGCTTCTGAGCACAAGCGGCACCTTCAGCGATCTTGTCGGAACCCGTGATGATCGGATAATCGATAAACACGAATTTCACTTTTTTATCGAATTTGTCGTAAATCTTCGCGAAAGCCTTTGAGGCTTCTTTGCAGTGACCACACTTGTAGTCGGCAAATTCAACGACGGTCACTTTCGCATCGCTCTTACCGCGGCTAGCAAAGCCGTCGGTTGTAATCTGAACCATCGGCGCTTGAGGTGCCGCGAGGAGAATCTGATAACCGCCTTGTTTTTTAACATCAGCGATAAGCTTATTCATCGCGTCTTGTTCTTTTTTCTCTTTAACGTAACGGCTAAGCTCACCCTTCACTTGATCGTAAGGATAAGGAATGCGTGCCTTGTTTTCTTCAAAGAAAGCTTTCAGTTCCTTTTCGCTGGGTTCAGAAACTTTCAGTTTGTCTTTGCGAAGTTGATCGGCCGTCTTACCACTCTTTTTGGCCTGTTCCGCAAAGTACAGATCCAAAATGGTTTCATCGAGAATGCGGGAGCGAAGACTGTGGTAGCTGTTATCCGCCTCAAACAATCGCGCTTGATTTTTCGGATCCAAATCCGTTTCCGAATACGTCTTCCCTTTGAACTTAAAGAGATTTTCAGCCGCAATAGCCGGCGCGGAAAGAGACAAAACGAGACTCACTCCGGCAGCGAGCTTCAATGGGTGCATAACAACCTCGTAACGACATAAAAGTTGAAGTACCGGCATCCTATCAAAAAAAAGGACTGCCGGTGACTACTATTTGCCAATTCACCTAAAGATTTGGGTTGTTAGTGGGGGTTTTTAGGAGTTTTACACTGGGAGAATTTTCAGTGAACTTCGCGATTTCGGCCGCGGAAAAACTGACGGGCTCAATCCGACGGTTTTCAAAAAGCTCACGGAAGATTTGCCATTCGCCTTTGTCATTCTTTGACCAATAGAGGACCTTGCGTCCACGCGATTCATAGCGATTATCGCCCGTGAAGTCCTGGTTGAAAATGGCCATGGCGTATTTTGAGTGCGTTAGAACGCGGAGATTGTCCGCTTTAAGATCGATCGTTTTATAGGACTTAAAAATGCGGTCTTTATGAGCGCCATATTGCTTGAAACCCATTCGCTCAAATCGAAACTTATCCGGGTTGTAAAAACTGAGATACTGATCCGTTTGGCGCTCTTTCCACGCATCGAGCCAAGCCGCGGTGCGTTCACGAACCGCGCGCAGGTCGTCAGGCCTGTTGGCTTGATTGCCATCGCGAGAGATCATGATCACCGCTTGGTGTGGTTTTAACCATCGCGCCAGGGTGAGAATGTCCGCGTTGTAAAACGCCACGCAGCCTTCCGTCACTTTTGCTTGCTCGACACGCTGATCCTGTTCAACGCCGTGCAACCAAATACCGTGACCGGTTTTTGACATCATCAAATCGTGGGGATTGGGAAAATTGATGGGAATCGCCTTGGGACCGTATTTCGCCGGAAGCGTTGAACCGTCAATGAGATCTTTTGTGAAGTAAATACCTTCGGGAGTTTTGTTGTCGCCTTCGACCTGCTTGTCACCTTCCTGCTTACCGATGGCAATGCGAAAGGACATGAGAAGATTTGACTTCTCAAAATCTTCAGGCCACGTACGCAGGTCCGCTTTCAGATTGGTCTTATCGACCTCTAAAACAATAACATCCTGAATCTCACCGCTCGCGGATCGGGCCGCATCAGCGGCAAATGCCACCTGCGCCATAGCTAAACCAGTGAAAAATACAAATAGCCCGCGAACCGAAGCCATTCCGTTTCCTTTTTTTACCCAAAGAGTCTTATTGATAGGAATAAAGGCTAATTGTACCTTTTTCAACGCTAATTATTGCCGAGAGTCGCGAGCACTTCGCGAAAATCCGTCGGCAGTGGCGATTCAAAAGCCAATTTTTCCCCAGTTTCAGGATGAATAAAGCCCAAGATGCGCGCATGCAGCATCTGCGTGTGCACAAGCGCCAAGCGCTGACGCGCGGCGCCTGAAAAGCTTTGCGGCAGTTGGATGGATTGCCCGTAAAGAGGGTCGCCAACGACCGGCAATTTCAATTCACGCGCATGAACGCGAATCTGATGAGTGCGCCCCGTGAAAAGACGCACGCGCGCCAATGTCAAACGATCGTTGTACACGGTCTGCCGCATAAAAAGACTTTTCGCGTACCGGTACTGATCGCCATCTGGCGGCGGCTCATCGCCTAAAGGCATGGAGGCGTAGCGGAGTCGGTTGTTGGGATCACGATAAAGGTAGCTCTCATACGTGATTTCGGGCTCGCGCATGAAGCCGTTGAGCAATGCTAAATATTCTCTTAGATTCGTCTTATCTTGAAACTGTTGCGCCAGAACTCGGTGCGCTTTCTCTGTCTTTGCGACAACCATCACACCCGATGTATCCTTATCCAGCCGGTGCACGATGCCTGGGCGCTGCGCTGCGGTATCCGCCGCTTCACGGGCCTTTCGCTCTCCGAGGTGATAAAGAATACCCTCCACCAAGGTTGGTTCCGTCGTGCCCGCGCCCGGGTGAACGACAAGTCCCTTCGGCTTTTCCAAAACAATGAGATGCGCATCTTCAAAGTAGATGGTCAGATTCATTGCCGCTGGCTGTAGTTTTGTGGTCACGGGTAAAACAACGGTCTCGGGAAGAGTGATGACATCCCCTTCCTGAATCAATTCACTCGCACGCGCGACGGCATTCGCACGACGGACGAGTCCGGCATCGAGCCATTTTTTGACCTGGGAACGGGAGACATCGGAAAGAGTCTGAGCAAGAAAAACGTCCAGGCGACGCCCGGCGTCTTCCTCACCGACGATGATTCGTTTTAGGGATTCGATGCGCTCTCCCACGATCTGTATCTCTCCACAAAGTTGCTGACGGCATCATTGGTATTGCCAACGCCGATAAACTGCAGATAGCTCCGCAGGAAGCCCCTAACATAGACAAGCGCCGGCAACTTGGTAAAGTCGTTGTTTTCAATCGCCTGAATATATTCGGGAGAAATCTTTGTATGCTCATAGATTTCTTGCACCGTCGTCTGGGAAGCCTCGCGTACCTGCTTATAGACAAGGCCACAGCCTAAGTCCGCGCCCGTGAGAATCTCTTCGACGCGACCTTTTGCATCTCCCTCATTTAGCTTCGGTGATGCTTTGACAATGACTGCGTGACGTTTCGCGAAAGCGGCGCCTGTGTCCATCGTCGCGTCGGTCATGAGATCCATGGCGCTAAACCAGTTTGTTTCCTCTTGCTGTGGTTTCGCGGGGATTTCCCGGCGTCCCGTCGCCACGCCCGTTAGAGAGAGGCGCTGGTCGTACTCGCGACGCAGATGATCATCATCGAGAACGCGGAAAGCCTCTTCGATCTCAATCATCTGCCGGCGTGCTTCATCTTCATTCATGAGTGAATAGATGGCTTGGCTACCGATGCCATAAGTTCTTTTGAGTCGGAGGAAGGCCTCGCGAATCTGCAAACGTGTTACCGAAGGGTCCACTTGAAGAATTTCATAATAGTTCTTCACCAAACTTTTTCGTCCGCTCCCTGTCGCCGTCACTTGAGAACCTGTCATTTCCATCTCAAACTCCTTCAAACTTCAGCAATCGCAACGAATCTGCCGCCACTTTCGCCAACCGTTTAGCGATAAGACTGTGAGGAAAGTCAGCAACAAGTAGACGCCTGTTGCGTGAAGATTTCCACACCGCTTCATCGAAATTAAGATGTCCTAGACTAAGTGTCTGGAAGCCAAAGTACCGATTACAGATGTGCTCCATAGACTTAGCGATATCGATGTCCGCTTGTTCGCGTGTCTGATTCACGACAACACCTATATGCCTTCCCAAAATCGCGCGCGCCACGTAGCTGATGAATTCAGGGTAAGCGGCTTTAAGCGATCGCAGTTGATGCAGGTATCCTTGATCGAGGGAGCCTTGAGCTTGGGAAAGAGCCCACTGCACCTCTTTTGCTAATTCCGGCTGACGTGTGGATTGACCAATGTGATCCACCATGCGCCAGAGGGCCATTTTTAGAAAAACGTAAGCATTCTCGATCGAGGTCGCTTCGGGAAGAATAGTAACGACACCCAGATGAGCCGCGAGGAAAAATTCCATCGTATGACGATGCGTACCCGCACCAAGATCCAAGATAAGAACATCGATGTTCAGATCGCGGCGCGCGGTGATGATGGAATGCCATAAAGGTAAGAGCACACCTTGGTTCTCACCAAGATAACGCCCCCACTCTTCCTCACGCCCACCCGCGACAAAACCAACATTAGGCACGGGAGCGGGAAGAATCACATCCCGAAAGGCGTGCGTTTTCTTCAATAAAAAATCGGTGAGCGAAGTTTTTGGCATCGCCACACCAAAGTGCGTGTGGAGATTGGCGCAACCAAAGTCTAAGTCCAAGACCAAAACCTTGAGCCCAGAACGCGCAATGCTTGCGGCGAGATTCGCGCTGAGAATGCTTTTACCAACGCCACCTTTTCCACCGCCAACAGCCAAGATCGCGGGAGTATCTTCAAGTTTAGCGGCTTGACTGATGCCTTCGGGAAGACCGAGACGCCAGTGTTCAAATTTACCGCTGAGAAGAGCACTCTGCCGACGCCCGGCTCGTGATTGCGCTGTCTCGGTATCAGGCCGATTCAACTCCATCATTAGCGCCCCTAATGAATAAGCTTTATCGTCATCCTGAGCGAAGCGAAGGATCCTTCGCTTCGCTCAGGATGACGACCGCTTAATGTTTGTCTGTATGTGTTGTGAGATGTACGTTTGAGTTTATCAGAGACAATAAAAAACCGCCAAATTTTTGACCTTAACGGGTCATCTTCAAGGCATTCAAAAAGACGACGACAATCATAAGCGGATAGATGGCGATCCGCGTCATAACCCACACAATGTTGCTACCTCGCACCGCGGCTAAAGCGACAAGGCCCGCATGGAAAAGGAACAACCCAATCATCTGTCCAGAAACACGAGACAAAAGAGCGATCATTTGTGGACTTTCCAAAGCATCTTTAGCCTGCGGCATCATGTGCGCCACGCGAGGAAGAAGTTTGACGAGATAAGGTTGGTCAAAAAACTGAAAATAACTCAAAAACAAGGAAAGACAGACACCTACAAGAACGGGCTGAAACTTAAAGAAGAGCGCGTTGTTCATCTTTAACGCGATCGCCCCTAACATCACAATCAACCCAGCCTCAATGGCCAACGTCGAATCAAAGCCGCCGTCAATGAAATAGAAAACCACGACAAGCAGTAAGCTCAGAACAATAGCGGCATAAATGCCTCGTTTTGCATCAAAGTACCAATCAATCAACACAAACGCGATTAGCGGCAACAAGCCTAGCAACGCCATCGTCACAGTCATGGAAAACTCTCAATTTCGCCGGTTATCTTCCGAAATAAAGGTAACACAATTTCCGCTGGTTATAAAAATTATGACGTCCCCAAAGTACAACTACGACCTTCTTGTGATTGGCAGCGGACCAGCGGGAATTCACGCGGCCGTCCAAGCGGCAAAGCTCGATAAGACCGTGGCCATCATCGAAAAAAATCCGCATCAGCTCGGCGGAGCTTGGTTGCACACGGGAACCATTCCCTCAAAAACAATGCGCGAAGTTATGGCTACCATTCAGAGCATAAAACCGCACCTGGGGGAACAGTGGGTGACACGCCTCGTTAACACCGTGTCCGCTCAAACCCTTAGACGACGCGCGGGGTCTGTCGCGAAAGAAGAAGAATCTCTCGTACGCCGCCATCTCCAAAACAACAACATCACCATTATTGGCGGAAGTGGCGAGCTTCAAGACGCGCACCATGCCCGTGTCACCAGTGCTGATGGCTCGTCGCATATCGTCAGCGCCCACTTCATGGTGCTCGCCACAGGTTCGCGACCGCGTCGCCCCGAGGAGATTCCCTTCGATGATTGGCGCGTGGTGGATTCCGACAGCATTTTACGACTGGAGACCATCCCCCGCTCCATCGTCATCTACGGCGCGGGAGTGATTGGTTGTGAATACGCGTGTATTTTTGGTGCGCTCGGTGTGGAAACAACCATCGTGGATTCGCGCACACAGCTTATGCAGTTTGTGGATCGCGAGATTTCTGAGGCGCTACGCCGTTCCATGGAAGATTTGGGCATCCGTTTTTTGCTCGGTCAAAACCTGAACCAAGTTCGTATCGATGGCGCGCAGGCGGTAACACACCTCCCAAACGAAGAACTACGTGCTGATGTTTTCTTTTTCGCGGCGGGTCGCGAATGTGCCACAAAGGATCTTGGTCTAGAAACCATCGGCATTGACGTCGACAAACGCGGCAACGTTCTTGTGAACGACGCCTTGCAGACAAGCATTTCGAATATTTACGCAGCCGGTGACATCATTGGATCGCCAGCGTTGGCTAGCACTTCCATGGAGCAAGGACGCTTTGCGGCGTGCCATGCCTTTAGCGACGTGCGCCGTA
>CAYOJQ010000041.1:7645-28169 GCA_964404325.1 uncultured Oligoflexales bacterium
TCCTGGAGCTCTTTGACGAGGGCAATGTTATCCTGACGGATGAGCACTACGAGACGCCGTACCTTTCCGAGTATTTTTCCCATCGGCATTTATACAATCCCTGAGCTCTCCAGTGTTGGCAAAACCGAGGAAGAGCTTAAGGATGAAGACACCAACTACGTCGTCGGTCGCGCGAGCTTTGATGAAATCGCCCGGGGATATATCCGTGGCGACAATCACGGACTGGTGAAAATCTTGGCCTGCCGGGAGTCACAAAAGATCCTAGGCATCCACATCCTCGGCGCGGATGCAGCCAATCTCATCCATGTCGGTCAATGCTGCATGATCGCGGGTATGACCCTGCATGATATGGTAAACAATATCATTTTCAACTACCCGACTCTCGCGGAAGCCTACCGCGTCGCGGCCTTTAATGCTTTGAACAAAATCCGCAGCAATGGCATCATCCCCTCCAGCGAAAAAACGCCGGAGGAATCGCATGGCCCACTCAACAAAAAACCAGCCGCATAAACATAAATTACTCATCGCGCTTTGTGCTTTGGGGTTTACCACGGTGCATCCCAATGCCTTTGCCATGGCTAAAAAACCAAAAGAAAAGGATGCGGAAGTCAAAGCCCCCACGACTCCCGTCGAGACGAAAAGTACAACTCCCGCGGAATCCAAAGATGTGGCTCCTGTTACTGCGCCCGCCGCTGTACCAGCCGAACTAAACACACTCGCGGAAAAAGCGCTTAAAGCCTTGAAGACAAAAGACGGCGCCGCTCTCGCGAAGCTTGTCGATCCTAAAAAGGGCGTGCGTTTTGTTCCTTACACGACGTTCTCGAAAGAAGACATCATCTTGATGCCCAAAGATGTCGCCACCATGTTTAGTTCGAAGAAGAAATACACTTGGGGTGTGTTTGATGGTTCAGGTGAACCCATTCAGATGACACCAAGCGAATACTACAACAAGTTTATATGGAACGCCGATTACACCACCGCGAAGGATGTGAATTGGAATACCTTTAAAGGCACCGGTAATTCTCTCGAGAACCAAAAGCAGTTCCATCCCAAGGCGCAAACCGTCGAATACTACTTCCCTGGCTTTGAGGAAAAATACGCTGGCATAGATTGGAGCGCTTTGCGTCTTGTCTTTGAACAGGAAGGCAATGACTGGTTCCTCGTTGGCATCGCGCATAACCAACACACCATCTAACCCATTGGGGACGGAGCCCTCCGTCCCCAATCCCCCACCCTGGCACATCTTCTGCTCTTGGCTGTTGGACGGCACCATCGTCTGAACGGCTAGGCCCGCTCAAAACGCTTCCAAGGTACCGCCGCTCTTGGGATTTCTGGATCCAGCGCAAAAAGCCCTGAACGATCTAAGACCTCAAAAAGTGTTCAGAAATAAGTTCGATGTCTAGCCCCTGAACAGGCCGCGCATCGAGTCTCTTCCTAAAGATCCGTCGTTGTTGAATTGATTGAGGAGTTGCCTGCATGACACTTAAGAACACAAAGATTCACTACGGACTGCTTTTCGTGCCGCTCATCCTAGCCATAGGTTGCAGTGATCCCAAAGAGAATAAAGAAGACAGCGAAGTTTTTACCATCAACGATCCCGTTGAACCCATCGTATTAAAAAGCGCCGTTAAAGTTTTAGATGAACAAGAGGCGAGTGGCTTCTTTAGCAATACCATCGGCAATCAACCACCGGCAGTGATTGATGCCGCGAGTCTCGACAACGCGTCTTTTGTTGTCGGCCAGACACCTGATAGCGAAGGTTTCTTAAGTAAGGTTGTTGGTACGCGTGTTGTTGACGGCAAAACAGTTGCCGACCTTGAACCAGCAACCATTGACGAAGTCATTCAGGATGGCGATTGGAAATATCAAATTCCCGCGGCGACCGAAGCGGAAGTGGAAGCTGAACCGTTTGCCACGGATGAAGCCTTAATTCCCGATTATAACCTGCAGCCAGAAAGCCTTAACCTTAAAACAATAAGCCCCGTCTTTAAGATCAACCTAGCGGGCAAATCTCTTTCCGCTCCCAGCACACAAGTGGGTAACTTCTCTGTCAGCATTGACGAAGGTACTTTAACTTACGCACCTTCCGTCACCATCGGCGGTCAACATCGCAATGGTAGAATCACGGAGTTCTCATTCCTTTCACAAGGTACAATGACCGTACGCATGAAGATCAGCGCTAACCTTACCAAGGGCGTATCCAAAGGCGTTAGCCCGGTCGGTTTCCCGGCAATCAAAAAACCATTCGCCTTTATGATTGGCGCCGTTCCTGTCGCCGGTACCATCAACTTTGATGTTGGTGGCGGCATGAGTCTAAGCAGTGGCGTAAGCGGTAAACTACAAACAGGCATTACATGTACCTTCCCCATCACCGCGGGCGGTAAGTTCGTAAACGGCAAATGGCAGAAGGTTTCTTCGCCCGCTATCACATGTACGGCGGATAGACTTACTTCCTCGGCACAAGCCAATGCAGGCGTTAAGGTTTCTCTCCAACCGGAATTGTCCGTTCGCCTCTACGGCGTTGTGGGACCAGCGGTTGATCTTGAACCTTACCTTAGCGCGAATACAACGTTTAAGCCGTCACCCAGAACATGCAACTACAACGTCAAAGCCGGCGTTTCTTCAACATTTAGCGTTGCCGCAAAATTGTTTAAGTGGACGGCAACCGCTTACAGCGCGACTTTGTTTGATCAAAGCAAAGTTTTGAAGTCCGGTACATTCTGTAACTAAGATAAAAAAAAGGGGGCGACGATCGCCCCCTTCATTTTTAAAGCCCGATACTGCCCCACACTTCCCCTTGCACCAAATCCCTACTGATGGATTTTGACGGAAAGCCCGGCGCCTCCGCGGCGATAATGTAATTACCGGGTTTTATGCCAGAGAAGCGGTAAACACCGTTTTCATTTGTGGTTGTTGTCTGACCATCTTGCAGTCGCACCGTCGCGCCACGGATACGATCACTTGTATTGCCATTGCGATAGATAACTCCCACAAGAGCCGCATCGACGATTGGTTCCGATGACTGCTTCGCATTATTCTGTGCGCCCGCACGGATTTCTCCTAACTGAGCGTAAAGGGCATCACCAGGACAGTTGGTACTCCCTTGATCACGGTGTCCTTTTAAATGCTCGTCATCCACCCTAAAGCCACCGTTCGTTCCCAGTTGTGCCGCCAATGCCGCGGCACTTTGCACCTGCATCGTGCTAATGGGCTTCGTCATGTATGTGCCCAGCAACGAAATGCCCACATTACCCGTGTTCTTACGCGCCACGTGAGCGCCAACAAGATGAGCCAATCGCCCTTCCCAAATGCGGCCATCACCTGAAATCAGATAGTGATACCCGATGTCGCACCAACCTCGGGTCTTCATATGAAAGTTTTGGATCTGACGGATACGTGCTTCAAACGACACGGAGTCAGGAAAAGGTGTTTCCGTGTGGTGAATGCTAATGCGCTCGCCTTTATGAGTACCCACACAAGAAGTTGGAATCGCTCCCCAGGCCGCGCGCGATTGAATGGAAACTCCGCCCTGCGTCAAACGCAAAGGCGCGTCGGCGGGCGTTTCTTGCTCCGCTCCCGGCTGGCTTGGCACTTCGTCGATTTTTTCCTGAAGAAATTCCGTGTGCACATAGGTTGGCAAGCGGCCACGGCTGCTGCGCAGACGATAGAAGCGCGCTTTCTCGCCAGCGACTTTAAATTCACCCGTAAAAATCATCGTTCCTTCAATATCTTCTGAAAGAATCGACACCGGTTTAAAGTCCGTGAATTTTTTTCCGTCCACACTCGTGGCGATTTCGAGTGCATCGCGCGCGGGTGCATCCCACATCAAACCAATGCGAGAAAAAGGAATCGTCACTTCGCGACTCGGCGACTCAAGAACTTCTTGCGTTAACTCGGCACCCTGGAGCACGCGCGAAGGTGCATCGTCATTGGTTAATTCGTCCGTGAAGCGTTTTTTGCAGCCGAACGAGCCAAGAAGAACCGCCACAAGCAAAATGCTACGCATGGGCTTCTCCCTAAAACGAGAAGTTTATCGTTAAGTTTTAAGACGATATTGCTTTGGCTATTTTACCTGAGTTGGCTCGGAAGTTGAACCTTCGCTTCTCAGAGGGGAGATTCAAGCTCTAAGGCTCGCCAGAAGTACCAAGCAGCGAGGCTGCGAAACGGGCGCCATTTTTCGCCGGCTTTCCGTAAAGCCTCGGGTGTCGGCAGTGTGCGTTTTCGATAGACCTGCGCAAATCCCTTACGCACTCCGTAATCACTAACCGGCCAAACGTCGAAACGTCCCTGATCAAACATGAGAAGCATCTCGACGGTCCAAGGCCCCACGCCGCGCACTTCCGTTAACGCCTCGATCGCGTCGGCATCGGAAAGATCCGCAAGAGCCGCCGCATCAGGAATAAGCGCCCCATCAACCTTCGCGGCAAGATCTTTGAAAGCCCGTAGCTTTGAACCCGATAGGCCAGCGGATCGGAGACGCTCATCCGGCATCGCAAGAACCGCTTTGGGCTTGGGAAAAGCGCTGCCGGGAAACAAATCCTTAACACGACCAAAAATCGTCGCGGCTGCTTTACCGGAAAGCTGTTGATAGACAATGGAGCGTGCCAAGGTCGCGAATACAGATCCGGACCGCGTCGGTGTGAGTTGGCACGGACCAACACGTTTGATCAACTTCGCCAACTCTGGATCACTTTCCGCAAGAAAGCGCGTGCCCCAAGCGAGAACCTGCTGCCAATCCTTCGACTCAGGCACGCCACGCGACATCTCCACGGACAAAAGCTTGAGTTTAGTCAGGGTGCCGCCGGGAGCCGTAAAACCGCCCAATCCCCCCGCACTCGCAACGATGCGATGGCAAGGTACGATCAGAGGAAGAGGATTGCGGGCCATCGCCGTTCCCACGGCGCGAGAGCCGCCGGCTCGTCCCGTGAGAGTCGCCAATTCTTTATAGGTCACGAGACGCCCTGGCTTGATGGTACGCGCCACCTGATAAACTTCGCGATGAAAAGTCGGCGCGGCGCTCAGATCAACGGGAATGTCGTGAAAACTTTCGTTTCCGGTAAGGAAATGGCGCGTGAATAACGCGGATGTGCGGATGATGGACGCGGGCGCCCTTGCTAAGGGAGTCTCGGAACCACCGTGAGAAGCGCGCAACTTTTTACGCATGAGCGCGGCATTCTTTTCCGGAAGAAGCACGGAACGCACTCCCTTTTCACTCCAGACTAGTCCAGCAAAACCCCAAGGCGTTTCAAAGGTGCTCCAAGCGTGCAAAGCCTCTCTCCTTTTAAGAATCAGTCACACTTCACTGACCTGAGGGCGATCCGTGTTCCTGTGGTACCTGCGAACCAGAACCATCTTGTCCCGTGGGCGCTTGACCGCTGGAATCTTGTGGCGCCTGTGTGCTGGAAGACTCACGAATCTCTTTTTGTCGCGCGCTGTAAAACACGGCCTGGAAGAGAAAAAAGCTGATGCCAATCACTGCTAAGACAAAAGCGGCAAGAATTTTCTTTTGAGTGCGACTGATTTGGGGGCGTTGTTGATTCATGAGTTCATGTCCTCTTTCACACTCAGAAGCAGTTGATAGAGCTCGCTGCGGCCCATTCCGCTATCGCCGAGCTGTTTAAGCAAATCTTTAAGACTAAGCCCTGCCGCGAAACCTTGACGGGCCAGTGCGCGTATTTCTTCTTCACTTGTTTGCTGCGGCGTGGCATGGGGCGCCACCATGACGGCGGCTTCGCCTTTAAGAACGCTGTGATTCTCCGCCCAGGAGAGAGCCTCCGCAACGGGTAGCGTCACAATCTCTTCGTGCAGCTTTGTGAGCTCGCGACCAACCGCAACTTCAGCGTTGGGAAGTTCTTCCAAGATGACTTTGAGTGTTTCCGGGAGACGACGCGTGGATTCATAAAACACGACGGAAACATTTAGCGCCCCCCAGCGTCGAACTTCATCTTGGAGAGCCTTTTGTTTTGTGGGGAGAAAACCAACGAAGAGAAATTGATCACTCGGCAATCCCGCGGCGGATACCAAGGCCGTCAAAGCTGACGCTCCAGGAATGGGATGCACGGGAAGTTGACGGCGCTTTGCTTCCGCAACCAAACGGTAACCAGGATCACTCACGCACGGGGTACCGGCATCGGAAATAAGCGCCATGGTTAAGTCTTCGTCGATCAAACGATCGATCAATGGTGCCGCTTTATGCTTTTCAACATGATCGTGGTAGCTGATCAGCTGCTTTTTACCGATCTGCAGGTGGCTTAATAGCTGTCCGGCGCGACGGGTGTCTTCAGCCGCGATAAGGTCGACTTCCTTCAATGTACGGATCGCCCGAGCACTGAGGTCTTCCAGGTTTCCGATCGGCGTCGCAACGATGTAAAGCGCGGCTTTCAAGGATGTCCCTTTTTCCAAAGATAAGCCTCTAGAAATAGCTCGAAAAAAGAGGAAACAAAACACAAAAAACAAGCTCTTTTTTTACTAAATAACCGCATACACCTAGGGCCTCATGTGTTATACTCCGGCATGGGTCGCCGCGGCCGTCAGTGTGTTTTGACGATTTGCAGGTGAACCGATGCTTTTGAAATAGGGAGTCAGACCCATCCGTGGTGAGCAAGCCCCCCGTGTAAACGTTAGGGGGAAGCCTAAAGCGCATGGCGAGACACCCACCTATATGAGTGGTGGGTTCCCTTTGCTAATCAAAATGCATGGCTGCGTCGGCCCACCCCAACCCGAATTCCTCTCCCCTTTTAAAAATCAAAGCATTGAAAACCGACTCTCGAAGCGTCGAAGGTCCGCGGACCGGAGTTTGCGAAGACGACGCGGCACGGGTGCTTTTTGGCCGCTTAAAAGGCTTGCCCTGATTGATTTTAATGGGCTTAATGGGAAGATTATTGCCTACGGGGACAAGCAAAAATGGATCTGTCGCAGCGTTTTAGCCGGCTAAAGCCCTCACCTACCCTTGCATTGGACGCACGCGCAAAGGAACTCAGCCGCCAAGGCACCAAGGTTTATAACTTTTCCGTCGGGGAACCTGACTTCGCGACGCCGGAACTTGTTGTGGAAACTTGCATTGAGGCATTGCGAGCGGGCCACACCAAATACGGACAATCAGGAGGCGGCGTTGCTCTGCGTGAAGCCATTGCCGCGAAATTGAAACGCGACAACCACCTCACATTCGAACCGGACCAAATTGTCTGCGGCATGGGTGCGAAAGAAATTCTTTTTCACCTCGCCCTCGGCCTCTTGAATGAAGGTGATGAGGTCATTGTTCCCGCTCCTTACTGGGTGAGCTACACCACGCACATTGAGGCAGCCGGCGCGAAGGCCGTCATTGTGCCGATGCCCGCCGATCTCAGTCAGGCAACCGTAACACCGGAAGTGCTCGCACCGCTGATCACACCACGCACAAAAGCCATTATGCTGAACTCTCCCAGCAACCCCGCTGGTTACGTGATGAGCCGCGCTTCCTTGGAAAAATTAGGCAAATTCCTCGCGGACCAGAAAATCTGGGTTATCTCCGACGAAATTTACGAATATCTCGCGTTTGATTTACCCCACGTATCCTTGCTCGAGGTATGTCCAGCACTCAAAGACCGCTTCATCCTCGTCAACGGGATGTCAAAAGGGTTCGCCATGACGGGATTCCGCGTGGGTTACTGCGCGGCCCCCCTTCCCGTGGCAAAACTCATCCGCAGCCTACAGTCCCACTCTTCCACCTGCTTACCAGGCTTCATTGAGAAGGCCGCGATCGCGGCATTGGAACGCGGCTCCGCGCTTATGGCGGAAGATGTTCATCTTTTGAAAAATCGCCGCGACGAAGCCGTGCGACTGCTCCGCGACATTCCGGGAATGAAGTTTGTGCCGCCTCAAGGGGCTTTTTACATCTACATGGACCTGCGTTCATGCCTTGCGGGCGGACGCTTCGGTCCCGACGCAACGATGGCCTTCAGCGAATTTTTGCTGGAAAAGCACCACGTGGCCATGGTTCCCGGCGAAGCCTTTGGCACAAAAGGCTTTCTGCGCATGAGTTATGCTGTTAATAATAACGACTTACGCGTGGGAATCGAACGTTTGGCCCAGGCGCTGAAAGAATGTAGCGAGGCGTAGAGTTTTTCCATGAGCGATAAACCGGTTCAGTTGGAAGATATTGCAGCTGTCGGCAATGATTTTGCGACAGCATGCGCACAAGCAGAACAGAACCTCTCCGAATCTTCTGTTGAACAACTGCGAGTTCAATTTTTAGGGCGCAAGGGTCACATCACATCGTTGATGGAGAGTCTGCGCAATGTTTCAAAAGAGGATCGTCCCGTCTTCGGAAAGGCGATCAACGATCTGCGACAAAAAGTCGAATCCACCATTGAGTCTCTGAAGAGTCGCGCGAAAGACGAAAGCCTTAATCGCTCTCTATCCGATGCTCCGCTCGACGTCACGCTTCCCGCGGGAGCACAACGAACGAACGGCTCTCTTCATCCCGTTACATTGATTAAGCATGAATTGATGGAGATCTTCCGTCGCCTCGGCTTCACTTTTGTGGACGGCCCTGAGCTTGATTTGGATTTCTACAACTTCTCCGCGCTTAACTTTAAAGACGATCATCCCGCGCGCGACACACAAGACACCTTCTTTGTGCGCGACTTCGGCAATTGCCTGATGCGCACGCAGACATCCAACGTGCAGATCCATGCGATGCTGGATTATCGTCCACCGCTGCGCGTGATTTCTCTCGGACGCACTTATCGTTGTGACTATGACGCGACCCACACGCCGATGTTCCACCAGATCGAAGGCTTTATCGTGGATCGCAACATTACCATGGGCGATATGAAAGGCGTCTTGAATCGCTTTTTGAATGAACTTTATGGCGGCCAAAAAGAAATGCGCCTGCGCCCAAGCTATTTCCCCTTCGTGGAGCCGGGTGCGGAATTCGACGTCCTTCTTTCTCGCACCACAAACGCGGAAGGAAAAGTCGAAGAGAAATGGCTCGAGCTTGGTGGCCTCGGCATGATTCACCCGAATGTGCTTGAAGCCGTGGGTATTGATAGTGAGACCTACACCGGCTTTGCGTTCGGCTTCGGTATCGACCGTATGGCCATGACAAAATACGCGGTGCCTGATTTACGCCTCATGTTTGAAGGCAACCAGGGTTTTGTAAACCAATACCCCGTGTATCCACAGCAACCGCAGTAACAATAGTAGTAAGTTTGGAAGACGATGCGCTTATCATTAAACTGGCTCAACGAATATGTCGACCTCCGCGATCTCACCACGGATCAGATTGCGAAAGTGTTAACTGACCTTGGTCTGGAAGTGGAAGAAGTGGAAGAGCTGCGCCCGATTCCTCAAGGAATCGTGGTGGGACGTGTTCTTAGCACATCTAAACACCCTAACGCCGACACGCTCACCTGCTGCCTTGTGGACATTGGCCGCGGTGGAGAACCGTTAAAAATTGTTTGCGGCGCTCCCAACGCCCGCGCCGATATTAAAGTAGCGGTAGCAACCGTCGGCACTGAGTTTTCAAAAGACTTCAAAATCAAAGCCACCAAGCTTCGCGGCGAACCATCCGAAGGCATGTTATGCAGCGAAAAAGAGCTTGGTCTTTCAGAGAGCCACGACGGCATCATCGAATTAAAAGCAGACCTCACTCTCGGTAAATCGCTGGGAGATATTTTGGGTTTGAATGACACGGTGATCACCATCGGTTTGACTCCAAATCGCGCCGATTGTTTTGGTTACATCGGTGTCGCACGGGATCTCGCTGGTAAATTGGGTCGCCCTCTTAACGTCCCAGCAGGTAAGCCAGAAATCAGTAGCGGTGTAAGTTCAAAAGAAAAAGTTCGCGTCGAGATTGAAGACGACGCGGACTGCGCTCGTTTTGCCGCTGTTTATGTTCAAGACGTGACACCCGTGACGTCTCCCTTGTGGCTGCAAAAGCGCCTCGAAGCCGCGGGCATGCGTCCGATCAATTTGATTGTGGACGCCACGAACTACGTCATGTTGGAAAACAGTCACCCCATCCATGCCTATGATGAGCGCGATGTGCGTGGTGATGTGATTCAAGTGCGTCGCGCCAAAGACAACGAAGTGCTCAAAACACTCGACGGTCAGGAGCGTAAGCTACAAAAAACCGATCTCGTGATCTGTGATGCGCAGGGTCCTATCGGCCTTGCTGGAGTCATGGGTGGCGAGAACAGCGAAGTGAAGGAAGACACGCGTAACATCATTATCGAAACCGCGGTCTTCAATCCAAGCCTCGTTCGTAAAACATCCAAGCGCTTCGGTTTACACACGGAAGCTTCGCACCGCTTTGAGCGTGGCGTTGATGTCAACGGAACGGCGCGAGTGGCCTTACGCGTCGCGGAACTCATTCAAACATGCGTGAAAGAACTTCGCGCGGAACAACCTCAGTTGCCGCTGCCAAAGGTCGCGGCCGATGTGGTTGATAGTTACCCCAAACACCTAGTGCCCGCGAAAATCGCTCTGCGACTAGACCGAGTTCGCCGCATCACCGGCATTACGTTCTTCAGCCAAGACGACTGCATTCGCCACTTGCAATCCATCGGCATCAAATTGATTGATAAAGCCGATGAGCGCATGCTGTTTGAAGTCCCCACGTGGCGCGTGGATATTGAGCGTGAGATCGATCTTATTGAAGAAGTCGCTCGACTCCACGGTTACGAAAAAATTAACGCCACATTGCCATTGATGGAAATTGGCAGTTTGCCCGAAGATCCATTCGTGGATTTTATGGAAACCGCCCGCAAAAACATGGCGCTCTGCGGCATGGCGGAAACCATGAGTTTCCCCTTCCTTTCAGAAAAAGAATACAGCGCGCTACAGCTCCCAGGAGCGCATCCTCTCGCGAAGACCATCACGCTGCAAAATCCCTTGTCGGAAGATATGGCGATTTTAACGCCGGCCCTTGCGATCAATCTTTTACGCGCCGTGGTTCATAACCGCTCTCGTGGTGTTAAAGGTGCTCGCCTTTTTGAAGTGGCAAAAACCTTTCACAACACCCAAGGACAAAAGTTTGATGACGCCTATCAGTACTGGCGTCACCTCAGTAAGCCTAGTCGCCACATCAGCGAACGTGCACAGAAAGACACGCGCCCCGTGGAACGCGCCACTCTCGGCGCCATCTTAGACCAACCTCTCCACGATAAAACGTGGCGTGATACGGATACGGCCGTCAATTTCTACGACGCCAAGGGCTTAGTCACTCAATGGCTCGGTACATTTGGCGTCCGTGAACTTGATTGGACGTTGATCCCCGGTGAAGCTCTCCCGTGGCTGCATCCGAAGCGCTCCGCGGTGGTTCGCGCTGGATCTCTGCAGTTGGGTTACGTCGGCGAAGTGCATCCAAAAACTTGCGTCGCATTGGGACTTGATCCGAGCGAGGCCCCCATTGTGATGGAAATTGATCTCGACTTCGCCTTCTCGGCCTACACTCAACCGAAGGTCTATGATTCCGTAGTAAAACGCTTCCCCCCGAGCCTCCGCGACCTCGCGCTCGTGGTGGATCTGTCTGTGACGCACAAGGACGTGTTGCAAGCGATCGCCAAGTTCAAGGGTAAGAAGTTTCTTTCGGATTGCCGCCTCTTTGACGTCTATCAAGGAAAAAATATTCCTGACGGAAAGAAGAGCATGGCATATTCTATTTCATTCCAGTCGCCGGAAAAAACTTTGACCGACAAGGATGTCGAGAAGGAAATCGAAGCCTTACTCGCCTGGTTGAAACAAAGTTTGGCGGCTGAATTACGTTAACTAAGAAAGGTGAACAGTATGTTGCGTGCAAAGTTGATGACAGTTGTAGCCGTAGCCGGATTTTCACTATCGGCACATGCTAAGGACCTAGCGACGGTTGATGGCAAGCCCTTTACAGATGCCATGTACAAGGAAGCCCTAAACAACCTCGGCCCCAACGCGGAAATGGTAAAAACAAATCCACAAATTCGCGTTCAATTCCTCGATCACTTGATCAACAGCCAACTTCTTGCAAAAGAAGCGAAGAACCAAAAGATCGATCAATCCGCCAAGTACAAAGAAGCGATGGACGCGGCGTCTCGTGAAATCCTCGCGAAAATCTACCTCGAAGAAGCCATCGACAAGCAAGCCAATGACAAGAAGTTGAAAGAGTACTTTGAGAAGAACAAAGCTCAATTCAGCGACAAGCAAGTGCGCGCTTCTCACATTCTTCTAAAACCAGAAGATGAAGCGACAGCGAAAAAAGCGTTGGAAGAAGCCAAGAAGAAAGGCGCTGACTTCGGCGCGTTGGCGAAAAAATACTCCATCGATCCAAGCAAAGACCGCGATGGTGACTTGAACTTCTTCGGCCGCGGCCGCATGGTTCCTGAGTTTGAAGATGTCGCTTTCAAAATGAAAAAAGGCGAAATTTACCCAAGCCTTGTGAAGTCTCAATTCGGCTGGCACATCATTAAAGTCACGGACATCAAAGGTGACGACAACGCGAAGTTCGATGCGAAGAAAGATCAAGTCGCGGCTATGGTGAAGCGCCAAATGCGTGAAGATCTTATGAAAGATCTCCGCAACAAGGCAGCCGTGAAGGTTGACGAGAAAGCTGTTGGCGAGTTGAAGCTATAAGTCAAAGGCTCTTGAGCCATCAAATAAAAAGAGCGGGTTTTTAACCCGCTCTTTTTTTATGACCATCTTTGTCGGCACCAAAATCCGCAATAACAAATCAGCAGACAGACAAACGCTCCGACAAACCAATGTGTCAATGCAAGTCCCCAGCGTTTGGTTTCCAGCAGCAGCACTACTTCCGCCGCAAAGCTCGACATCGTTGTTAGTCCACCGAGAAAACCCGTGACGATGCCAAAGCGCCACACAGGCGGCCAATATTCTAGACTGGGTGTTAGAAAGCCGATCACAAAGCAGCCTAAAACGTTGGATGCCGTTGTGCCGAATGGATAGTTGGGTGCGAACAAGAGAAAAAATTGCGTGAAGCCAAAACGCAAAAGGGCCCCCACTGAGGCCCCAAAAGCTATGGCGATGACAGTCATCATGCCTTATCTCATAACATAAAATCGGAAAGCCACTTTTGACCCTTCCGGCGTCGCACCGTTGAGCTTCCAGTTAAACTCTAACTCATTCATGCCAATATCCGCGTCAAACTGCACGTTAAATCCCTGGTTGCCCGTTCCGTTCATGGAAATGAGCGGCTTGCCATTCAACACAAGATCGAGAGTCACATCCCCTTGAAGTTTCGCAAGACGCGTGATGGAAAGATGCGTTCGTTTGCCTAAGAAGACGGCTCCCGTTCCCGTTCCATCGATCGAAGCGTTAAAGAATGGCTCATGCTTACCCCAAGAGATTTCTCCCGTCGGCATGGTCGGAATGCGGTTTGGATTCTTTGGGTCGGAAAGTGGATCGTTCGGATCGAGACCAACGGATTCCGCCCACATCTTGATAACTTCTTGCGGGCTCACATACGGGTTACCAAACTTTCGGTTACCAGGTGGATCAAACGGTTCGAAAGGAATCCAAATAAAGTCAGGATGGTCACTGCGGCTGTTAGCCTCACTATCGGATAGCCATTCGCCACCAACAATATTTTCGTTCGCGTCCAATTCAAGAAGATAACGGTATTTGATCTGCTGCTCTTGTGTCGGCGCGGGTTGTCCGGACACCGCTGTACCCAATGCTTTAGCGTAACTCAGAGTTAACTTCACTTTTACAAATTTCACCGCCGCCGGGTTGAACACATAATCTGTCGCGCCCGCTCTTCCCGTTGCTTGAATCGCTTCCTGACGGTTCAGGCGGCGTCCGTTCTCTTCGATGTAATAAGAGTATTTGTAGACGGGAAAGTTCCAGACTTCTTCATGGCGAGCCATATCGAAAACCAAAGTCTGCTTTTGAATACCAATGAAGTTTACCAACGCAACGTGGAACGAACCTGGATCCATATCGTCACACGCATCCATTTTGGTCGGATCGATACGATCTTGCGGGTTGTTACTTAGCTGATCTTTAGGAACACCGCAGCGGTTACCACCTAAAAAGCGGGACTTGGCGTTCATATAAACTTCGGCAAGCAAGGTACGAATCTGATGCGGCTGAAACTCAATACACTGAGTTCCACCACCACTCGAGCAGCCAACGGGACGATACACGGATTTTTGGGGATTTTGATGGCGCGCCGCCGCCGCGGAAAAACCGTTACAGTGTCCGTACCAACTCACGTCCGCATTGTGATTTTCTTTTTCCCAGGCGGCCGCTTTGTTTGGTCCGGTATTAAACGCGGCGTCATAGCGGTCGAGGATTCCCGTCGCGTTTGTGCCACCAAATTTTTCGGGCCACCAACCATCCGAATAGGGAAGACGTTCATTGTTTACAACGCCGAGTTTGTATTTTTCCAGCTCGGTGATATTGCGCACGTACTCCGTTTTAAAGAGTTCGTAATAAAACGAATTGATATCGTCGATGATGTCGCGTGAATCCGCCAACATAAAACGTCTAAGGTTATCGTCGTAACCAGCCTCGTTTTCCGCGCTGTACGCAACATCCGAACCGCCTCGCGTCTGAGCCTTACAACCGCTACCGGTGTGAAGAATAAGCAGCAAGGACAAAATGGGATGATACTTCCTAGTCATGTCGTGCGTCCTATGGAAGGAAGAGCTCAGAAAGGGCCTGCGTCTATGTATTCATTATAGCCTTTTCACCGCACCCATCCCATAGGAGGGCTAAGCCCTTCTGAACGCGGAAGAACTTCTAGGAAATTATGGAAATGAAAAAACGCGTCCCTTATCACTAAGGAACGCGTTCATTATTAAGGCAGGACTAATTCTTACATTCAATTTTTGTTGCGATGATCTTTTCCAAGATCACTTTCTGCAACTCGTTGGCATTCGCCACTTCAATAACTTGGTCGGACATATTAGTCGGCAAAGTCATGATATCGGCAAAATACGCATCAAAGTTCGCATAGTTTGGCGTGTACCAGTGACCGTTTGATTGCTGACGGCCACGACCGTTTTCGTAGTCACTCAACAGCATCCGACGGTGCACATTCGCACGTTGATCACGACTTTGACCATTGTTCACCATAACTGTGAACCACTGAGCGCCACTGGCGCGAATAGCCTTAGCATCCGTAAGTACAGCCGAAGGATCGCGGTCGGTGGGTTCACCGTCGGTCACCATAATCACCACGCGCGGTTTACCGTCGTTGGCGAATGTGACGTTGAGCTGATCCAAAAATGTTTTTGCGAGGCGGCTGCCATCCAAATAAGGCGTGTCACCGGTCGGTTGACGCAAAAACATCAGCTGATTCTTAAGTTGAGTTAAACCATCGCCACGTGTTTCCATCGCCACGATGTTGGGCGCACCATAAGAGCTACCAGGGGTGAATTGTCCCACGGAAACGGTACTCAATGCGCTTGCTTGTGTTTGATACTTTGTAACGATCGAGCTGAGGGCATTGTAAGCCTCGGCGACCGCTTTTTCACGGTTGGTCTCAGCCATGCAACCATTGCCCCAACCGCGTTGACAGTCCGTCTTTGTCATCGAACCAGAATTATCGAGAAGGAAGACGACGTGGGCGCCTGTGACCGCTGCACGCTCCGTGCACTGATCCAGATTGTTGGACGGCTGGGCGGGATTGTTCCCAATCGCGGAGTTTTTTGTTTTGCCTTTGCCGGTTCCGGCGAAGTCCGCGCCGTTACAAGCAAAGATCCCTAGGCTAAACCCTAGACACCATAGAAGTTTTCTAGATTCGCTTCGGTTCAACATCGCTAAATTCCTGATCCACTTCAACAGCAACGAACCCGAAACACACGGGTTCACAGTCTGTTTCTATGACTTTTTATTAAAAATGTCAATGGATTTTAAATAATTTTATAAATAATATAAAAATTACTTATATTTAGCGGTGTTACAGCCCACAAAAAGAAACCCCATTAAAATGGGGTTTGTTCTTTCGTCTCTGCGGGAGTTCCCTTCTTATTTAAGAAAAGAGACTGCCTCTTATCCGTGGGAAAACTGCTGGAGAATGAAAAGTCTTTCACCCTCTTCTCCGGCGTCCAATAGAATTTTAGATCCTTCGTGTAGGACTCACCGACTAGCTTTAACTTGTAGTAGCTGTATGTCCATGTGGGAGTTCCACCAACGTTACCCACCTGATGCGGCACGCCGAGCAAAGAAGAAACATCCGTCTGTGTTGTTTCATTCATTTTGATCCAAGCGAGATCGGAAGAGAAATCCTTCCCCTGGGTCACGCATCCCGTTGCCATCATGGCCATGACTAAAACTACAAGCGCTCCACCTAAACGCCGCATACAATTTCTCCTCTGATCACATCCGTTCAAAAAAATCTTAACCTTGTTCGTTCCCACGAGCACGTGCAAAACGTGCGGCAAGGTTCTTTATTTTCACACAACGCAGATCTTCATCCAACGCAATTTTTACTCGTCTTTGAATCGATTTAGGTAAATCGGCATTCTTCTTCAAAAAGCCCTCCAAAGACTGGTTGCTTTCCGCCGAACACATCGCAGGAGTCAGTGCCCCAACAATCTTGTAGGTGAGATTGTCCTGTGTTTTTTTCACCAACACCGGGAACTCGTGAAAGAAGGTATTGATATAAGGCTTCATGAAGGCTTGCTGTTCACGCGGAAACAGCGAATCCGCCAACGTCCCTTTAAGGGAAGGATTCAATGGAGACTTCAGGTTGAAAATCTCCTTCCACCACTTGGCTTTATTCGCGGCTTGGGGATAAACCGCCTGCACCGCAAGACTCATGCGACGACCAGAGTGGGACGGATCTTTTTTCTCTTCCGCCATGCGCAGCGCATTCGCGTTTTTGGCGCCCATTTCACTGAGGCGATAAATAATTCTCCAACGGCGGTCCTGATCCATCTCAATGCCGGCGACTTGTTTTTGGCCCTTTAGGAATCCTGTTAGATGGCTTTCCGCATCCTTGCCACTCGCCGCGCCGACGTAAAGATCAAACCACATTTGTTGTAAGTCAGAACCGGATGTTGCTTGTTCCAAACGCTGCCAATAAATCTTGGCGAAATCATTTCCCCATTGCTTGTATTCGGCAGAATTTGGACCATTCAAAGCAACCAAATAATCCATGAGAGGATCGCTCGAGTATTTAACGAGCAGGCGCAAAACGTCTTCATTTTGTTCCGTCTTAAGGGATTCACGCACCATCACCGCGAACTCTTGCAACGGCAACTGCGCCTCGCGCATCTGATCGTAGAAACTTTTCCAGAGCATCAGACGAAGCATGGGCTCTTCCACCGCTCCGATCTGTCGCATCAGAGCACGCTGGCTTTGGCTATCGAGCTCGACGTGAACATAGTCATAATCACCGTAGTTAGGGTAAACCGCGACAGGACATTCTTTTCCCGCCAATGATCCCACCCCCGTTTTGGCTGACTTATACACAACAGGCGTCACCTCTTTCGCGACAACCTTTCCGTCCTCGTTATAAAGCAATGCCACCTGCGTATGATGCTCGCGGAGCATGGGAAAACGGTCATCCGATTTCTGCACCAACGTTAGGCTTTTAATATCACCCTTGTCGCAGACAAAGTCCGCCTGCAGTCGATTCACTCCCGCCGTGACGAGCCACTTTTGCCGCACGTCACCAAGATCCTGACCAGAGGATTTCGCGAGGGTATCGATGAATTCCGCCAAGGATGTATTCTGGAACGCGTACTTATTAAAATATTCTCTAACGCCGTCGCGGAAACCATTTTTTCCGAGACGGAAATCAATCTGACGCAAAACAGACGCACCTTTGCCGTAAGTAATGCCGTCGAAGTTCGCCGTCGCACCGTCGGTATCTTTAACATCCGCGGTAATGGGATGCGTGGTGACCGCCTGATCTTCCCAGTAAGCCCATGTCTTCGTGCCACGGAAAAAATCACGCCACGCGGAATCAACCTTCATTCCTTGGGCCAATCCTTGGTAAGCCATGTAAGTGGCGAAACTCTCATTCAACCAAAGGTCGTCCCACCAACGCATCGTCACGAGGTTACCAAACCACATATGAGCCATCTCATGCAGAATGGTGTTCGCGTGACCAATTTTTCTTTCTTGCGTCAACTTACCGCGAACGAGATAGCGCTCGGAAAAGGTCACCGCGGCAACGTTCTCCATCGCCCCGGCGTTAAAATCCGCCACGATGATTTGGTCGTATTTTTTAAAGGGATAAGGTTCGTCAAAATAACTTTCAAAGAAATCAAAACCCTTTTCAGTCACATTGAACCAATCCTGATAGTGCACATAATCCTTCACCGATTGGCGCGCGAAGAGTCGCAGCGGAATACGGAAATCTTTCTCCCAAACTTGATACGGACCAGCGTGCAATGAGAAAAGATAAGTGCTGAAGCTTTGGCTTTCAGGGAACTGCCACAGCTTAGAGTCCTTTTTATCTTCAACAGACTTTTCACGCACGGATGTGATCACCTGCCAGTCGTTCGGCGCTGCCACCGTCAGACGATATGTAGCCTTAAGATCTGGCTGATCAAAGCCAGGGAACAGCTGATTGGCGTCATAGGGTTCAAAGTGCGTGTAGAGATAAACCCGCTTATCAACGGGGTCTTGAAAACGATAAAGCCCGGAGCCATCATTGCTATAAGGATGTTGGTACCGGACAACAACCTCGTTCGCTCCGGTCTTAAGAGCATTCGTCGGCAAGCTGATGGAAAATCCATTGTGCAGCTTCGCGTCCTTCACCGCGCCATTGATGGTGAGGTCATTGACGATCCCACCCACAAAGTCGAGATTCAGTTCCGACGGCACCCTTTTGAGATTGAAAGCAATCTTCACCGTTCCGGTGAAAAAATCCTTCTCGGCGTCGAGCTGCATGTCCAAATCGTAACGAACCTTCTCCACCACTGCGACACGGGAGAGCGCTTCCTCACGAGTCAGGAGAGGTTTTGCCTCGCGGGCCATCGCCGACGGCATGGGCAATAAATGAGCGAGCATCAATAACGCGACGACTCGAAACGGCGCTTTCATACAGCCTCCTTTTTCCGGAACTTTGAGGCTTCATAAAAAGCCGCTTCGAAACTTTTGGCAACTAAAAAGCGGCTTTAGGTTTTTCCTGGCTGTGTGGAATTAAGCATGCATCCCCAGGATTCTTATGATAGAGGGTTGGGACTATGCGTAATGAAAAGACAAAATCTCGTTTGATGATCTTCGGCGGCTGCGGCCTCCTCCTCCTGGCGTTGGTGGTTTGGTTTAATGGGCCCACTGGCTCCATTAAAATGTACGCTCAGGTCATGACGCAAAAGAATGACTTGAACCCATTTGAACTCGTGGACGCCAATGGCCAAAATTTCAACGCCACGGATTTCATTGGTAAATGGACCGTACTTACCTTTGGTTACACTTCCTGTCCCGACGTGTGCCCCGTAGCCATGGCGTATTTTCGCGATGAGATGAAAGATCTCCCAGCGGAGAATCTTCAGTTTGTATTTGTCAGCGTCGACCCGACGCGGGACACACCTGAGAAATTAAAATCCTACGCCAATTTTTTTGATCCACGCATCCGCATGGTCACCGGCTCCGAGGAGGAACTTCTCCGCCTCGCGCAAAATCTGCACGCCTATTTTGATGTGCCACAAACGGAACGTGAAAATTACGCCGTCGCCCATTCTCCTCAGTATTATCTCATCGGACCTAAGGGAACCTGGGAAGCCTTCTACTCTCCCCCCCTTCCGAAAGGGGCCTTGGCGGACGATCTCAAGAAACTGATCAGCGCGGATAAGGAGACGCTATAGTGAAAATTTGGATGCTATTGGGAACACTTCTTTTTTCCCCTTTGGCCAACGCGAACTCAGCGGACGGCGCGATTGAAATTAAAGACGCATGGGTTCGCTCCATGCCGGAAGGAATTCCTAATACCGCCGCATTTTTTGAAATTAATAACACCCTCCCCAAGACCGTAACCTTAGTGGGCGTCTCGACTCCGATCGCGAAACAAAGCGAAATCCACGAGACGATTCAACAAGGCCCCTTCACAACCATGAATGAAGTGAAGAAGGTAACCATTCCCGCCAAAGAAAGTGTGGGTCTAAAGCCTGGTGGCCTTCATGTGATGCTCGTGGGCTTGGAAAAGCCTCTTGAAGAGGGACAAACCATACCACTCACTTTGACTTTTCAAGATGGAACGAAAGTCAAAGTCGACGCCAAAATCAAAAATCCTTAAAGAGAGGAGCGACACATGTCGACACTCAGCGAACTCATTAAAGAACTAAACATTGCCCCAGAGAAATTCGCGGAACTTTCTTCCGCTATGAGTAACCCGTTTATGGCGATGCAAAAGATTCAAGAACTCGGCATTCCGATGGAGTTCTTTCAAAAAGCCATGATGATTATGATGACGAACCCCAATGCACTGAGTGAATTGGCTCAAGAGATGGGTGCTTCCGACGAGCAGCTGAAATCCGCTCAAGAGATGGTCAACGGCATGATGGACAAGAATAGCTAATAAAACGTCATTCTGAGAAAAAAACGTCATTCTGAGAAAAAAACGTCATTCTGAGAAAAAAACGTCATTCTGAGA
>CAYOJQ010000041.1:28269-32045 GCA_964404325.1 uncultured Oligoflexales bacterium
AAAAAACGTCATCCTGAGCAAAGCGAAGGATCTTCGCCCACTCAGGATGACAAAAACATACTAACCAAGCGCCTGCTTAATATCCGCAATCAGATCTTCCGCCGCTTCAATACCAACTGACAGACGAATCAAATTGGGACCGATACCCAGCTTGCGACGCAATTCTTCCGGCACGCTGGCATGCGTCATCTGCTCTGGATGGTTCACGAGAGACTCAACGCCACCGAGGCTTTCCGCAAGCGCGAACACTTTGAAACGTTGCAAGCAAGCAACGACGTCATCGTAAGAACCTTTGAGGTTAAAACTCACCATGCCGGAGAAGCCGCGCATCTGCTGACGCGCTAGCGCATGCTGCGGGTGGCTCTCCAAGCCAGGAAAAAATACTTTCTCAACCTTAGAATGCGTGCTGAGATATTCCGCGACTTTTTTCGCGTTTTCCTCGTGCTTTGCCATGCGAACCGCGAGGGTTTTGATACTGCGCAAAAGCAAAAAGGCTTCGAATGGACCAGGAACCGCACCGCCCGCGAATTGAACGAACTTGATTTGTTCGTACAGATTTTGATCGGACGTCATCACCGCGCCACCGATAATATCGGAATGACCACCAATGTATTTCGTGGTGCTGTGCACAACGATGTCCGCACCCAATTTCAAAGGAGACTGAAAAATGGGAGATGAGAACGTATTGTCCACCACCAGAATGGCGCCCGCTTTTTTCGCCACCTGACTCATCTTGGCGATGTCGATCACTTTCAAAAGTGGGTTTGTCGGCGTTTCAACCCAAATAAGGCGCGTCTTTGCCGACACGGCATCATCCACTTCTTTCGGGTTGGTCATATCGATGAATTTAAATGTCAGATTGTATTTAGCGAACAAGCGACGGAACAATCGGCCTGTTCCACCGTAAACGTCGTCGCAAACAAGGACTTCGTCACCGGGATTAAGAATTTGAATGATCGCCTGCTCCGCGGCCAACCCGGAAGAAAACGCCAGACCGTACTTGGCTCCTTCGATAGTAGCGAAGGCTTCTTCCAATGCATCGCGTGTGGGGTTTCCAGCGCGGGAGTAATCCCAGCCTTTATGAACTCCCGGAGCGGATTGCACATAAGTAGATGTTTGGAATATCGGCGTCATGATCGCGCCAGTGCGCGGATCGGTATGCTCGCCCGCATGCACGACTTTCGTGAAATCGTGTTTATCAACAGCCATTGTTTTCCCTTTCATAGCAACAAAAAAGCTCACCCGTGGGGATGAGCTCATTGTGCAAAAATTCAGAGTGCGACGCTAGTTACTTTACGGCTTTCAGCACATCCGCCAGCTGACCCTTGCGATCCATGTCCACCACGATGTCACAACCGCCGACGAACTTACCGTTCACGTAGAGCTGGGGGATGGTTGGCCAGTTTGTGAACTTCTTAATGCCTTCGCGAATGCCCCAGTCAGCGAGGACGTCGCGCGCATCGTACTTCACGCCGTGCTTGTTAAGGATGTGGATAACCTGGGCTGAAAAACCGCACATCGGTTGATCAGGGGTACCCTTCATAAAGAGAAAAACAGGGTTTTCGGAAACATCTTTGCGGATGGTTTCCATTGCTTCCACTTCGCTCATACCTTCGTTATGCATAGGGATTTTCCTCTTAGACGGACTATCAGACGCCGGGACCTTAGCGGAGCGCACCGGGGTTTACAAGTTTTTTCCTCAAACAGGTTGTCGATATGGCACCCCAAATCCCCGCAAAGTATTGATAGTCAAAAGCAATTATTTGCGCTAATAACCGTGACTTAAACTAAATCCGCGCGGGAGACGGAGAGCTCTATGTTTGTTAAAGTTCCATCCAACGAAACCACCTGCCGCAACTTCATTGGCGGCCAATGGGTCGAACCTAGCGGAGCTGGCGCTGCTAGCGTTGTGTCTCCTTATGTGAACCGCTCCATCGGACAAGTTCTTTTGTCGAGTAAGTCCGACGTGGACGCAGCCGTTGCCGCGGCGAAGGAAGCTTTCGCTCATTGGAAAGGCACTCCGATTAAGGAGCGCTGCCAGGTTTTGTTCCGCTTCCGACAAAATGTCTTAAATAAGATCGACGACATCTCACACATTGCCGCATCCGAGTGCGGAAAAACTTTTGAAGAAGCCAAAGCCGGCATCATGAAAGGTCTCGAGGTCGTCGAGTTCGCTCTTTCTCTACAAAACATGGATGCGGGATCGGCGCAGGAAGTGAGTCGCGGTGTCACGTGTCAATATAAACGCGAGCCTCTCGGCGTTGTCGTCGGTATCACACCCTTTAACTTTCCTGCCATGGTTCCGATGTGGATGTACCCCATCGCGATCGCGCTCGGAAACTGTTTTATTCTTAAGCCATCTGAAAAGGTGCCTCTAACAAGCCAAATCATGGCGGATATTTTTAAAGCCTCTGGTTTGCCTGACGGCGTTTTTTCAGTTGTGAATGGTAACAAAGACACAGTGAACGCCCTCATCGATCATACCGATGTGAAGGCCGTTGCTTTTGTTGGTTCCACGCCAGTGGCGAAAGCCGTTTATCAACGCGCGAGCCAACACGGAAAACGCGCCCTCGCGTTGGGCGGCGCGAAGAACCACATCATCCTCACGCCGGACGCTGATGAAAACATCGCGGTTTCAGGTATCGTGAGCTCCTTCACCGGATGCGCGGGACAACGTTGCATGGCGGGAAGCCTTCTCATCGCCGTCGGTGATTGCGATCGCATCCTCGAAAAAGTTCGCGCCGCGGCCGCTTCAATGCGCTTAGGCCAAGACATGGGCGCCATCATTGACAAAGGTGCTTTCGAACGCATCAGCGGTGATATTACACAGGCGGAGAAAGAAGGCGCGAAAATCGTGTTGGATGGAAGAAATCCTCAGCATCCTTCCGGTTATGAAGGCGGCAACTGGCTCGCTCCGACAATCATTGACAATACAAACCCCAAGATGAGCTGCGCGAAGAATGAAATTTTTGGCCCGGTTCTCTCTGTGATTCGCGTGAAGAACCTCGCCGAAGCGATGCGCCTTGAGAACGAATGTCCTTTTGGAAACGCGACATCCGTATTCACCACAAGCGGCGCGGTCGCGAAATATGTCAGCGATCACTCGTCAACCGGCATGATTGGTGTCAACGTGGGCGTTCCCGTGCCGCGTGAACCATTCTCCTTTGGTGGAACGAAAGATTCCAAGTTCGGTCATGGCGATATCACTGGCATGAGCTCGCTCGATTTCTGGACCGATTTGAAAAAAATAACAACAAAGTGGTCTCTACAAAAAGACCACAACTGGATGAGCTAATAACTTATTTGCAAAAGAAGGGTAGCTGCTGTGCCAGAGAACAAAAAACCACTTAAACATATTGTCTTGACGTCTCACCCCGCGACGACCGGCGTGAAATTGCCACAAATTCATTGGGGCGCGAAAACCGCGAAGGAACGTGGTCCCATCATTGCGACGCCCCATTACCAATTCGATCGCAACGTGATCGGCACGCACTCTGGTTCTTACATGGTCTATCGCGCGCTAGCGATCGCGGCGGGCGCTCTTAGCTCTGAGCACAAGCCAGATCTTGAGAACACCGCGCCAACGGATCGCATTGGTCCGCACGAATCCTGGTTTGACCCGAAGAGAATTGTTTCCCTGGATCCTTGGGGTGCCATCGTTGGTGAAGTGTTCGCGGATGAGATCAAAGACGGCAAGGATATTCGCCCTTCCATCGCGATCACCAAAGCACATATCGACTTGCCGGAACTCAGAACTGAGATCGAGAAGGGACGAC
>CAYOJQ010000042.1:0-31127 GCA_964404325.1 uncultured Oligoflexales bacterium
TCTTCATAACGAAGACCCAAGGTTTCCATAATGATCTTTGAAAAAATTGTTTTGGTACCTTGGCCGATTTCCGTACTTGCGGCGAGAGCGCGCACTTTGCCGTTAGCAAACTCAACGGCAGCGACGGACTGCATATCACGCTCGCCTGACCCCGTGAAACCCGCACCATGAAAGAACGTCGCGAGCCCAATACCCTTTTTAACGACGGAGCCAGGGTTCTCTTTTTTAAAGCGTTCTTTTTTGCGATGAAAATCGGAAAGCTCCAAGGCTCGCTGAAGAAGAGCGCTCATTTCCACGGTGTCTTTCTTCACCTGCCCCGTGGCCGTTGTTCCACCCGTCGGGAGAAAGTTCTTTCTTCGCAGCTCTAAGGAATCCATCCCAATGGTTTGCGCGATCTTTTCGATATGGCGCTCGATGGCAAAGACACTTTGCGGCGCACCGAAACCACGGAAGGCGCCGTGTGGAGGTGTGTTTGTCGCGACAGCGGCGCTTTTAATACGCACGTTGTCTATTTCATAAGGGCCGGTTGCATGCAACGTTCCACGAGAAAGTACGACCGCGGATAACGTCGCATAGGCACCACCGTCGAGAACAAAATCAATATCCATTCCGGTGATACGGCCATCCTTTGTAACAGCCGTGCGATGACGCGTGCGTGATGGATGGCGTTTTGTCGTAGCGACCATATCTTCGGCACGATCGTAGATAAGTTTCACGGGTTTCCCACTCTTGTAAGCGAGAAGAGCGGCGTGCCCAGCGATCATGGACGGATATTCTTCTTTACCACCAAAACCCCCACCCGTTTCCGCCTGGATGACACGAACCTTTGCGTCATCTTCGAAACCAAAGACGGATTTCATGGCTTTATGCACATAATAAGGGCACTGCAACGAGCCGCGGATCGTCACACCTTCTTGAGGGTCGTAGGTGGCAATAATTCCGTTGGGCTCGATATAAAGCTGTTCCTGTGCACCAGTGAAGTATTCACCTTCAATGACATATTCCGCTTCTTTAAAAGCCTTATGGATGTCACCTTTTTCAAGGTGAAAACTTTTAAAGACGTTGTCATCGCCCCAGATGATTTTTTTCTTATCGACAGAATCGGCGATGGTGAATAAGGCCGGCTTTTCTTCGATCACAATTTCGATCGAACGGCGCGCCTTTTCCACCAGATGTTTATCGGCATGGGCAATGAGAAGCACCGCTTCTTCCGGATGGTTCACTTCATCCGCGGCTAATAAAACTTGATCATAAAGAATCAGAGCAACGTAATTTTTTCCGGGAACATCTTTTGCGGTGACTATGACAAACTCATCCCATGGGATACCCGCACCAAAACGAATGTCTTTAATGCGGCCACGCGCGGCAGGGCTACGTATCGTTGCTCCGTGCAGCATATCGGGGAATCCAAGATCATCGATATATTGTGTGGCGCCGGAAACTTTCTCCCACCCCTCCTTGCGCAGGATGGCTGGCTCGCTTGATTTCATGGGGTATCCTCCTCGCATCCGTATAGCAGTTTTTTCCGCAAAACCCAATTTGGTAAGCCTCTTTACAGCGTCCACCACTTATACAGGGAGTCGGGCTTTCAATCATACTTTTTTAATCAAAAACCGCAACTTATCTACCACCCTCGGGGGCACAACGGTTGCAAAACACCCTTCGCCCATGCGGGCATTCTGGGGTGGCACATGTATAGGATTGCGATGTTGGCGGGGATCCTCATCTTGAGTGGCTGTAAAAAGTCATCAGGAGGAGACGCCATTCCTGAAAAAAAGCTCGAGGAAACAAACCAAAAAGCGCCCAGCGAAGGCGAGAAAAAAACCGACTCGCCGCCATCCGCCAATGATGATCTGACACCGAATGATGATGTCGAGATTCCTAGCGAATGTTCTAACAACGCCTACTACAACGAGAACGGCGCCGTTCAAGCCAACACCATCACCAAAGAGATTCTCAATGGCGAGCCCAATCAATTTTTAGAGTTCGAGCTGTATATCACCGACTGCAATCGCGGCCTGAAACCGTTTGGGCACGAACCCATGCGCTTTCATCTCGAAGCGCAATCGGTATCAATGATAATGGATCACCCTTACTTCATTAGCGATACGAGTGGGCGTGAGCTTGGAAAGGGTCGCCTGAGAGTTATCATGGGAAAGGATATCTATGGTGGCACCGGCGCCGATCGCTATCACACGGAAATGGACCCGCTTTTCCTAACGACCGATCTAAAGAGATTAAGACTTAAGGTTGATATCAGTGGCATTCGTTTCACACCAGGTTTTGGTAACCCGGGTGGTGATCAGTTTATGGTGCGCACCTTCATTGGCTTCGGGCCTGCCATACCTTCGGAACGACATATTCTTTTTAAAAACAAAACAAACTAGAGCTGCGCCAGCGTATAGCGGCGTTTTTCTCCAAGAGGCTCAATTTCAAGCTTATAGGTGGGCCTGATTTCGCGGCTATTCTCAGCGAGAGAGAACCATTCAACAAACATGCCTCGATACGTTTTCATATCAAGACCGAGTTCAGCGAAAGAGAAATTCCCTTCAGCACGGTAGAGATCAAGATGCGCGAACCAAGCGGAGTTGATCTGATACTCGTTCACAATCGTATACGTGGGAGACGCGACTGGTGTTCGATCCGACAGACCAATGGAACGAAGGAAGTGACGCACAAAAGTGGTCTTTCCAGCCCCCATCGGTCCTTCAAGCCAGACAATAAACGAATCGTCCTTTAAAAGGACTTTTGCGATCTCACCGCACAGCGCGTCCAATTCGTCTTCAGATTTTTCCCAAACACCTAAGTTTTTCATTTGAGTCGCGGGCAGTATTTAGAGTCGTTTAGAAGGTCCTTCATCTCTCGCACAGCCTTTTCCAAGCCCACAAAGATGGCGCGGCTAACGATACTATGACCGATATTCGCTTCTTCGCAGTGAGGGATTAGCTGCAACCACTGAGCATTGCCGTAGTGTAGACCGTGCCCAAAATGTACCTGCAAACCTACATCGTGAGAGATTTTTGCCGCCTCAATAAATGGATCGACGAGAGCAAACTTTTCTTTTGTCTGCGTCGCGGCATCAATACGATGACAGAAATCACCCGTATGAAACTCGAGCGCATCCGCACCCAATTTTTTAGAAAGCTCAATCGTCTTACGACCTGTTCCCACAAAGTAGGACACAAGGATTCCGGCTTCCTTCAGCTGGCGTGTTTTTGTTTGTAAAGAAGCCTGATTCCCTTCAACATCCAACCCACCTTCCGTTGTAAGTTCTTGGCGTCTCTCCGGAACCAAAGTGACCGCATGCGGCTTCACCTTAAGGGCGATAGCAACCATCTCATCCGTTGCGGCCATCTCAAAGTTTAGTGGGATATTAATTGTTTCCTTTAAAAGGAAAACATCGCGATCTTTAATGTGGCGACGGTCTTCGCGAAGGTGACACGTGATATTATCCGCGCCGCCCAACTCGGCCATCACCGCTGCTTGCACGGGATTGGGATAAGCTTCACCGCGAGCATTTCTAACTGTTGCGACGTGATCGATATTCACACCTAGACGGATCATACTCCCGCCTCCTCTAACACACTGATTTCTTCTCTTGTAACATCGGCAATTTTATCAGCCATCTTCTCGATGGTGCCCTGATCCTCACCTTCCACCATGATGCGCGCTAGATTTTCTGTACCAGAGTATCTAAAGAGCACGCGTCCACGATCCGCCAAAGTTTTTTCACAATGAGTGATCTCTTTCTGCAAACGTGGCAGATCCGTGAGAGGAATCTTTTTGGAAACGCGCACGTTCTTTAAAACCTGCGGCAAAAGGTCGATGCATGTTTTCAACTCAGAAACTCTGTATTGAGTCGCCTGCACGATTTCGAGCAGATGCAAAGCAGCAAGAATTCCGTCACCTGTTGTTGAGCTATCTTTGAAGATCAAATGCCCTGACTGTTCACCACCCAGGTTGTAATCGCCACGACGCATTGCTTCGACCACGTAACGATCACCCACTTGCGTGCGGATGATATTCACACCCAAACGCTTCATGGAAATATCAAGACCCATGTTGCTCATAATCGTCGCAACCACAGCGTCTTTGCGCAGACTACCCGCTTCTTTCATGTACTTGCCACAAATAGCGAGGATCTGATCGCCATCAATCAACTGCCCTTTGTCGTCCACAACGATAAGGCGGTCCGCGTCACCATCGAAAGCAAGACCGATATCCGCCTTATAACGTGTGACGGCATCAACAAGGCGCTGCGGATGCAAAGCGCCGCAGCTGTCATTGATGTTGTAACCATTGGGTTCAACGCCAAGAAGGAAAAGCTCCGCTCCCAGTTCTTCAAAAACCTTTGGCGCGACTTTGTAAGCAGCACCGTTGGCACAATCAAGAACGATGCGCATGCCTTCGAGAGTAAGATGCTTCGGGAATTGTTCTTTCAAAAACACCGCATACTGACCCACAGCGTCGTCGATGCGCTTGGCGCGTCCGATATGTTGACCCGTTGGGTAATCGAGATCGTGCGTGCCGTGCTCGATAAGATTTTCGAGCTGTAATTCAATCTCGTCCGGAAGCTTATAACCATTGGCGCTAAAAATTTTGATGCCGTTGTCATGAAACGGGTTGTGAGATGCGGAAATCACGATGCCCGCGCAAGCGCGCATGCCACGTGTCAAATATGCAATACCAGGAGTTGGCAATGGCCCGAGAAAAGCTACATCTACACCGACGCTGCAGATACCAGAACAAAGGGCTTGTTCCAGCATGTAACCACTTCGGCGCGTATCCTTGCCAATAAGAATCCGTGGTTTCGGATAGGCTTTCTTGAAGTGTGTTCCGATTGCTTGACCAAGTTTTAAAACAAGATCTGGCGACATAGGATAGCGGTTCGCCATGCCCCGAATGCCATCGGTCCCAAATAGTTTTCCCACGGGTATTCCTTAAATAGACAAAAGTCAGGTAGCCGATTTAACTCTAACTACCTGACCATACAAGGGCTTCCTTAGTCTTTCAACTTCTGCTGTGAGATGTTTACGGTGGCCCTTTCCGGGAAGGACTCGATGAGAACTGTGTCCGGCGGAATTTTCACTTTAATTTCTTGTTCATACTGCCCAGGCCCCAGGCCGCGCACTTCCACAAAGGCCTTAAGATCCTCGCGTTTTACAAACTTAAGAACCCCGGGCGTACCTTGGATCACAATGGACGCAAACTTCGGACGCACACGGGCGACATTTTCATTCCCCACCACCTCAATGGGGATACTGCCGAAGCGCGTATTCACAAAACTGTCACCCACTTGCAGGGTTACAGTGGTGTATTCAACGGAAAGGTCGGAAAGGAGAAAACCTGGTGGCGCCACAAGAGCCGCCTCAAAGGACTGATTCTGCTGGATGCCGTTTACATCCACGGGCTCCGTTGCCACTTCTCGCACCTTCATAAGGTCGGACTTAAGGCCGGTGATCTTCACCCAGTTAGGATTCAGCACGGCTTTTTTAATGAAATAGCCATCCGCCGGGGTTCCCTGCGGCACGTATTTGATAGGAACCGTTCGATCCGCCTTCTCGTCCACGAACAACGTTATATAAGGATCATGGATCGTTAATTGAAGGCGATGGTTCCAGTTTTTAATGTCGTCTTTATCAATGCGCACACGATACTTCCGCCCTTTAAGAGCAGGAACCTTCACCGTCGCCTCAAGGGTTGACGGTGCCTCGGTAATCAAAACGCGAGGCCCTTTAATGGTGGCGGCCAAGGCACGTTTTGTTTCACCGCGAACAAGATAGCCATCAGGGACTTCGATATTAACGATGATCTCGCGGTTCAATTCTAGAATCTGTTCACCCTGGATGATGCCCCAGATCACAAACGCGAGAAACAGAGCGGCGAGTTTATACCAGAAGTTATGAAATATTTTTCGAAACAGGTTCACTTTCATTTTTTGATCCCCGCGCGAAAGATCCGCATCTTCTCGATCATGGACCAGTTACCTGGTGAGCGAGGGGAGCTACCGTCCTCATTATCCGCGCCACCGTGACTAAGAAGATTGCGCAAGGCCTTACGGAGCTCTTTGGGATCGAGATCGCGTGACACATGACCATCCACAACAAGCGAAATCGCGGAATTTTCTTCTGATACGGCAATGGCTAACGCATCCGTTTCCTGGCTGATACCGATCGCGGCGCGGTGCCGCGTACCAAAGTTCGGATCCACATTCTCGTCACGCGTTAGAGGCAAAAAGCATCCCGCCGCGGCGATACGTCCTTGTTGGATGATAATGGCACCATCATGAATGGGAGATGATGGGTGAAAAATAGCTTCAATCAGCTCTTTGGAGATGCGCGAGTCTAAGAGAATACCCACGTCCACATAACGACTCAGGATGATATTTCTCTCAATAACGATCAACGCCCCAATGTTTTTGGAAGCCAATGATGTCGCCGCGCGTGTGATCTCGTCCAAGATTTGTTTCGACGATACGTTTTCACCGGTTGGGATAAACGACTTTTTCCCCATCCGGCTGAGCACGCGGCGAATATCTTCTTGAAACAAAATAACGATGATAATGATGATGGAAGAATAGAACTTATCCATCATCCACTTAAGAGTGGTGAGGGGATAAAGCTGTGAGAGAAGAAAAGCAGAACCGATGAGGATGAGGATACCAAGCACCATTTGCATCGCGCGCGTGCCGCGAATAAGAAGCAATAGACGATAGATCAGCGCGGCCATGATCAGAATGTCCACGACTGCCCAAGGTCCTAGCTGTTGAAACAGCTCTGCCACTTATTTCCTTCTCCCAGTTTCAGGCTTTCAATTTACTGTCATGTTACGAATATGCGCAAGACCTGCGACATCATGGGTGCGAATAACTTTCACGCCCTGCTCCGCTAGCATCCACTCAAGCATCTTCGTGGGTGGATCGCGGTCCTCCGGCTTCTGCACTCCCGTCATGCGCCCGATAAAACCTTTTCGCGAAATTCCCACCGCAAGGTTATAGCGCGCGCTAAAGCGCGGGATCAGCGAAAGAAGCTTGAGGTTCGCCGCATCTGACTTTCCAAATCCAATGCCAGGATCGAGCCAAATCTTTTCCCGAGGAAACCCAGCCTCTCCGAGCGCCTTCTCCGCGGTCACAAAAAAGCTCTCCACGGAGGCGAGAGCTTCTTCAGCACCCAAAGGATTTACCTGCATGGTCTTTGGTTCACCATGGCAATGCATGGCTAAATAGGTAACCTGTTGCGCTGCAAGAAACCGCAAAGTTTTTTCGTCAGCAAGCCCACGGATGTTATTGATGATGCCAACACCGCAATCAACCCCGAGGCGCATTATTTCTGGTTTGTAGGTATCAAGACTCAGGATTGGTCTTTTAAGACTTGGACCTAAACGCTTCAACACCGGCTCAAGACGTTTTCTTTCTTCCTCAACGCTGACGGGATGTGACCCAGGTCGCGTCGATTCTCCACCAAGATCGAGAAGGTCCGCACCTTCCGCTAAAAGCTTTTCCGCCTGCCGCGTGGCGGCATCCACGTGATCAAAGCGACCACCGTCGGAAAAGGAATCGGGTGTGACGTTAATCACACCCATAATAAGAAACTTTTGCTGCAATCTTAGGTGCCTTGCGGCAACGGATTCAACCCGGCCGACTCATCTGGTTTTTCCTTACGTCGTGCTTCTTCTTTCAGTTTCGCCAGTCTCTTGTCGCGGCGCACTTCGTAATCACGGCGTTCTTCATCCGTTATCAACTGCTTACCCTGCATCAAGAGATCGATATCAGCAGACCCGAGTGTCTCGCGAATAAGAAGAGCCTCGGACATATTATCGAGAATTGTGCGATTGTCGCGAAGGATCTTAATAGCCTTTTCGTACCCTTCACCCACAAAGCGACGCACTTCAGAATCAACGTCTTCAAGGATGCGGTCGGAATAAGATTCTTGCGAGTGCATGTCACGACCCATGAATGGGTCACCCACTTTTCCGCCGATGGAAAGCGGACCGATTTTTTCACTCATACCCCATGAGCAAACCATACGGCGGGCAATGTTGGTGGCTTTCTCGATATCGTTACCCGCACCGGTCGTCATCTGTCCAAAGACAGCTTCTTCCGCCGCGCGTCCACCCATCGCGTAAGCAATCATGCCTTCCGCTTGTTCTTTGGTCATCGAGTGCTTGTCTTCTTCCGGAAGAAGAATCGTTACACCGAGAGCCTGACCACGAGGAATGATTGTAATCTTGTGAACGGGATCCGTTCCCGGAACAAGCTTGGCAACAATACAGTGTCCAGATTCGTGGTACGCCGTATTACGCTTTTCCTCTTCGCTAATGATCATGCTCTTACGCTCAGGACCCATCATCACTTTGTCCTTAGCCAGCTCAAAGTGCTCCATTGTCACTTCTTTGCTGTTAGCGCGCGCGGCGATCAGCGCCGCCTCGTTCACCAAATTTTCGAGGTCCGCACCGGAGAATCCGGGTGTGCCTTGAGCAATCACACGGAGGTCGGCTTCTTTTGCAAGAGGAACACGTTTAGCATGCACTTCGAGAATACCGCGACGACCACGCACATCAGGCTTCGGTACAAACACAGTACGATCGAAACGACCTGGACGAAGAAGCGCCGGGTCGAGAACGTCAACACGGTTGGTTGCCGCGATGAGGATCACACCCTCATTCGTGTCAAAGCCATCCATCTCGACGAGCAACTGGTTCAATGTTTGTTCACGTTCATCGTGACCACCGCCAAGACCGGCGCCACGCTGACGACCCACAGCGTCGATCTCGTCAATAAAGATGATACAAGGCGCGTTCTTCTTTGCTTGTTCGAAAAGGTCACGGACGCGGCTTGCGCCCACACCCACGAACATTTCAACAAACTCTGAACCGGAGATGCTGAAGAACGGCACGCCCGCTTCACCGGAAATCGCTTTAGCGAGAATGGTCTTACCAGTACCCGGAGGGCCTACAAGTAGAACGCCTTTAGGAATGCGGCCACCAAGGGTCGTGAATTTTTTTGGATCTTTTAAGAAATCAACGATCTCTTCAAGCTCACCCTTAGCTTCATCAACACCGGCCACATCTTTGAAAGTGATTTTTGATTTACCTTCGTTCTGCATCTTTGCGCGGCTTTTACCAAACGACATGGCTTTACCACCGCCGATTTGAATCTGACGCATGAAGAAGAAAAACAAAAAGAGAAGAAGAAGCATCGGCAGCGAGTTCACTAGAAGAGTCTTCCAAAGACTGCCTTCTTCGGGTGGCTCGTAGTTTACCGTTACATTCTTCTGCAATAGATCTTTGCGCAAATCCGCATCGTGTGGGCCATAAACGATGACGCTGCTGCCGTCCTTACGAACCGCACGGATCTCGTTATCTTTAAATGTGACTTCCGTGATGCGATTCACATCTGTTTCCGGAAGATTCACAGCAGTCATGAAGTCAGAGAACTTTAAGACCGTCGCCTCGTCTTCGTGACGGGCCATCATGTTGAACATGAGGAACAACATGAAAAGACCCGCAAACAGAAGCGTGATCTTCAGCTGCTGGTTTTGCTTCTTCGCTTTCGACATATTTCGGCTTCTCCTCGACGACAGTATAGAGCTAACTTAGCTGCCTTAATTCCTTTTGAAAACCCTAGAGGGCCTGATTCGTTGTCACTATGGGCTCATTCCTTCAGATACCGCACATTCCAGCCGGGCATTTTGACCCAGTTGAGCACCGACCCGACCCTCTAACACTTGTTCACGGTACTGGGCATAACGTGCTTGGGAGCTGTGGTTCAATTCCGCCTGAAACCGAAGCTTGTTGCCTTCAATGACCAGACGCCCTCCTTGCGGAAGCTCCATGGCCCAGTGAGAGACTTTTTCATCGGCAACCGCCTCCATCACCTGATCATAAAGAACTTCGGGTAGCAAACGTCGCTCCCCGTGAGACTTTTCCACATGAAACTCGATCGCTTCTCTCTGCACGGGAGCCGGCAGAGATTTAAGCCAGTCGCGCTCCAAACAAAGGCCCGAACATTTTGGTTCAAGGATTTTGCGAAGAAACCCATAGATGACGCTCACATCTTCCACAGCCCCAACGATCCGTTTCTTCGCTTGTGGGTAGAGGTCTTCCAAGACGGGAAGAACTTCGTGGCGGATACGATTTCGCCCATAAAAAAGCTTATCATTCGATGAATCTTCCCTATAGGGAAGATCTTGCCCACGCGCTAATTCTTTAATCTCTCTCTTTGACCATTCCAAAAGCGGGCGCCAGAACGGATCCTTAAAAACTTCCATGCCCAAAGCTTGAGCAACCCGGCTGCCTCGACTGAGCCGCAACAGAATATTCTCCGCAAGGTCGTCATGATGATGTGCCAATGCCACCACATCACCGGGTGCCATCTTCTTTTGGAACCATTCATAGCGAATGTGACGCGCCCATTCCTGAACACTCTCGCCCGAGCGCTGCTGACGCATGGTCTCGTCGATCACCAACTCATGAAACGGTAGCTTTTTCGCCGCAGCCAGAACACGAACAAACGCCGCGTCTTCATCCGACTCCGTCCCGCGCAAACCGTAATTGATGTGCAGAACTTCCAGCGCGTGCTTATTTTTTGAGCACACCTCCGCCAACACATGAAAAAGGACAACAGAATCGACGCCACCGGATACACCCACCCAAACTCGGGGTGGTCGGTGCGAGCTGAGAAACTGTGTGCAACTTTCAATGAGTTTAGGATGCAAAAAAAGGCCCTTATAGAAACTTAAGTATCGAGGTTCCTTATCATAGTCGCCAAAAATTCAAACTATTCAAATAGACCTTTGGAAAAAACTAAAAAAAGAAGGTTTTTCCTCGCAGCCCGACTTCCAGAAGAAGATTTGCTTATTTTGGAAAAAAGTAAGAATCCCCGAAAACCCCATGCATTACAGCCAATTGGATGAGAGTTCGCTAAGCCTATGAAAAAACGAGGAAAACGACGGATTTTTCGTATTCGATAAATTATGTAACACGCGGAAATCTTGGCAAAGATTTGGCCAAGAGACGAATCATACAAAAGATTTTAGCCCTTCTTTGTTTTTTCCCAAAGCGCCTCAAGATTTTTTGCCCCGATTCGATCCTTAGGGGGCAGGTTGGGTTTTTACCAACTCGCGTTTCCCAAGGTAGGGAAAATCAAAATTCAAGGAGGATTAGTTATGGGTATGCGTATCCGCACGAACGTGCCAAGTCTCACTTCTCAACGTTACGTCTCTCAAAACAGCGCCGAACTGAACTCAAGCTTGGAGAAATTATCTTCAGGCTACCGCATCAACAAATCTGCTGATGATGCGGCCGGTCTTGCCGTGAGCGAAAGTCTCCGTGCAAAAACTCGCGGTCTTAACGTTGCAAAACGTAACGCGAACGACGGTATCTCCATGCTGCAAATCGCAGAAGGCTCCATGAACGAGATGTCTAACATCCTCATTCGCCTTCGCGAACTCACTGTTCAAGCTTCTTCCGACACTATCGGCGACAAAGAACGCGGCTTCCTAAACCGCGAATACACACAGCTCGTGGACGAAGTGGATCGTATTACAAAGACAGCTGAGTTCAACAACATCAAGTTGTTTGACACCGGTGACCGTTCTCAATTCGTTCTCCAAGTTGGTGTGAACGGCTCTGCTCCGGAAGACAACACAGACACCATCTCCATTAACCTGGAAGGTCTCAAATTCAGCTCTGAAGATTTGAACCTCGGCAAAGAAAGCGAAATCGGTCCACAAGTTGATGGTGAAGACGGCCCAAGCCGCGATGAGATCGCAGCGAAGCTCTCTACAATCGACGACGCAATCGGCCGCATCGCCAGCGAACGCGCCACATTGGGTTCTGTTCAAAGCCGTCTTGGTTCAACCATCAACAACTTGTCTATCTCCATTGAGAACATGAGCACAGCTCAAAGCCGCATCAAGGACGTTGACTTCGCGGAAGAAAGCTCAACGCTTGCTCAAGCAAACGTTATGCGCTCTTCCTCTACAGCGGTTCTTGCGCAGGCAAACCAAGCTCCAGAAATGGCGCTTCAGCTGTTGCGCTAATCAACTAATGGGGACGGAGCCCTCCGTCCCTCCATTCGTAACTAGCCGCGGGGAGGGATCTCCGCGGACATAACAAGGAGGTAGGTGCTATGGGTGTTCGGATCAAAACCAACGTGCCGTCTTTGATCGCTCAAAGACAACTCGGCAACAACCGCCAGGATGTTGAAAACTCATTGGAGAAGTTGTCATCTGGTATGCGGATCAACCGCTCCTCAGACGACGCCGCTGGACTTGCCGTTTCTGAACGCTTGCGTTCAAAAGTCGCCAGCTTAAACGTTGCAAAACGAAACGCCAGTGATGGTATCAGCTACATTCAAACAGCAGAAGGTGGCCTTAACGAAGTGACAAACATCTTAGTGCGTATGCGCGAGTTGTCGTCACAAGCGGCTTCTGACACGCTGGGTAACCGCGAACGAGACTTCCTCAACCGCGAATTCCAACAGCTTAATCAGGAAATCAGCCGCATTCAAGCCACCACAGAATTTAACGGTACGAAGCTACTGGAGCAGGGTGACGATGCGAAACCCCTCCGTATCTTCGTTGGTGCTTCCAACCGCGGTAACGATGTTGAAGGTAATGCTCCAGATATTGATCCTGAAAATGATCCTGATGTGTTGACGATTGACTTGACGCAGTTGGAAGAGTTGACATCGTCGCTGGCGGGGGTAACTGAAGGCGATCTTTCTCTCGTTCCTGATGATCTTGTTTCTGGTGGTGCAGCTGATTTGGGTCCAAACGGCACCAACGACTTGTTTAACAAGTTGGATACGGCACTCGATTCTGTAGCTTCGTACCGCTCCACGCTGGGCTCCATGCAGTCTCGGTTGAATAGTGCGATTGCGAACATCGACATTTCAACAGAGAACATGAGCGCGGCCCGGTCACGCATCCGCGACGTGGACTATGCATCTGAAACCGCGAAGTTCGCGCAGGCGCAGATCTTGTCCGCCGCTGGTGCTTCCGTACTAACTCAGGCCAACCAAATGCCTGACGTTGTACTGCAGCTTCTCCGCTAATAAAAAGGGACGGGCTTTTAACAAGCCCGTCCCACCTTCACAGCCATTCCCACCGCAACCGGCAACAAAAGAATCAAGCAACTCAACAAAGAATGGCTATGGGTCTTTCCCATACGAATACCGCAGCCCGGAGGTAGGCGCGGTTCACTCCCATCCGCTGGATAGAGACGACTTATCGCCGCCATATCATCCGTATCAAGTGCGAACTCGTTACGGTCCAGCGAATAACCCATGACAGCTTCGGGGACTAACGAATGGCCCAGCCCAAGGCAGTGACCGAATTCATGTAAGATTGTCTTCGCGAAGCTCATGTAACCGATCGACTCAGCGGAGCTAACCTCTATTGTACAATGAAGTGGCTTTCCACCGTTATCTTTTTCATCGAAAAGAGCAAAACCGGAAGAGAAAGATCCGTCGTTGATGGCGTCTTTGATCTTCACCGTAATCACCGCCGGGGTTTGTTCCTCAGCGCGAGCCAACTCAATGTAGCTTGTCGGCACATCCGTCCAATAGCGAGCGGCGGTTTCAACAAGGTCTTCATGAAATCGAACAATCTCCGGATCACCTTTTATCTCGTAATGCACGACGGGCGTGTCCATACTGATGGGCCAACGCAAAAGGCTGCCTTCAAAGTCAACTGGAGTGGGGTAGGCGTACACCCCTTGAGGGGCGACAAGAAATAAAAACCCTACAAAGAGATAGATAAGCCGATCCATAGTGGGTAACTCCACACAACAACACGGTCTTTAGTGATATAAAACTGACTCGCGACATCAAGCCGCACGGTCCAAAATAAATTCATGCCCCAAAGAAGTTCCGCGCCAGGACCAACGCTGGTCACGCCAATTCCGGTTTGCGCATACACTTGTACAAGGCATTCTTGTCCGCAGATGGGATAACGAAAGCTATACATGCCACCAAAGAGAGGGTAGTCACCCGCACGCAGATACTCATTGGCAAAAACACTCCATTCACGGTCATCCGTGGCGCGGCGCAAAGCATAGGCTCGCTGCCCACCGGCATTCGGAGCAAGAGCATGGAATTGTAAGCTGTAGCTTGCCTTCTTTGCCGCCCATGCGGGAGACGTGTGCCCTAACAAGAGGCCAATCACCAGCATGAGAAAATACCGTTTCAAAAAGCCACTCCCATGCGCAGTAACAGAAAATGATACGGCCAAGCCACGTAAGCTCTTAGTTGTTCATTTGAAGAATGACCGACCAGAATTTGGTGTGTGGCCGCACATTCAAATCCACTCCAACGAAACGCGTATTCCATCGCTAGATTAAGACCTGGAACGCGATGCTTTCTGGTTGGCGGAACGTTGTCCGTTGGATATTTGCTCCCTTCAGCCCGAACGTACCCGGTGGTTTGCCCTGGACCAACAAAAGCCCAAAGCCCATGAGACTTTGCGCGCGTGAGCTTTGTCCCCATCTGAAAGAAACCAAAAAACTCCTGATCCACAAACCCCGCGCTTCTAAATTGCGGACGCTCGAGATAGGCCATGCGAGCCACTAGCTTTCCATCTTCGCGACCAACTTCGGCGCTCGCACCATAGACCGCATGAAAGTAGTTGCTCGTCGGCTGCATCATCAGCCCACCAAGACTCGCGATCTTATATGTCGCGGCCCAGGCTGTATGGGAAAGCAACAGCCCCAAGAAAACCAAGGGAAGGCGGTAAGCCATGATGATGTCCGGTGTTTTAAGGTGTTAGCGTCTATTCTAGCAAAGGACGCTGCACTATGCCGCGACATGCGCCTATTTTTCTGACACCGGAAAAACCCCCAGACGAGTTTCAAGCCAATTATTTCAAATACTTAGATTAATGCCCTGGTCGGTACGCACTTTGCTCAAGGTGGGATGAAAGGCGGAAAGGATTCCGTCTCAAGATGTAGCTCTGAAGTTGTTGTTGTTTCTCTTGTTGTTCATCCTGTTGCTGCTGAGTGGTGTTGTGCTGAAAAAGATTTCTCTATTTCTGCTGCTGCTATTCAATCTATTGCCGGAAACTGCTCTCGCAAATCCAAGCGAATATGTTGTGCTTGGTGTGATTGCCTCAAACAACGGACGCCAAGGCGTTGCGTTGATGAAGCATAAAGAGACCGGAAAAGTGAGCGCTTATCGCGAGGGAACAACTCTCTCAAAAGATCTAGCCATCACTAAGGTTGAACGGAAAGAAGTGCTCTTTAACTTTAAAGGCGCTTTCTACACTTTAACGGTTGGTTCCGACACACCGGTCCCAGTCTCAGGCGCGGCTCCTATGCCCGGCCGCGGACGAAGCTTAGATGTAGATTCGAATAACCTTGCTGAACGCGATGGGTTCGAATTGCGAGACAACACACTTAAAGTGAACTCTTCACTGAAGAACGTGTTAGTCGAGAAGAAACTAAGTGAAATTCTGATGCAGACCGCGACTGAACCGTTTGTTGAAAATGGTCGCATGGTTGGATTCAAACTTTGGGACATCGAAAAAGGTAGCATCTTTGATGTCGCCGGCTTTCAAGACGGTGACCTTATCACCTCCATTAACGAACAACCCATCAATAGTGCCGCGGTAGCTATCCGCATCCTCAACCAACTCAGAAACGCCAACGACGCGGAAATAGCCTTTGTTCGCCAAGGACAAAACCGCTCTTTACGTATCGTCATCCAGTAAGCTCAAAAAAAATCCTCCTTTAAAAAAGGGAAGGCTTTAAGCCTTCCCTTTTCTTTATGCATCAGCTCTTAAAGCGCGCCGTAAAATCTTCCCGACGTTTGTTTTTGGCAATTCCTTGCGGAACTCGTAACTACGGGGTCGTTTGTAGTTGGTTAGCTCATGCTCACAATACCGCTTCAGCTCTTCTTCCGTGAGAGATTCATCCTTCTTAACAACGAAGGCTTTAACGATCTCACTGCCATCGCGGCCTTTTTCGCCCAACACCGCGGCCTCAAGCACTTTTGGATGCGCCGCGAGCACTTCCTCGACCTCATTCGGGTACACGTTAAACCCGGAGACGATGATCATGTCCTTCTTGCGGTCAACGATATAGAAATACCCGTTCTCATCCATGCGAGCCATATCACCCGTCCACAACCAACCATCGCGAATCGATTTTTTCGTTTCATCGTCGCGTTGCCAGTACCCCTTCATCACCTGGGGACCCTTAATGCAGAGTTCACCCACTTCGTTCGTCCCCAATTCAGCTCCATTTTCGTCACAAACTTTTGCAAATGTGCTGGGAAGAGGAATGCCGATAGAACCGACTGGAGAATCAATCATCAACGGACTGCAGTGCGTCACAGGAGAAGCTTCCGTAAGACCAAAGCCCTCTTTGATGCGCGTGCCAGTGATGGATTGGAATTTGTCCGCAACAGAGCGCTGCAATGTCATCGCGCCCGCAAGAGCGATCTTAATATTCCTTGGTGCGAGCTGCTGGAACGCCTTGCTGTTGTTGAGGGCGTTATAGAGAGTGTTCACACCAGTCATGACGCTAATATTGTATTGCTTAAAGAGCTTAACAGTATTCTCGATGGGCACGGGTTTAGGACACAAAATCATGCGCCCACCCATGCTTAAAAAGGCGAGAAAATTCACACTCAACGCAAACACATGGTAGAGCGGCAATGCTGTCAAAACAGTTTCCGCACCGGGAATTAGAATGGGCCCAGCAAGTTCGCGGATCTGATGAATGTTTGCGAGAAGATTCTTTTGGGTAAGCATCGCACCCTTCGAAACGCCGGTGGTTCCACCCGTGTATTGAAGGATCGCAACATCATCCTGTTGAATGGATGGCGCCTGATATTTTCTTCCTGCTCCCTGACTCAAGGCCGCTTTAAAATGGGTCACTTGAAGCGAGTGCTTCGGAATCATGCCTTTTAGCTTCAAAGCCGTTTTGACAATCGCGCCTTTCCACACAGGAAGCTGATCACCAATACTCGTTACAATGACGTGTTCAATTTTTGTGTCTTTGATAATCTCTTGAAGCTTATCCATAAAGAGATCGAGGATCACAAGCACTGTCGCGCCGGAATCGTTAAACTGGTGACGCATCTCTCGCGGGGTATAAAGAGGGTTGGTGTTCACACACACCGCGCCGATTTTCAACGCACCAAAAAGAGCGACAGGGAACTGGATAATATTTGGCAACATGAGGGCAATGCGATCGCCCTTTTTCATGTTCAAGCTATTCTGAAGAAAGCTCGCAAAATCATCCGCACGGCGATTGAACTGACGGAAAGTAAGCCCCGCCCCCATACAAGTGAGCGCTTCTTTATGCTGAAACGTCTGGCATGCCTCTTCTAGGAGAGCCGCGACTGTTTGTGTCGGCGGTATGTCGATCTTGGCTCGAACACCTTTCGGGTAAAGCTTATACCACACAGGATCCATGGAAACTCCTTAACCAGCTTTCCGGGTTTGATGGACAGAGTGTAACTATCAGTATAGATCGTAAGTGGGCGCAAAAACCAGCTCAGTGGTACTTTTTTAGGAGGTCCTCATGTTTGCTTGCAAGGCCGATCGTTTCCTGCCCGTATTGGAGAACCTACAAGCAATCTTGACAGAACAAGGTAAGGTCGTCGGCACCGCCGAAAGCTGCACAGGCGGTCTTCTCTCAAGTTTGTTTACGTTTCTTCCCGGTAGTTCACGCATCTTTCGCGGCGGCATCTGCGCCTACGATAATGACGTTAAGATCAAGGTCCTCGGTGTAAACCCACAAACCCTCGCGGATCATGGCGCCGTATCAGAAGCCGCCGCTGCGGAAATGGCAAGCGGCGCGGCCAAACTTCTCAAGGCGGATTATACAATCTCCGTTACCGGCATCGCTGGGCCTGATGGAGGAACTCCGGAAAAACCTGTTGGGACCATCTGGTGTGGTTTCTACGGACCGGAAGGCGTCAAAACAAAACAGTTCCACCTGGGTTCACATCGCACGCAAAATCGCGCGGAGATCTCTTACTTGGCCTTAATGGAACTGTATGATTATATAAGATCACGCTGATTAATTTTTAAGCACCCGTGGCTACAGATAAGGACGATTGGATGAAGATCATGCTTCGAACCCTTTCTCTCTCACTTCTTGTTGCGCTTTCACTTCCAGCCTTCGCACAGGCCGGCACTAGTAAGAAGAAAGACGTTGCCGCAAAGCATGAGAGTCTTTTCTCCAACCTTGAATTCTTGAAAGTCGATTTCAAACAAACCGTGCATACCAGCTTGCGAGACAAAACGCGTTCTCGCGAGGGCCAAGCCTATTTTGCTAAACCAGGAAACTTCTATTGGCAGTTTAGAGATAAAAAAGATGTCGAGGAGTATTACTTCGACGGCACCACCTTGTCTCACTATCGCTCGGACGAGAAAACCGTCACCCATTACGGGACGAAATCAGGTTTACAGAAAGAGCTTCAAGCCATCGTGAACTTAGTCCTCGATGCGGAAAAGTTACTGAACCAATACGATGCCGTTGATGTCAAAACAGCAAAGGGCATTACCTCAATGAAGCTTGTGCCTAAGACCAAAGAGCAGACGGATATCGTCGATATTTTGGTGCAAGTGTCGGAAAAATCTCGCTACGTTCAGGATGTAAAGATCGAGTACAAGAACGGCAACTACACGAGCTTTACCTTCCAAAATCCAAACACAGCACCCATCCCCTTAAAAACCTTCCAGTTTTCGGATCCCGGGGGTGTCAAAGTTAGACGCATAGGGTGACCAGCTAACCAGGGATATGTCCACGTATTTAGCGCGATTTTTATAAGTCCCTAAAAATATTTTTGAAAAAAACTGTAAAGTATTTGGCCAAACCTGCCGATAAGCCTGTTTGAAAGTCACACACACGACAGCAGACGGGCGATTTTTCATTCGGGAGATGGCCATATGAGCGACGAACTAGTCCGATGGGAAGATTTCGACAAGATGCACGTCATTCGCCGATTGAAGGAAGTGATCGGTAAGTGGTGGAAGGTACAGATCAACTTTACTGATAAGAAGGGATTCCTTCGTGGTGTTCCTGAAGGTAAGTTTTTCAATCCCTTGAATCAGATCTGCCAGGCTATCGTTGCTGACAACCGCGGTTTCGAAAAACGCGTTGGCACAGCTCGTAAGACGACTGTCGAATCCATGAACTCTAAGAAGCCACGACTTTCTCGTAGTCATGAAGGCTTCTCCGTAATCTCCGTGCCGATCCACGTAAACAATGAGTTTATGGGAACGGTATTCGGCGATGGCTTTTTAGCGGCGGAAACAGCTGACGAACAAAAAGCTTTGATCCGTAGCTATCTTGAACGCGACTTCCCAACACGTGCCGACTTACTCGCTCAGATTGATAGCCTTCCCGTCCTTTCACAAAAGGAAGTGGAATATCTAACAGAGCTTGTAAACCTCGTTGTTGACGAAATCCTTGTGATGCACAAGTCCTTGGATGATTCTAAGAGCAAACTCGACGAGATGGCGAAAGAGTTGGGTCAACGCTACGGCTTTGATCAGATGATTGGTAAATCTCGTCCGATGCAAGAACTCTATCGCGTTCTTGATATGGTTTGTGATTCCAGCGCGACTGTTCTTATTAACGGCGAAAACGGTACTGGTAAGGAGCTTATTGCAAAAGCTCTGCACTATAACTCTCGTCGTCGCAGCCGTAAGTTCCTCGTTGTAAACTGCGGTGCATTTAACGACAACTTGCTTGAATCCGAACTTTTCGGTCACGTAAAAGGCGCCTTCACCGGCGCGATCAAAGATAAAAAAGGTCTGTTTGAAGCAGCTGACGGCGGCACATTGTTCCTCGACGAGGTCGGCGATACATCCCCTCAGATGCAAGTGAAGCTACTCCGCGTTTTGCAAGAAGGTACATTCACACCTGTTGGTGCGACTGTCGTTAAAAAAGCAAACGTGCGGGTTCTCGCTGCGACCAACAAAAATCTCAATGAGATGGTTAAGACCGGTGAGTTCCGTGAAGACTTGTATTATCGCTTAAACGTTATCAACGTGGTTGTACCACCTCTGCGCGACCGTATCGAAGATATCCCCATCTTGGTGGATCACTTCATGGATAAGTTCGCTAAGAATACCGGCACAGCGAAAAAGACGATCGAAAAATCTTGTCTTGAGAAGCTGATGGACCATGATTGGCCCGGTAACGTTCGTGAGCTTGAAAACGAAATCGAGCGTCTGAGCGTTCTCGCCGGTGGTGATGAAACATTTATCCGCGAAGAATTTTTGTCGCCGCGCATCCGTGAAAAAGCATCGAAACCATTCCCTGGCCTTCGTGTGAACGGAAACTTGAAGGATGCGCTGGAAGAGCTCGAGAAGCAGATGATTCTCGAAGGTCTCGAGCGAACTGGTTGGAATAAGTCTCGTCTCGCCAAAGAGCTCGGCATCAGTCGCGCCGGCCTTATTACCAAGGTCGCGAAGTATGAGCTCGAAAAACGCAGTAAGTCAGGTTGATCATCTGAGCGCTCCGTCATCCTGAGCGAAGCGAAGGATCTCCCAAAAGAATAGAACCCAGCTCCCCTGAGCTGGGTTTTTAATTTAAAAATCGTCCCGATTTTTGGGCAAAAAGTCCCGTTTTCCGCCTCTTTCAGCCACTCACTAAAACCCCTCAAGTTCTACTAATTCTGAGCGGAAAGCCACGAAGCATAGGTTCAAAAATATACCGTTCAACCTGATGTGTAGCGAAAAATGACGTTTTGCTCGCAAAATAATCCAATAATTTAGCTTTGCTACTTCTGGCATAGGCCTTGCTCTTTGGCTCACTCGTGTTGGCACAGCCAATTTAAAGCCATAAGAATTTAGGAGTGCTCGATGAAGCCCAAAAATCGCCCCAAAGCGATCCTCAAAACCTTGTCCGCTCTTTCCATCTTGCTGCCTGCGACAGGCGCAACCGCTGCCGAAGGACTACGCGACCTTCGACCAAACGCTGCAACGTCCTCCCGCACGAACGCACCCTCAACCGATAAGAAGAAAGAGAATGAAAAATCGAAAATGGACATCCGCGAATTTGAAAAAGCTCTTTTCGAAAAAGGCATTCCTATTCGGGAGTCTTTTGGCAATGGGCATGATGTTGGTAAAGATATTGACACCGGTTGGTGAGGTCCCTATGAGCTATCCAAGCGAGAAAAGCCTAAATCAAGAACGAATTTTAAGAACTGCATTCATGGGCATCAATGACCTTACGTCTATTGACACTTGTGAGGTTAAGACTATTTCAGAGTACAGAATTCTAGACTCGCTTTACTCCCCTCTCGTTCAAATTTCTCGGCTCGATGGGCAACTATATTCCTCTGCAGCAAAACAATACTCGTACGAATCGGGCTGGTTAAATTTTGAGCTTAGGGATGACATCGTTACCATAGACGGGTATCAAGTTACCGCTAGTGACGCCGAGTTTTCTTTCAAAAGGCTCTTACTGTGTGGAGACAACTCTCACGGAAAACTCCATCAGTTTCTAGATATTGGCCCTATAAATGACATTAAAGATGATGTTGATGGAATTAAGGTTATCGGCAATACGTTATCAATTAGATATAAGGCAGAGGTTCATCTTGTATTGGCTTTTCTCTCATCCATTGATTTCGCTATAATCCCTAAAATAGCGGTCAATCCAGATACTCTAAAAATTTCAGAATTCCGCAATACCTCAGGGCCATATTTTGTAGAAGAAGCCCAAGAACCATACATTTTTGCTTTTACTAGAAATCGAAACCACTGGTCACTGAGCCCAAGCAGTCCTGACCGCATTCTTTTTTTAAGAATTGATACGCAATCAAAAATGATCGATGCCTTTAATCAAAATAAAATCGATTTTATTGGTCCGAATAATCAAATTCTTCCACCTATCCTCGTTGATGCGATTTCTAAAAATGAAACCACTCAGATTCACAAATCTCAGCCATTACTAACATGGGGTATCTTCCCAACCGATATCGCGAAAAAACGGCATGCCAATGAATTGGTCGCATTTGGGAAATGGTTTAGAACCATTTTCGCGAACAACTTCATTCCAAAGATGAACAAACACGAAAAATTGTTCGTATCAACTGATTCGATCTTTATCGAAAATTCTTTTGGCAGCCTCACCCCATTGCAGCGCAAAGAATACGAACATGCGTTAAAGACATCCGATATGCCGAATCAAAAGATTCGAGTAGCCGTAAGACATAACTTCGTCAATGAACTCCGTGAAACCTTCAAAGATTCACCCGAACTGATTGAGTTTATACCTTCACCAACCGGCCAAACACCTCAAGAACTGCGCCAGAACCAAGACTTCGATTTCTTTCTATTTATGTTCGATGTCGCTAACCATGAAGATACAGCTCTAATTGGCTATGGTTTGACGATTGGGGCCTTTAAAACCGAAAAACCTACAGAATTCTTAAAAAGCTACCTCATTCAGGAAAATGAGGAAAATAGAGAAGCTATGATAAAAAATCTTCATATTAATTCCATTTACAAAGACCCAGTAATTTTGCCCGTCGCAAGAATGAGTTTTGTGGGGGTCGCCCAGAATGGGTGGAAGATGCCTTTCCCGGCGTCAATTTCTGGAATGCCACTGTTCAACCTAGAATTGAAAAAAAATAGAAACTGAAAATGCTTGCATGGTTTCTGAAAAATTCTGAACGACTTAATCTCGCCGTGTTTCGTGACCGTGAAGTCACAAAGTATCTCCCGCGAGCTTACGACCATATGGTGACAGTCCAACTAGGAGAACAAGCAATTTGGGGTCGAGGTATTGATAGCGATGAAACAAAGTCCCTAACTGCAGCTTGCGCTGAAGTTGTAGAACGAGCGACTCTATATCATAAAAAAGCATGCGGAAAGAGTTGGACATCCAGTGGTATCGCTGCTCACCTCAATTTTGACGAGGCTAAAGAACGAGCCATGGCTGAACTCATTGAGCGGGATGCGTTTTTATCGCACTATCTGACATTCAGCTCTTTCATTGAGATTGAAACACCGTCATCGCTTTTTAGGACTAAAGCAGCATTGCGGTTGGACGGTATTGATCTCCATCTAGGCAAGCTGCAAAGTCCCAGCAATTGGCACACAACCGTTGCCGCTTGTTTTGGTACGAATGCCGCAAAGCCTTTTGGTATGTTCATTGGCGCAGCAACTAAGCGAAGCCAAGATGAATCTATAATTAAAGCAACAAACGAAGTTATAGCTTTCGTTTCTGGCTTTCTAAGAGATTCAAATAGAAGGACAGCTGAAGAGGCTTTTGACGGGCCACTATATCACTATAAATTTTCATCCGAACAATTAAACATCTCGCTTATGCACCACTTCTTCTCAAAAACTGATAAAGATCTTTATCATCTCGATTTGAGTCAAATTGTTACGAAAAGACTGGATTTACACCCATCTTTCATCGGCTGCCCCGTCACCGTCGTCCGCGCAACAAGCCCAGACGCGCAGCAACTATTTTTTGGCGAAACAAAACCTGAACATATTAATTTTAAACGATTGTCACAGTTCCTAGGCAAGGAAGTTCGCTGGGAAGATGTGAACAAGACCACACATGTCTTTGCTTGAACACAAAATCATTTATAAGCAACGTCCGAATTCGGTGAGGAGAAACCATGAACAACGAAAGAATACTGCGCACGGCCTTCTTGCGAGCTAAACAATTCAAAGATATGGATACCTGCAGCATTGCTCATATCCACGACTATCATGTTCTAGAGGCACTCTACTCACCTCTCATCCACATCTCCTGCTTAGATGGACAGATGTATCCGTCTGCCGCCGAAAGATTCGATGTCTCTGATGGTCGCATTGATTTTTATCTTCGCGACGATATCGTCACAATTGACGGATATCGTGTTACAGCAGATGATGCCGTGTTCTCCTTGAAGCGCCTACTTCTTCGCAATTCAAATATGCATGGAGACCTATCATCATTTCTAGATATTACACCAATAAAGCACATAAATGACTCGATTGATGGAATAGAAGCCGATGGTCTTCGCTTATCCTTGCGGACGAAAGCTCAGTTCCAACTTGTATTGAAATTTCTATCGGCTATCGACTTCGCTATCATTCCGAAGATATCCATTGATCCAACGTCTTTGAAAATAGTGGACCGACGAAATACCACGGGACCCTATTACCTCTCAAAAGAAGACTCTAACTCATTCTTGTTAAACGCACACAAGGGTCACTGGGCTTTAGATAAAAATAGTCCAGAGCAAGTTAAAATAGTCTCTGCCTCATCGCCTGACGAAATCATCGAATTATTTGAAAAAGACGAAATCGATTTTATCGGTCAACCTGGCGACATTACCACGAAAGAGAAGATCAGACTTAGTCGTTCAACAAACAAAGAAGTGCAGATGCACGCAACCGATCACCTGTTTTTATCAGCTTTTGCTTTCACCGACCGAGGAATGGCTCTTTCGACAGAGGAAAGGCTCGCTTTTGCTTCAGCTTTACAAGATGGATACAGGGAAAAACTTCTTCCAAAAAAGAAGATCGATGGCGACTTTTTTGCAGACACCCAGTTCCTCTTCTTGGATTCGTCACCTGGATCCCTAAAGGCATCCTCCAGAGATCTCTATACTGAACGCAAGGCCAGCAATAAAAAATTGCCGCCGAAAAAAATTCGCATCGCGGTTCGAGAAGGCAGCATTGACGAATTCAAGGAGACATACAATCACCTCGGCGACCAGGTCGACTTCGTCTCATTGCCAGAAAAGAACACCCATAAAGATAACATCTCAAGCAGCGATTTTGATCTCTTCCATATAGGCTTCGATGTCGTCGACAAAGAAGACTCCACCTTAATCGCAATGTTATTTCATTTAGGTTTTTTTCGACCAACTGAGCAAAATGGCTTCATAGAAGCCTACGTGACTGAGCCAGATCAACAGAAGCGGGAGAAGATGGTAGAAGGACTGCATCTCCAGGCTATCTGCGAAAACCCAACAATTGTTCCATTGGTAAGAATGAGCCTCATTTCAGTTGCGAAAAATGGTTGGCACATCCCTTTTCCAAAAAAGTTCATTGGGACGCCTTTCTTTGACCTAGAGTTTGCATGACCATGAAGACAATCAAAATGGATCGTAAGTTCGTCCTTCAGCTGCTTCTACTCCAGTGTGCTTTAGTCACGATCGTTGTAGTCGCCCATATTTCTGTCCTTCATGCCGTTCGATCGATGGAGGCTGACCAGTTCGTTCGCAGCCATCGCAACGACATTGTTGGCGGGAACTGGCGCCGCGTTGAACTCAGTGGCGATTTCCTGAATGCGCAGAATTTTCAATCCATCAGGCTTTCAACAGAAGTAGAGCGAAGTTTGGGATTCACACCTGGAAGAATCTCACGGACGGTTTTTCTAGATGAACAGAGTAAGCAGCCCTTTGGTGAAGTTCACTTTCGTTACAACAATCTCCATAAAAGCGGCTTCTCAGCCCTTTTTCTTCTCATGATCGATGCTGTTTGCTTGGCCATTATGCTTGTGGTTCGGAAGCAACTCGACAAGCAGCTCCGTCAAGAACAAGAAATGATTCGCCTGAGAGCTATCACACAATCGGTTCAGATGATCGCCCACGACGTGCGAAAGCCGTTTTTTATGGTTAACGGCATTCTTGAAGGAATTCATGCGAAAGAATTCAGTAATCCTGAAGATCTCGCGGGCCTCGTCGCGTCCGCCAAGAGAGTCTCGCACCAAGTCGATGAAATGTTGGCCGATGTCTTGGCGCTCGACTCCAAAGTTAAGATTAACCAAACGGTCGTTTATCCAAGAGATTTGTTTTTTGTCAGCAAAGCCATCATTAAGCTTCGATTTCCGAATATCTCTTTTTCCATCGAAAGCCATTTACCATCATTGTTTGTTGATGCGACAAAAATGCAGCGGGTTTTTACGAACATTATGATGAATGCCGCGGAAGCCATGAAAGGCGAGGGAAGAATTTGGTGCGAAGTCGCCGAGTCTACGCCCGGGCACGCAATAATTCGACTCGGCAACACGAATAGTTACATTTCGCCAGAGAAGTGCGAACGTATTTTTCTTCCATTCTATTCAGGTGAAGAAAGCAAAGGCTCTGGCCTCGGGCTCGCTATAGTCAAGCGCATCGTGGAAGCCCATAACGGAGCTGTCGAAGTTCAATCATCGAGAAAAGACGGGACTATCTTCTCTATGAAACTACCAATAGCCTTAGAAGAAACAAAACAAATTCCGAATAAAGGACCTATCGCCGTCATTGAAGACTGCCCGCTAACGATGTTCCGGTGGAAAAAACTCTTAAAAGACAAAGCTAACTACTTTGTCTCTCCCAGCGATTTCTATGCCTCTCTGGATTCTCACGAGACACCTTACGATCTCGTGCTGACAGACTATTTCTTCGATAACGACACGGACTCCGGCTACGATCTAGCTCAACAAGTAAAGAAGATCTGGCCTGGATGTGAAGTTGTTCTAACCACTAACGATCTCACTCAGACACAAAATGAGTTTTTCAATCAGGTGATCGATAAGCAGGACATGACCGTTTTTATCGCAGAAAAATTTGGAAAGACTTAGGCCTCAATCCTCTAAAAAGGAGACCCAGCTCATCTGAGCTGGGTTTTTTTATTTCCTGTCGTATTCAGACTTCGCTCATTCGAAGTTCATGTCGCTGGGATTCCTGCCACTTTCAAGTCAATGCTGCAATGGACATCGGAGACATCGACCGCGTTGACTGGAACGCCATTGCTGAAGCCCTCAAAGACTAATCGCCGCAGCTATGGGCAGCCTTCCAACTTGACCAATAATAAATACGGAGTATATACCAATGCTAGGCATGGTAGTAATCAGAATGAGCCTTCCTGGTGATTTAAGGTGTCATATCAGACCTAAGGAAGGGACTCCGGCTCACGAGCCACATGCCCATATTTTTAGTAGGGATAAGACAAGATCATTAGAAATAGATCTCATGACTTTAAAAGTCTCAGAGATAAGGGGACGCTGGGGCAGTCGGTCAATTAGTAACGCGGTCCGATGGGTTGAGAGCAACCAAGAGAGATTGAAGGGGTTATATGATGAATACCAAGAAGACCAAGAGCAATAGGGATGTTTTTCCTGATCATATTCAGGATAAGGACGTTAAGGTTCATATCTCTATCAAGCTTGACTTCGATGTTTTGAACGCGGCTCGAGAGAACGCAAACAAACTCGGCATGAAGTACCAGACTTATATCAATCACCTTTTGCGGCAAGTCTTGATTGACGACACTTCTGAATCAGTCTTGCTTTATGTGAAAGGGCTAGCGATCTTAAAAGAGCAAATTGAGAAGGTGAGTAAGAAGAAAAAGAAAGGTGCCTAGACTTAGGTACCGCTCGCTCCAAGCTCTGGTCCATCGCGGACTTGGGGCTCCTCCTGAGCTGGGTTTTTTGTCCCCATCCCACTAGGCAAACTTAGCCGCCCACACATCATAAAGCTCCCAGACCATCACCCCGATACATTTGAGGACGGAGCCCTCCACCCCAAATATGCGAGGACACAACTGTGAGCAGCCGTAGCGATCAACTTGAATTAAGCGTTATGGAATTAGGTTCAGAGCTCTACCGCCTGAAACACGAGCTTGTACAAATGAAACGGGTTCAACTCAAAGTCGCTGTTGCAATTAAGAGCATGAAGACCGTTCTCGATGAAAAAGGTTTTGTAACTGCGGAAGAATTTGAATTGGTTGAAGACCTATTTAAGGCGCAGGAGAATGCTGACACGGAAGCTGCCGAAGCAAATCGCAGCGAGCCGGAAAAAGAAGGCTTTAACTAGTCTTGTTTCGCTGGAGCTCTGCCTCGATAGCGGCATTCAACTCGTTTTCGCTAAGTTCTGAGAACGTTGCGAAAAACTTGGATGCCTCATCCCGTGAAACATCATCTTCGCCGCCATAGATTCCCGAAAAATGAAATGGTTCGAGGCGTTTGGCACCGACATAGGCTGCCAATAACGCGGCTTGGCGCGTGCTCAGATGTTTTTTCGAAAAAGCCCGATGGGCATCTTCGTCACGAAAGCTAGCTTCGCTGATCAGAATGGTTGTGCCCTTAAGAAGCTTCCGGGCACGACTGAGATTTTCGCGGCTAAAAACGATATCCGTTACATAACCAACCGAATGCTTCACATGTTCTTCCATAACCGCAGCCGCCAAATCCGCGACCATAAACTCTTGACCATCAATCTCGATCAATGTGTCCATTTGCTTTTGGTTCATAGCCCGCTGGACATCCTTAATCCAAGAGCCAGCTTTAAGACCGATACGTTCCAACTCATCAATCTTCACGCGATACCGTTGCGGCATGTCCAAGCGATATGAAATGGAATCTGTACCGTGATCCAAAACGACGGCTTTCATGGAAGCGCCATCGGAAAGCTCACTCACCGTAACAATGCCATCGCCAGTGGGACCTGATTTCATTTCGTTACTGGGAACGTATTTATGCGAGCTTACAAGATCTGCCGCCAGCATCGTCCCGTCCGCATGTACTTCTTGCACGGTGAATGAGACTTGGTCCCCTTCGAGTAGGTTCCAGCAGTAGCCGTTCAACTTGCCGCGCACATTTTCAATAAATCCTTTGGGACCTGTGATCTTCAGCGAGCGAAAATGAGGGATGTTGACCCGAAGGAGGCGATCAAAACCGATAAAATGATCGATGTGACAATGACTGACAAAAGCCTGGCGAACCTTAAGCAATTCTCTGTTGGTCATCGGCTCAAGTCCACCGAGATCAAAAAGAAGAGATTCACTCCACGTCGGAAAAAAAAGATACACAGCGGGATCGCCGCTGAGTCCATTCACAAAGCGAAGTTCATAAGGATTGGTACTCATGACTTGTACACGTCAGGGCGACGATTTTGCAGAGCAGGTAACCGCGCACGCACCTCTTCGATGCGACGACGACTCATGCGTGCCACGGCAATGCCTTCAGTCGCACCTGTATCCGCAAGCACTGTGCCCCAAGGGTCAATGACCATGGAATGGCCGTAGGATTCTTTTTCGGGTGCATGCACACCGTATTGATTTGCCGCGAAGACAAATGCTTGCTGCTCCACCGCACGAGCTCTCAGAAGAAGTTCCCAGTGGTCCATTCCCGTTTTCAAAGTAAAAGCAGCGGGACAAACGATGACATCGAGAGCACCATCGCGCGCGAGACGTTGGTAATACTCACCAAAACGAATGTCATAACAAATGCTCAGGCCAACACGGAAACCGTCAATGGTTGCGACAACTGGCTGAGCACCAAAAAGAAAACCATCTTCTTCACAGTAAAGCTTTTTTCCATCCGGCGCACGGAGGTTGAAAAGATGGGTCTTACGGTATTTTGTGAGCAGCGCACCATCACGCCCGAAAACATACATCGTGTTATAGACACGACGCTCACCCTGGTCGTTTAACACCGTTTCTTGTGGACGTTCACCGATGGTTCCCGCGAACAGAACAATTTTTAGTTCTTTCGCGAGTGAACTCAGCTGCTGAAGGAGGGGAGTTCCTTCAGCTTCCGCCTGATCATAAAGATCTTTGTACGGACCAAAAAAATGAAAGATCTCCGGCAAAAGAACCCAATCGGCGCCCGCCTTCGCGGCGTCCCGCACCAGGCGCAGGGCTGCCTCAATATTACGAGATTTATTGCTTTGGCTGTTCATACACACAGCCGCTAATGTCAGCTCCGTCACATCTTCTCCTTCACTCAGCGCCTCTTAAAGACCGCGCCAAAGCAACAAAGTCAAGTTCTTCAATCCTTGGTACGATCCGAAGTTCTCTTTTGACTGGTAAGCTGCGCTTCATATTCGTAGCGCAGGGAACGATGCCCGTAGATAACCGCATGAAACTCTTTGAGCGCAAACTGCTGCAGGCGCGTTTGGCTCAAGTAAACCGCATCCACCATTGTGCATAGACGAGGATCTTCCTTGGAAAGTTGGCGAAGAACCGTAAGTCCACGGTGAAGATTCTCTTCTTTTAGGGTTAAGCCGATCATCAGGGCATCGGTATCCGCAGCCATCTGGAGCTCTGCTTCAGACTGTGCGAGAACCACGCCTTCCATACCCAGCTCACGCCCCAACTCCAAGTGATATTGGAGGCTTGGAACATCGTGTAAACCGACGTGCAGGGTAAATGAATCCGCACCGGCCGCGCGGGTTTCATAGATCTGATATTCGTCGACGATAAAATCGCGGCGTAAAAGCGGTCCGTCAAACTCAGTGCGAATGCCTTTGAGATCTTCAAGAGAGCCACCATATGTATCACGATCCGTTGGCACCAGAAGAAGCGCAGCTCCGCGTCGCTGCATATGCTGCGACCAACTAATCGGGTCGTAATCTTTGGGCGTTTTTTCCGTGACGGCAAATCGCCGACCGAGATCAGCCACGAGCTTTGGTTTGTAGTGTCCCAAACACATCGTGACATAAGGAGATTGAACATCAGGCGCTTCAGCAGCAAGTGCCGAGAGTAAGGTCAGGGGAAACCGCCGCATGCTATTTTCAAGTTCACGCCTTTTAGCCTGCGCGATTTGGGCCCACGATAGAGACATAGAATCTCCTTCTATTACGGTCGTCCTGAATTATTCGTCATTCCTGAATCAGTTCGCCATCCTGAGTATCCGTCATCCTGAGTATCCGTCATCCTGAGTATCCGTCATCCTGAGCGAAGCGAAGGATCTCAAAAACAAGGAAATGCTGTTGAACGCTCCTAGCGCACCCTAAAATCTTACCCGATCCTGATCTTTTTGAGAAATTTATTCCTTTTAAATTAACAAGTTACAAAATAACCCCTCAATATAGACCAATTTCCTCCGATGGATTCGGTAAGAATTAAGGAGCCAACCCATGCGCGTTTTTTCTTTCTTCATGTTTCTGCTCGTTGTCGCGGCAACCCCTTCGATGGGCCAAGAAATTAGCCGACGCCTGGAGAACACCACTCGTCACGTTCAAGATTTGGGCGGCAAGCTTGTGCCTCCTCCGATGGAGCCGGCGTATCGCATTCTTCGCTATCTCGAGATGAAGGATGTTTCCGAACAAATGGTGATGATCACCGGTGGAAAAAACCAAGGCGTGGTGGAAGGCGCTGTGTTCAAAAGCTACCGTCGCGCGCCATCGCCCACGGGAAAGCCAGGCGATACTATTTGGGTCGAGACGG
>CAYOJQ010000043.1:0-30974 GCA_964404325.1 uncultured Oligoflexales bacterium
TAAGAGTATATGACGAGATCTTGCTCCTGCGAGCTCTTTGAAAAAGCAATTCCTGGACAAAAAGCAGCAATAAGCAAAAGTCGTTTGACGATAGGTAGCATGGTTCTTCCCTTTGTCTTTCCATGGCGGTGCCGGGAAAACTTCGAGGCCAAAACTAAGCCATTAAAATAGCTTCAATATTCATCCGCACTTCATCTATTATGGCGCATTAAACTGGATACTTGTAGATTGGCTTCCCATGAGCACTTTTAGACGACATCTTGTTGTTACCTATGCTGTCTTTACAGTCATAATGGTCGTCCTATTTGTGTGGGCATTTTATTATACTTCGGTGGGTTCGCATATAGAAGACAAGCTCTTTGATCTTCGTACCCGCATGAAGCCCGATGTGACGCCCGTTGATGGCGTTTTGCGGTTGGTCACAGATGAAAACACCATCAAGAATTTTGAGGGTGAGCCGGGAGATAAGCTTCGTCTTGAGAGCTTGCGCAAAATTCTGCGGAGCATTGCGCAAACCAACGCGTCATCCATCAATTTAATTGTCAGCGAAGACATCCACGAGTTGAGTGACGCGGAGATACGTTTTCTTACCGCGTTTGTGGAAAACGATCCTCGCGTGCGTTTGGGTGTGTTGGATGTTGACTCGTCTGTGCCTTCGGCACGCGAATTGCCAGAGGCATTCCGCTCGATCAATGATCGCGTCTATGGTGTCGATAGTTTTAAACTTCGCACGGCGGATATCGTCAGAACTATCCCAACCGTCGGATTTAGGGGCAGAGAACAGCGTGTCCTCCTACCAGCCGCGATTGCTGGCAAACGTCCCGAGGATTTTTCCACAGAGACGAGTCTCCGCATCAATTATCTTCGCCCCGACCGACTTAATAAAGTTGATGCATATACTTTTTTTTCGAACGATTTAGCTACTCGCTCAAGGCTGGCGGATGGCAACCATGTCATCCTTACATTCGGTCAAATCGATAATCGCAACAAAAATGGTCGTTATGCTTACGTAAATACACCGTGGGAGGACGAAAAAGAGTCTCTTCTCAACGGCGTCTACATCGCGGATTTTGTCGCTGTATGTGCTCTTAATTTTCTGCACGACAATGTTCTTCGCGACGGCCCGCGTTGGATTGCCGTGGCGCAGTCCTTAGCGCTCGTCTTGTTTTTTCTCTTTGTTTGGCGTTTTGAGAGTGCCGTGGCTGCGGCCCTCATCCTTGTCGGTTGGTTTGGCCTTCTCTACTTGCACGGGATGCTGTTCTCGTATCGTAATACTTTCGTTGAGTTTGGTAGCACCGCTCTTTTTGCGACGTTGGCTGGGTTTGTTGGTGGTCAATGGCGTCTTAGAAGGGAGACGAGAATTCGACTCAACAAAGAGGCGGAAACGTCCGCTCAGAAAGACTTCGTGGTAGCGCAAAGTCGTTTTCTCGACCAATTTGGTAACGGATTAACGGCCATTAACGAATCCATTCTTGGCTACTGCTTGCGCCTGGCGCCGCAAGCGGAACAGTCGCCCCGTGAAAAGACCGCCATTCTCAAACTAAGGACAAGTTGTGAGGAGCTGCGCGATTACCTTCTGAGCATCCGTCAATTTTCTTCCGTATCAGAGGATGAAGAACGGTTCGTTGAGAAGGAAGTCTTTCTTTTGACGCCAATGATCCACCGCGTTGTTGGCCAGTTTGATTCAAAATGCGAAGACCGCTCTATTCGGATACACATTCATTGTGAAGACAATTTCGAAGTTTATTCGGATGAAACGGTTCTAGAGCACATCGTGTTCAATCTTATTTCCAATGCCGTTAAATATACCCCCGAGGGTGGGCGCGTTGATATCAATGCTCGCGTCACAAAGAAGGGTGATGTTGTGATATCGGTCACTGATAACGGAATCGGCATTCCTGAAGAGCATCAGAAGCCGATATTTGAAAAGTTCTATCGCATCCAGGATGGACAAGCGATTGAGGCGAAGGGACATGGTCTTGGCCTCTACCTTTGTCGTTATTTTGTGGAAAAACTTGGCGGTGATATCGGTCTCTACTCGCAGCTTGGACAAGGATCAACGTTCTTTATCACCCTCCACAGGGGGGCGTTATGAAACAGGGGCGAAGGTACTTGTGGTGGGTGGAAGTTCTCGTCCCCCTAGTGTTTGGATTTATTGTTTCTCTCGTGCTGACATACGTTTTATATGGTGGTCATAAGCGTGACCGTTTGGCGAGCCAGGCAGAAAAATTTCTTATTGAGTTTGCCCTAAAGGGAGCAAAGCACGACGCGATCACAAACGACAAGATCAGCGTGATCTCCTTAACGGAAGACGACCTCCCTTACTTTCCCTCTTCCGAGAACAAAAGATACAAAGGTGCGGATATTTCCGCGTACGCGACGATACTTGAAAAAGTAGCGCGCACTAAGCCGGAGATGATCTTTCTCAGCTGGTTTCCTGAAGCTCATAATCCGTCCGAAGCCTATTTGAAACCGCTCTTGCAAGCCGTGCGTGAGGTGAAACATCTCACAAAAATTTATGTCGCTTACCCCGTCGCGGAGATCGGTCTTCTTCCTGAGGCTTTGCGTGAAGATGTTACCGTTTTGGAGGGTGATGACTGTCACTATGAGATGACGAGTTATTGTTCTTACGACAAGGCTTGGTCAAATAAATGGGTGGTGCAAACAATCGCGGATCTCTTTTGGGACAGCGAGGAAGAGCGTTTGCCGCGCTATCATGTTTCGCCCACCCTCCCCCAAACTTGGCCCAACTATTTGTTGAATTTGCCGCGTCAAGGATCACTCCAGGAATTTAGTTTCAAAGATGTTAAGAATGGAGACCTGAGCTTCTCAGGAAAGACCGTTTTTATTGGCGATCGTCTGACGCAAAAACCTGAGTTTCCCGTAAGTCCACAGATTTTACAGCGTCTCTTCACAATCCATGACGATGCGACGCGAGACATTAGTGAGACAGGTACGCCGTATCACGTATTTTGGGCTCAGCTAGCACAAATGTTTTACGATCGCGAAACCATCGCGGTTGTACCAGAGTGGGCGCATAACTTTTTTATCGTAATGTATTGTGTCACGATGTTTTATCTTCTGTGGCGCCTTCCCGCATATTGGGCGCTCTGTTTCCTTCTTGTGACGAGTATCGCATTACCTTTTTTAAACAGAATTTTTCTGGCGCATTTGCGTTTTTATGTGCCGAGTTTTGACATTATTTACGCAGGATTTCTTGCCTTTCTTTACCCAGCGTTTGGTTTGCTTTCGATTGAATTATATCGACGCTGGAAACTAGCTGCGCTTGAACGCACTCTGCAAAACAGAGAAGCGCTTAAAAGAAACTTTATTTCCCTCATTAGTCACAACCTGAATACGCCAGTGGCAAGAATGCAGGGGCTTGTTGATATGTTGTGGGCGGCTCCTGATGCGGACAGGATATTGAATCTGCTTCATCCTCTCCGCAAAGAGATAGCGAGACTCCAGCTTTGCGTTCGCGCCGTACTCATTAGCTCAGCATTAAGCGATCGCACGTTCCACGAGGCCAACTACTCCGCACAAAGCTTGCATGCGGAAATGGATGCGCTTATTAAACCGCTTTTGGATCGATTGGGTGTGCGTTTTGAGCTTTCCTTGCCACGTGATGATGAGGAGCGTCTTGTGCCGTTCTTCATCGATGCTCGTGCTTATTGTTTTGCGGCGGCCTCCTTTTTAACTCTCGTCAGCCAAGCCGCGGAGAAACCTCTTAATGGCTTTCTTGCAGTAATTATTAATGAAAACGCGGATTTTTATGACTTATCCCTAACTGTGAAGGGGGTAAACGCCGCGGGAATGAACAGGGCCCAACGTTTTTCAGATTCTTTTTTGCACAGCCGTGACGAGGCTTTTTTTGAGCAAATGCTTTCCCGGTTTCTGCGGGTCTTCTTTGATGTCTACAATTTGAGCATCTCTATCGTGAGTGCGGATGCTTTTTCTTTCCGTGTTTCCGTCCGGGGCTCTTAGCTTTTTTCTGGGGATAATTTTGTTGATAAGCTTGGGGCAAAAATTTTTCTGCCAGTCTTTTTGTCTATAATTTTAGCCGGTTATATTTTTGATGCATGGCTTTTTTTTATCTTTTTTTTTCGGGCGCGTGCTCAAATTTTAAGCATGGTTTCACCCTTTTTCTGATTAAAAAATAAGCAGGCTTTTCATCAGCGATTTGTGGAAAAAGCTGTGAAAAAGTTGTGAGTAGACTGGGTTATAGCGTATTCCTTCGTACGCATGAGACTACTTAAGTATACAATATTTATTAAGATAGTCCATTTTGCGGAGCGGGTTGCCAAAATTTCTTGGGCATTCTTTCATTGATCACGGAAAATCCCTTGCTATTGAAAGCCCATAAATGTAACTACGGTGTTCCGTAGGCACCCGTAGCTCAGCTGGATAGAGTATCAGACTACGAATCTGAGGGTCGCACGTTCGAATCGTGCCGGGTGCGCCATCTTCCCTTCCTTCGAGCGAATTAACTCCAAACACAATCTCATCGGCGGTACTTTTGGCCTTTCGTGCAAAAATTCTAGAAATAGATTATTATCATTACTAACTTTCATATCGTCCTTGGTTCAGCCCACAAGCAAAGGGGGTTTGTTTGCTTGAAGATGCTGGAAATTCGGGTTTCACCGACCTAGGTGAAAGCATTCAGGGTGTAAGCGCCCTCGAAGGCCCTCAAGCTGTTCCCGCAAAGAGGGTTGTGACCTTAACCATCTCCAGTGATGAAGAGCTCGAATGCTTCTTCTGGATGGGGCTTTTTAAGAGCGGTGAGCTCAATCCCCAGGACGTTTACGAATTTGGCAGCATAGAAGAGATTTTTGAGGGCGTGGCCTCCCAGGGGATCCGGGAGGAGGCCGAGCCATTGATGATCACGAATACAACAGTCAATCCACCGCGCTTTGTTTATCTGGTTCCATCCTCTCCAGGAGCAGGCCTTTCATCCGAAAGCATTAATGAGCTTTCCATGACCCTCCGCTCTTGGGCACCGAGCTCCTTAGGGCTATACCTTTCGGCAGAGCTTTGCGGTCACGATCTTGCAGCGGAACTGCTGCTGAAGATTCTTCGCCGTTTGATTGTCGAGACCGGTATCAAACGTTACTTCCTTTTGGCGGGTAAGCTCGGGGTCAACCAAGTTCTCAACGTTGCTCTGAAGCTGAAGTTCGATGTGGAAGATGAAGACCTAAACATTTTGATATTCCACTAGGCATTTTGTGAGCATTTTTCGCGCAGATCTCCTCAAAGATAAAGTCGCTTTCGTGACAGGAGGCGGATCAGGAATCTGCTTTGGCTTGGCACAGGCCTTTGCGGAACACGGTGCTCAGATTTTCATCATGGGACGCCGGGAAGACGTCCTCAAAGAGGCGGCGGCAAAGATCGCGCACAATGGTCAGCGTTGCGAATTCTACGCTGGAGACGTGCGTGATGCTCAGCAATGCGAGGCTGCCTTAGCCCGTTGTGTGGAGAAGTTCGGCGCACTTGATATATTGGTCAACGGCGCTGCGGGTAACTTCTTATGCCCAGCCAGCGAACTCAGTGGGAATGCTTTTAAGACTGTGATCGATATCGATCTCGTCGGCACCTTTCAAATGTCAAAGCTCGCTTTTCCCCTTCTTTGTAAAAGTCGTGGGACGATCCTCAATATTTCCGCAACCCTTCACTACGTTGCCACCCCGTATCAAGCTCATGTTTCCGCGGCAAAAGCCGGAATCGATGCACTGACGATTAATCTAGCCGGTGAATGGGGAGAAAAAGGTATCCGTGTGGTTGGAATAGCTCCTGGACCTATTGGTGATACTGAGGGAATGCGACGACTCGCGCCAGGTGAAGCCGGGAAAAAACTTGCCGCAGGCATCCCTTTAGAACGACTTGGCAGGATTGAGGATATCAGCCAGGCAGCCCTTTTTTTGGTTTCAAGCGGCGCCTCTTATATCACGGGAGAAACTCTTGTGGTTGATGGCGGGCACTGGCTGGCAAAACCACCATTTGTTCCGAAAGCCATGGTGGAGCAGCTTATGGCTGCGGCCAAAGCAAAATCCTAAACTCATTCTTATTCCGCAAGAACGACAGCTTCGTTCGGCATTACTTTTGTCTTCCGGCGCATCGTCACGTAAGGGATAACTCCCAACAATCCAAGAGCTAATGAACTGATCACGTAAACGTTGAATACGTTTGCTCCGCCACTCAGGCCAATGCTTGCAAAGAGTGATTCAAACGCCATGTGACCAACCCCTATTCCACCTGGAGCGAGAGGTATGGCCGTGGATGCGATGCCAATGGGAAACACAACGGCGAGATCAAGAATGTTAACGGTCGGACTCACCATGATGTAGGTGAGAAGATAAAAATATATGAAAAGAATCATTTGTATGACGATCGATAGGAAAAACGCGCCAAACAAATAAGGCTTTGCGTGCTGATAGCTGCGAAAAGACAGATACAATTTGTGAAGCGGATTTAGAAACGAAACTTTTCCAAGTAGGCGCGCAAAAGGATCCTTTGCCTGATCGATCTTGATAAAAGCCGTCGATAAAACACTCAATCCAGCGAAGGTCGATAACAGAATAATCGAGGCAAGAGAGTGAATCCCGTCGTTCTGAAGGAGCGATGCACCACCAAGTAAAATCACGATACTGCCAATGGTAAACAGTCCGACAAGTCCCACAACGCGGTCGAGCAGAACGGACATCATGGCGTTTGATTTACCATGGGAGCGATTTTCCCTAACGACGTAAGCAACCTTAATCAGATCGCCGCCGACAGCGCCTGGCATTGCACTATTAAAAAAGAAGCCAATGAAATGAAGTTTGAGTGCTTGTTTGAATTGAAGTTTATAACCGAGGCCGCGAAGTAGTAGCAACCAGCGCAGACATCCTAAAATCACAGCGGCGATGGTCCATGAAGCTATATAAAATAGAAGAAGAAACGGATGGTCCCTGAGGACACTGAGCTGACGAAAGTCGAGTTTGTCACTTTTAACGAGCCAAGTGATCAACGCCACGGCGACGGTCACTTTCAGCGCAAGCAAAATATATTCTTTAATCCGTTGTTGGGACGTCATGGAGATCTTCTCAAGTTAAACCCGGAGATTATCTCCTGAATGACGCAAAAGCTACAAAATTGCCCTCAGCCAAGCTTTATAGCTTCATCCATAAGCGCCTGCATTCGCTGACTCAACTTTGCATGATAACGGTTCAACTGTCTTTTTCGCGCCGCAGGATCTTCTAACGGTTTCGGTGGGAATATAGGCTCACTCAGAAGGTGATAGAGTTTGATTGGTTTCGGAATCGGTGAAAGCCCGATGCCACGAGCGATCGCCATGGGCAGATGAAAATTATCATACACCCATTTTGTAACAGGGTTCGGATAGATCTCATAAAGATCGTCGGCGCGAGGACAAGCCGCAAGGACTACAGGAGATCCTGTTTCGAGCGACAGTCGTGCGAAGCCTTTTCTTGTATTCCAAATGATGCGGTATTTATCTGTTGAAGGGCGTAACGATTCCTTCATCCCACCCGGGGCGATATAAATCATTTCACCGCTTTCGATCAGGGATCGCGCATTCTCTTGCGTGCCGGCAACACAACCAGCTCGCTCCATCAATTCTCCGAGATACGGAAACTTATAGAACGTATGATCGATCAGAGAACGAGGAAATCTTCGGTTGTGATCAAAGATGGCCGCCATCAAAAGCGAAATATCATAGGTCGCCAAGCTGTGATTGGTTGCAACAATCACAGGACCGTTGGCTGGAACTTTATCGAGACCGACAACTTCATGTCGGTGATAAAGGCGCAGCCCGCGTGCAAGAGGTAACAATTTCAACGCCAAGTCGAAATTCATAAACCTACTGAATGCAAGGGTTGATAGACTTGCGAATGTTTCTTGATGTGTCGTCAAAGGATGCTACTCCTTCATTTTAACAGATAGTAAATCCACTTAAGATACTCTTGGAAAACTTCCAAAAAACTCTCTTCGGATAACCACCAATTTTCGGGACTGTTTTCCGGCGTTGTTGCGGGAGCAACCATAAACTTGATGCGTCCCTTGCTTTCTTTTCGCAACACCCATGCTGCACGACTCGTATGCGACCAACTCGTAACAAGAATCACCTTCGGCTGGCCGGAGAGACGCTGCAATAGATAGGAAATAATTGCCTGCGCTTCTTCAGCTGTACTAGTGACAGATACATCCTCAATCATTTGAATAGCGTTTGACGCGACGCCAAGTTTACTCAAATAGATTTTCGTTGCTTCCGCATCATTGGTTTTAAAACCAATCTTTGTGAGAGGATCGTCTTCACAGTGTGCAAAAATCACAACGGGTGCGCGATGTTCTTGCCATAACATGGCGGTTAGTGGAGTTCGATCCGAAACTTTACCCATAAGAACGACGATGGCATCGGCGTCCTCGATTTTGTCATCGGTAACAAGCGCTCTTCCGATCTCAACAAGAATCTTGTCTCGCATTTTCCAGCAGGCAAACAAGATTAGAACCAGAACGGTCCACCGAAGGATCTTTTTCATACGCTAAATCTCGAGTTTTCCCGTAAAAGCAAGTGCCGCTGGACCTGCTAACGTCACAGGATCCTCTTCCGAGTCTTGTTTTACATAGAGAAGCCCGCCGGGCATCTTCACCAGGAGCCAGTCGTTTCGTTCGGAAAACCCATCTCGCAGCACAGCGGCTCCAATAGCCGCAGCCCCACTCCCGCAGGCCTGTGTGAGTCCAACGCCACGTTCGTATGGAATAGCGCGATAAAGAGTTTCTGGCGATTTGTTGAGGAAGGATCTCTCTCCCGCCAAGTTTGCTTTAACTTCGTCTTCCCAAATAAAGTGAGCGTTGACCCCATCCCAGAAGGGACTGCTTTGCAAACAGCGCCCGATGCGCTCCGCGTCCTGTGTGGACATCTCTTTTTCGAGCGCAAAAATTAAATGGGGATTTCCTAGCTGGCAAAAATGCACGTCATGCAATTTTGTTTTTGGTGCTTCTTGCTGAAAAGCACTTCGCACAAATTTTTCAATTTCTTTGAAATCCTTAACATCGTCGTCGAGGGCGGCCTCGCCCATGGTGACAGCGACAAAGGGAAGTTCGCCAGCGGTGCCTTTGCCATCGCGCGTAAGAAAGCGGCAATCCATCTGACGCCCCGCTAACTGAAAGCTTACTCCTTCAAGCTTCTCGCCCTCGGAAGCATTTCTTGTGTAAACACTGAGCGCCGCACAGCGTAGACCATTGCCACAATTTTTCGCGATGGAACCATCCTGATTGACCACGATCAGTTCGGATGGAACATGATCTCGCTCATGGCGCGTTCGCAAGATCAAAACACCATCGGCACCAATCGAGGAGCCGTCTCGTTTGCACAGTTTTTGTGCCTGACGTTTGAGGCTTTCAATAATCATCGGATCAGAAGCCCAAGCGACAATAAAATCGTTTAAACAGCCATGCCATTTTTCAAAATCAATCCACATATTAATCTTCCTGTTGGGAAATCAGCTTATAACCACGGCCACGGACACTTTCGATCTGACGGGGTTGAGAAGGATTCGGTTCGAGATAACGACGAAGGCGCATGATGAAGTTATCAACGGTTCTCGTTTCAACATTCTGACCCACACCCCAAACTTTCTGGAGAAGATAATCCCGACTCAAAATTTTGTTGGGATTCTCCATGAACTCGCGAAGCAGAGAGGTCTCTAACTCGGTCAGTTTTATGTGACCTTTGGGGGTGCTCAGGCGCCATTCATCGAGATTGAGTTCAATGGAACCCAACCGAATAACGCGCGCCACGACACTATTTTCTGTAGGAAAAAGCTCCGAGCGCTCCGCCATGCGTTTCACGCGGAGGAGAAACTCTTTCAGGTGAAAGGGCTTGGTCATGTAATCATCGGCGCCGGCCTCAAGACCCATGACAACATCCGCTTCCGTTGCCCGCGCCGTTAACATGAGTAAGCCCGTCTTTTGAGACTCTGAGCGAAATTGGCGCGCTAGCGACATGCCGTCGATCTCGGGAAGCATGATGTCCAAGACAACAAGATCAAACGGGCCTTCGCGGCGCCATTTTTCCACTGCAATATGGCCGGTGGCCGCGCACACAACAGCGTAACCTTCTTCCTTGAGATTATATTCCAGATTGAACGCCAGATGGGGTTCATCTTCCACAAGCAAAATTCTTTTCAATCGTGAACCTCCGCTCATGTGGGAACCCTTTGAACCCTGGGCACGACGACGTGAAACGTGGCGCCTTCTCCCAATCCCGGACTTTCCGCCCAAACCTTGCCACTCATCAATTTGGCCATCGACTTAACAATATAAAGGCCGAGTCCCGTGCCTGGTATCGCTTTTTTTGTTGCGGCGCTGGTGCGGTGGAACATTTTAAAAATGCGGCGTAGGTCTTTCTTGTTCAAGCCGTAGCCTTGATCCTGAATCGATAAGTGCAGGTTTTCCTCATCTGATATGACTTTCATCCTGATGGGTGTGTTTGGCGGCGAATATGAAACCGCATTTTCAAGCAGGTTTCGTAAGATCAAACTAAAGGGCTGACGGGGTGCCCAAATATTGCAATCGGTTGGCGCGTCAAGCTGAACGCGGCTGGGAAGTTGGGGGTCAAGGTGAGTGCTCACTTGAATGATCTCTTTGATCATGCCGATAACGGAAATCTCTTCGAGTGTGGTGTCAAAACCAACAATACCGCGATCTAGTCGTGCGGAGATCAAAATGCGATCCACTAGCCTCGCAAGACGATCGATATCAGATAGAGCCATCTCGTTAAGCTGACGCTGAATCTCTAACGGCACATTTTGTTTCTGCAGCGTCTCATAAGAAAGCTGCAAACTCGCCAAAGGCGAACGTAGCTCATGAGTGACACTCGAGACAAAGTTGCGCTGCTGCTGCACGAGCCCCGTTTGTTTCTGGACAAAGACGAAGAGCATCACTGTCCCAACTAGAATCATCCCGAGAAGGATACATCCTGAAACGAGAAAAAAGATGCCGTAAGAAAAATCAATGTTTTGACGTCCGAGGGCGGCGGCAAACGAAGTCAGTTCTTCTTTCTGGTTGAGAAACCAGATGACCCAAAGAATCGTCACGCACACACCGAGACACTGAAGGGTGATAAAGATCACGACGGGGTGGATGAGATAACGCAACCAGGCGGCAAGGCGAATGGTTAAACTCTTTTTGGTTGGCACGTTCCCTCCATCTGCTCATTTTTTCAGCAGATGGCATTGATACCTAACCTCGAAGGGTAACGCAAGTTACTCTATTTTTTGTCTTTTTTGCTTAACGGGGAGATCTTAAATTTCGCGGCTTTACGACCTAAATCCCGGGTCACGAGCGAAGTTATGAGGGATGTAAGTTTCTGCTGCTGCGAAACGGAAACGTGTTCGAAAGAGATTCCAGCCGATGTTCCCGAGATGAAAACGCGCCTGACTTTCGCTGAAACTTTGAGGAATTCACCTTCCGTGCTGGGAAGGAGCCCGGATATGGGGATGCTAATGCGCAGCTGGTCGCCAGCGCGAAAGATACAATGGTTCTCAGCCTGAATAAGCGCGCCGTAAATACTAAGATCAAGTATTTCGCCAGAAAAGTTTTGGTCTTTTGATAGCAGAAAGAAGTTCACGTCTAAATTGATCTTGTAACGCCGGCCCTTGCGTTTATTTTTTGTTTCGATGCCGGCTTTAATGCGGCTAAAAAGTTGCTGGCGGTTTACGACGGGATATTCGATGTATTCATCGGTCTCGTGAAAGGCCAGAAGTTCTTCGTGATAATCTTTAACAAGCTTTTGCGGCTGCCGTGTTATAAAAAGAATCGGAATGGCCTCTTCACGGCGCTTTTCTTTCAGCGCGCGAATGAGCTCGATAATCTTCCGGTCACCAGCCGCGTCAAATTCATCGCTGACAATCAAAAGGGAAATGTTACGCCCAAATTGGCGTGTTAGCTCCAGGATGTTCTTTGGATATGAAACAGCGAGACCGGGGAAGGTCTTTTTAATGTAGCCTTCGACAAGTCCCGCGAATTCTGTATCCATTGGCTTTGACACCGCGACTATCACATAGTTTTTTCGTTTCTTCCGCGGTGCGGTGAGAAAGTCGGAAACGTTTGAGCCAGATTCCGATTTTGTTTTCTCAGTTGGTGCCATGTGTGCTTCCTTCTGAAAGGCGCCAGGAGAGGATATGACGGAAAAAAGCCGTTGGTTCTACTTTAGCACCTTTAAGACGGTTTTGATGGGCCGCATGGTGCGTGAGTGTCCAAAGGTACGTGTAAGGCGCTTCGTCTGCTAGAATCGCATGGAGCTTTTGATAGATACTTCTTTTCTTATCGAAATCATTGGTGGCATTGGCTTCTGTCAGTAGCGCGTCAACTTGGGGGTTTCTGAATTCCACGAAGTTATTGCCCCAAGCCGAAGTGCTCGAGCTGTGAAAGAGGCTGGTAATGTTGTTGGCGTCATCAAATGACCACGATGCAATCGTCATGTCATAATCATGCTCTTTCATCACACGCTTTTTCCATACAAGCCAATCCATGAATTGGAGCTCCGTCTGGATACCGAGCTGCGCGAGATAGTTCTGACAAGCGAGAACCAAACGCTTAACGGTCTCTCCCTCGCCCGCAATGGGGACAACAAACTGCAACTTAATGGGCTTCCCATCTTTATCTGTTAAGGCTGTGCCGGTGCGTTTAAAGCCGGCTTGCTGAAGAAGTTGATTGGCTTTGTCCATGTTGTATTTGATGGGTGCCACATCAAGATTATAGGCCCAAGATGTTGGCGGAAAGGGGCCGGAAATAAGTGTGCCTTTTCCTGCAAAAAAGGCTTTCAACATTTCGTCACGGTTGATGGCGTAACTGACTGCCTGCCTAAACCGCTTATCTTTCATGGGTCCACGATTGTTGTTGAGCGCTAGAAATGAAAAAGACAAGGCATCGTAAGGCATGAGTGAAATTTTTTGATCGCCGCTGATTTCACCAAAATCTCTTGGACTCACGTATGTGATGAGATCCAAGGCATTAAACATGAGTGATTGCGCCATGATCGTTTGATCGTTGAATGGCTTCATCAGAATCTGTTTAATTTTTGGTTTGCCACGGAAATATTCGGCGTTTGCCGTTAGTAGAACCTCTCCTTGATCGTTTATTTTTTCGATTTGATACGCCCCGGTCCCCAGGGGTTTCATGGCAAAATTCGACTGCCGTTTAAGTGCTTTTGTGTCCTTTAGCTCATGCGCTGGAAGGATTTTAAATAAAAGAGCCTGCAATGGATCGACCATGGCGCGATTCAGGACCACGCGGATATGGTACGGATCTTTTACCTCGACTCCCTTGATGATCTGGAAGCGTTCTTGGTTTGGGATCTCGCTCTCTTTATTTTGTAAGAGATGAATGGTTTTCTCGATGTCTTTTGCCGTGAAGCGGACGCGAGATGAACCATCTTTTCCTCGTTGCCAGAACACGTCATCGCGTAACACAAAGTTCACGGACGCGCCGCCGTCCGCAATGTCCCACTCTTTCGCCAAGGATGGTTTGTAGTTGCCCCCGAGTCCGACTTCAACGAGGCTATCGAAAATAAGGTCGCTCAGTCTTTTCGCGGCCGCCTCATGCGACGTGTATGGATCGATGGAATCAAGACGAACGGTCTCACCATACAACAACGTGTTGGCTGGCTTTGTGGCAGTTGCTGCGAGTGACAGCAGTGGAAAGGAAAATGCGATAAAACCAATCGCAACTTTTTTCATAGTTCATTCCTCAGCATAGACGACGTTGGCAATGGGAGCCTTGGTTCCCTGTATCTGCAGACCCTGATTTGTTAAGGCGACATACACTTTATCCCAGGCACCGTTCTGAGCCCTGAAACTTAGAATGCCTAATTTAGACATCAAGATATCACGATTCATCCTGGTTTCCGTCTTTAGATGATAACGGCGACCGGAATATAAGTCATACGCATAGATCGGATTAAATTGGAGTTGGTCTTTCTTCACATAGAAAATTTTTGATCCATCGGGACTCCATGACGGGCCTGTGTTTAGATCAACCACCACATCTTTCACGACAACTTTCGTTCGTAAATCGCGCTCCGGAAGTGTGTTCCCCTCGAGCGGCAATACCGCAATGTCCCAACGACCACCGGGCCCATCCACGTAAAACGCGACGAGTTTTCCATTGGGTGAAAAAGTGGGGCGCAGCGCATCAAAAGACGTTGTTGTCATAAAGGTTTCTTTGGACCAGTCGTTAGCTGTTCTCTTCAAAATGGCTATGCGATGATTCTTGGCGCTGCCTTGCGAAAATACAACCGTTTGGCCATCAGGTCCCCATTCCGGGAAAAGCTCGACGTCCTCGGAGTCCGTGAGGCGGGTCAATTGTTTTGAATTGAGATCAACTGTATATAAGTCGCCGTTCCCTGATCGCGCGCTGACAAAAACCAACTCCTGCGTTTTGGGATGCCACGCCGCATACCCATCTTTGCTCGGACTCTGAGCGACGACTTGTTCCTCTTTGTTAAGGCCGCCGACATAGATGTTATATTCGCCAACGCCGCCATTTGACATGAAGGCAAAACGGGTGCTGTCTTTAGACCAACTCAGTCCAGAGTTATAAGATTGGAGCCGGTTTGAAATGATGCCATCAAGGAAGTTGTGATTTGCCTTGGGCTTCACGCTGAGCTCTTTGATGAATTGATTCGAAAGATCCTTCAGCATGATTTTTCGCTGTGTGACTTCTTCCTGCTCGAAACTTAGATAAACGCCATCCGCTGACCAGCTCAAATTCGCTTCATTTTGCGCATGCGTTTGTGGATTAAGCTGTTTGACTTGAATGAGTTCGACATTCTGCCGCGCTTCACCCAAAGTAGGATGTTGTATGGCGAATTCTTTGGCGGACTCGAAGTAGGTGTCTATGAATGGAGGGAAATAAACGCCATTCTTGGCCTGGAACGATGTTAGTTCTGAGCCTAGATTCTGCCACCATTCCTTAACGGCGCATCCCGTGGAAAATGCGCCCATAAGTAAAAGGAGTGAAAGTGTTCTACATGCTTTGTTGTTGTTTTGAAGCATTCCCCGTCGCTTTCGCCTGTTTTAGATAGACCCGTGCATTTTCTAGGTAGCCTGCGATCTCCGGATTAAGTTTCTCGTTTTCTTCTTCCGTGTGGTCCACATACTGCTGCCAAAGACGAAGTGAGGCTGCGAGGTGCTGAGGGCTATGGCTCACCGTCCAGAGTTTTTGGTGCGCGAGGGCACGATAATACGCCAAATGATTGGTTGCTTGTGCCAATTGATCTTGAGGAACAAACCTAAGATGAGGCTCTGTCTCATTTAAGTTGGTAATGACATCCAAAAGGATCTTTGCGGCTTCCTTGGGGTCCGTCGTTTCTTCGACAAGGCCAAGATCGGCGATGGCCTTATTGATGAACGAACCAACAAATCGTTTATCTTGATAAGATTTTACTGACGGGTCGTTGATGACCTCTCCAAATGTTCGACTCGCTTCCGCGGGTCTCTTCAGGAAGCTTAAGAGAACTTCGCCGGCTTCGTGTCTTGCGAGAAGATAATCGGAATGTTCCTTGGGAATGGCTAGTAGTTCGCTAACGGCTAATTCGTATTTACCCTGATCCAACAATTTGAGTGCTGAAGTGCGCAGGTCTTTTTCTAACTTGATCGACTGAGGGCCAGTAAGTTCAAGGGTGCCTTCTGAGAGTTCGATCACCTTTTGAAAATTTTTGTAGCCAGCTTCAGGAACAATCTCGAGCTTTACAAACCCGCCGGCAATGGCGGTCGGAAGATTTAGTGGTGTCTTGCCGATGGATTTACCGTCAATCTTGACGGTAGCCCCTTGCGGCTGGGAATCGACGCGCACCAACGTCATTTCGCGTTCCAGCTGGATGGAAACCTTTTCCAGATCGCTGGAATCCCATTCACGCGTGAAGTCGCGATAGCCATAGCGAATCACTCGTAGAACGCCGGCTCCGAGCTCTTTGGAAGTGGGGATCTTAAGCTCACCTTTTTCATCGGTTGCTCCAAGCCAGAGGTCGCCTAGATAGAGGTTTGCTTGGGAGATCGGTTCCCCTTCTCCATCCGCTTTCGCGGAAATTCTGAATTCGATGCTCTTTGTATTTGTGACAGGCTTACGCTCTTTCAGGACGATGAGATCGCCTGGAGCCATCAATGTGCGTGGTTCTTGTTCGACAATCGATGCCTTGGCTGAGTTGCCTTGAACTCTATCCACTTTTATCCGGCCGATTCGTGTGTGGGATTTTTTCTGGCCCTTCTTGTCAGTCTGATTACCGAATACTTCGAGCTCATCTCCATCTTTTAAGCCGTAAAGCTCGCTGCCAAGATTGATATCAAGCTTTTCACCATTTTTGCTGACGATCGCTCCTTCAAAGGGAAATGAGCGCATGACGCGCGCGCTAAGGTCCGCAAATAGCTTTTTGATAGGTGCCGAGGAGGAGAATGCACTTTTCGTCGCGGCCAGAATTTTGCCATCGCTACTAATAAGCGCTAACTCGATGCTTTTTTGATTGCCCATGACAATCGTTGGTACGATAACGGCATCAGCCACAGCCTTGACGCCAGTCCGCTGCCATCCTTTTTTGATAAGTTGCGGAAGCGATTTTTTTGCTTTGGCCGCGGCACCTTCGATTTGAGAGAGAGCGATCTCTTGAAAGGCCCCCTTCGCAAAAAGGCTTTCTTTCGCCGCTTTCTGAAGTTCGGTAAACACACCGTTCACATTCTCATCGGAAAGATCCGCTTGAGTCGCGGAGCCGGCAACGCGCGGCGGAAGCAGTGCAATGCGCGGAATGGGGGCCTTTGCCGGTGTGAAATGTTTCACGAGTGTAAGTGGCCCTGAAATGATGAAGTCCGTGGAATAGTCTTCCGGTAGGAATCCATCGCGTCTGAGACCAATTTCGACCATATCCCCTTTTTGGCCCGTGAAGGTGTATGTGAAATGGCCAAACTTATCGGTTCTACCGACGGCCTGCCCTTGAACAGAGACCTCAACATCCTTAACGCCGCGTGTGTAGCTGAAAGTATTGGTGACGGCAAATATCTCAACGCTCTCACCTTTGATCATGGCCAAGTGAGTTTTCCCGTCTGGAGAAAGCGCTATGGAAGATGTTTTTGAGACGAAGCCCTTCTTTTTGGTGAAAACATTTACCGGACCTTGATCTTGATTGTCAGGTAGCGAGAAGGTACAGCGACCCCTTTTGTTCGTTGCACAGAGTTTCTTAAGTTGTCCACTTGCCTCATCGCCAAGATAGATCTCCACTCCTTCAAGTGCGTTTTTTCCATAAGAAACATAGATCGATTGAGTATTAGTGGCGGCGTTAGCCTCTGCTTCCGGTGGCGCACTTTCGGTATCCGGCTTTATGAGTGCTGTGCTTTCGAGTGCTTTTGACTGCGTCTGAACTTTTGTTTCCGCTGGCAGTTCGGTAGGAGGTAGCTCCTTTTTTGGCTCTTCCTCTTTGTTTGCTTTTGCATCTTCCGCGACCAACTCGGCGGCATCAGTAAATGTCGGTTTCGGCACTGAGTAAAGAACCGCTGAAACGCTAAGAGCTTGTTTTTCATCTTCGTTGGTTTCGATTTGACCAATGTAAGGAGCGTAATAGTGACTCTCGCTGTCCTTCTTTAGCTCAACGTTGATTTTGGCTTTCTTCCCGAGAGCAATACTTTTTGTGAAATTTCCGCGAACGTCGGTTGTGCCAATCTTTTCTTGGTCGAGATAAATATCCGCTTTAGGAACGGGATTGCCCTCATTGTCCGTCGCATGCACCGATACGCGCACATTAGTGTCGTCAGGAACACACTGAGTGAGAAGAGGAGAAAGAAAGAGCCATGTTAAGAGGTGAAAACGTTTCATGACTCTCTCCTATAGTTCCGGTGGAGTTATTTTTGCACCGCCCTCGCCTCGGCCCAACTCCAAGGAGGAATTGACGCCAAACACTTGGGCGTTGGTGTCGATCGGATCCAATTTCAAAGTGATGACTCTTGATTCCGATATTTTGATTTTTTCTGATGTGGCCTTAAATCCCGGAACAAGCGCTTCAATGAGATAGACTCCTTCATTGAGCGATTCCACCGAGCGGAATTCGCCATTCGGAGAAATATCCACGACCTGTGAAGGAGTCGCGCTGTCGAGTGCCATGATATTAACTTTGCCATTTTTAAATGGTGCGGCTTTTTTTGACGAAACAATGGTTCCGCTCAAAGTGGTAGTGCAGGAAGTCAGTAGAAAACCAAGCGCAAACCAACGAAGCATCATTGGATATCCTTTTTATTGAGCCAACCTAATGAGGTTGTTTGTGGAATGATAACTAAGGAGCGTTCATTGTCCTCACGAACACGAATAAACCGAGAACCCTTTGGAATATTGACGTCTATGGGAATTCCGTCTTGGTAATCGTAAAGTCTTTTTATGGGCGCTACTGCAAACGCCTTGGGTAGCACGTTTGTGGCGACCGCATGATGCTGACCCTTCGGTGGAATTCGGGCAATCGCCTGTTGATGCACCCATCCTGTGGTGTTGCGGACAGGTTCGACGACTTTAACCCATTTCTTGGAACGCTCAACCACTATGAGTGTTTTGTTGCGCGGTAAGATTTCATCTTTCAGCTGAAAAGCAAGACCTGGGCCTTCGCGTACCTCGACTTGATTGCGAACCGTTTTGACGAGAGCGAGGGCACGATCCGGAACGAGAAGAGTGCGCGCGTCGATCAGCGCGTTTGAGTTTCCGAACGATTCCGGAATGGTTGTTGTGGATTGAATTTTTAGGGGTTCATCCGCGGCATGGCGCGAAGTCGCGCAAGAACATGCTACGCCAAAGAGAGGTAACAGAATGAAGAGGCGGTTGAAGCTCATGCTTAGTTACCATTTTCCTCCACCTGCTCATCATCAACGGGATGGTCTTCATCCATGGAATCCAGCATCTCTTGGTTAACCTGAGGGAGACTTGCTGGCGCGATGGGTGCAGAAGCAGGCGAAACTTTAACGGGTTCGGATTGTTTCCCGCTAGTATTTGTCGTTTCAGCAGGCTTCGTCAAACTATTTTTTGGACGCTTAATTCCCGGATCTGAGGCATTTGCATCCTCGGCTGGCGCCGTGTTGGATCGATTCTGGTTTGACGGTGAATCAATTTGTTTGGAAATGATCTTTTGCTCGATCTTAGGATTCATGTCTTCAATTTTGTTTGCTCGACCATTGATGGGGAAGCTGATGTTTGTTTGAAATCCTTGGTCATTAGCAAGGAAAATGCGAACGTCCACGAAGCTCCCCTTCACCCCTGGCGGCGTCAAAAAGCTAATTGTTCGAGCTTTGAAGTAACGAATGCTAAAGTTGTAGCCACCACGATACCCCGGCGCTTCACCGTTGGCATTGAGTGGCACGTTGCCAGGCGATGTTACATAAGTCACGGATTGGTCAGCGTCCGCGATAAACTTGGCCACGCCCCAGAGCGTTCCCGCCGCCAGGCTCGGCTTGGTGTTATTGCGGATGTCAAAGCTCACCTGAAGTTCGTTGTTACGAAGACGAGACTTAACGTTTTCAAGAGCAATGGGAGAGTCGGCCGATGCATTCGTTTCTATTGGCGCTGCCTCACCCTGCGTCCCTGGAAGAAGCGTTTTAGCAGACAAACTTTTTACACCAGGATCTTTTGATGAATTCGGTTTGCCCTTCTCTTGTGCCAGGTGTTCGCCAGTATCCTTTGGGTAGGCCTTCTCATAAACATCATCATAGCGAGCCTGATATTGGAATATCGCTTCGAGAAGGTAGCGGGACTTTTTCATGTTTTCGCTTGATAGCCAAACTTCCCGCATAAGCAGGCCAGTGCCTAGACTCGACCAGATCACGATAGAAAGCGCGAATCCACCCACCCAGTAGGCGGTTTTTAAAGGCACCTTGAATGAGCGTGTGCGATTTGCATCGACAAAATAGATGATATTGAGGAATCGCTGCCGATCCCGGCTTTGATTATTTTTCTGACGAAATCGTTCGAGTGAGATCATGCCCATAAGTGGATTCCCAGAGCATCAATTGGTGTTGTGCGCAAATCTGTATAAAATTGTATCACGATAGGCAAAACTTGCATGGCCCCAACAGGCAAAAAAGTCAACCTTTGCAAAGAGTTCTCGGTGCTTGGCTTATATTCCCTTTTTGTTCGAAAAGGTTTGCTGCGGGGGGCGTTAGTCGTTATAGGGAACAGATACTTTTTTGGGAATTGTGCAAAAAATGACTTTAGCCGCTGCTAAAATAGACGACTCCATCAACGTGGTGATCATTCGAAGTTCCAGTATTGGGGATGTTGTTTTAGCCACGGCCTGTCTACATTTTCTGGCAACGCAAAAACGGAACTTCCGCGTCTTCTGGATTGGACAGTCTCCCAGTCTCGATTTGTTAGCGACAAGCTTCGAAAATTTAGTCCCATTGAAGCTGCCTCGCTCACCAGACGAGTTGGACGCTATGGTCAGCGCGCTGGGGCCCGTTCATTTAGTCTGCGATCTACAAACAAACATGCGCTCTTTTAATATAGCTAAAAAGATTGCACGGGGATGCGGTGCCACGGTTTCACGCGCTCATAAGAATTCATGGCATAGAGCGTGGCTCGTTTTTATGGCGCGTTTAAGAGGTCGCAGTCGTCAAAGTCATTCCGCGCTAAAATCAAAGAAACAATTTGAAATGATGCTGGACGCGTTGCGACGTGGCCTGAGTTCGCTGACTTTCGGTCAACAGGATGGGGAGAATGGTACCCCGATGTTACCGTTATCTGCAGCCTATGAAAAAAAGAGGTTTTTACTAGCGATCGCGCCTGGCGCTTCTTATGAAACGAAGAAGACGCCCACATCCGTTTTTGTCGATGTTATCGATAAAGTGAAGAAAGGCATTTCGCAGGATCTGTGCGTTCAGTTCTTTGGTGACAAGAATGACGAGCGTGCCGTTGATGAGATCGTCAACCAATTCGGCGATGCTTTGACTTATGAGAGTTACGCGGGAAAGTTGACGTTGGCGCAAACGGCGGAAAGGCTTTCTTTGTGTAGTGTTCTCTTAACCAATGACTCGTCATTGTGTCATATAGCCGAGGCCGTTGGGACTCACGTTGGGGCGCTGTTTGGTCCCACATCCGAGGCATTTGGATTTGTTCCTTGGCGAGCCCATAGCCAATCATTTTCTGTTCCCTTAGGTTGCCGCCCCTGTTCCAAGCATGGAAAGACGCCGTGTCGATACGGGGATCAGTTGTGTTTTAACAGCCTCAATACAAACGACATCAGCCAATTCCTGATTCGGCATCTCGAAGGCGACGCAAAATGAGTCAAAGAAAAATCTCGTTTCTCATGAAGATTGTCCTTTTTGCATACTCGCTTTTGATTGAATGCATTTACGGTCTTATGAGCCTTTTCTCATGGCTCATGCCGTCATTTAAGGAGCATATCCTTGGGCGTCAGTTTTCGCGCGAGCTGTTGCACAGCCTCGCAAAAAAACGTCGGCAAAGAAAAAAAGGTGTGGTGTTTTATTGCAGCTCGGCCGGTGAGTTCGAGCAGGCCAAGCCTCTGATTGAACGCCTGAAACAAAATAAGGACATTGATCTCACCATATTCTTTTTTTCTGAGTCTGGGATGCGATTTGCGCGGAAGAGAAGTGAGAGCATCTCTTTTCTGAAGACGCCTCCTGATACCCTTTGGCATTGGCGTCAAATCTTCAAAGCACTTAAGCCCGACGTTATTGTTGTGGTTAGGCATGAATTGTGGCCTGCCTTCTTAGCGGTGGGTTCCGAGCAATGCCCCATATATGTTATCAATGCATCTGAATCGCCAAATTCGCGTCAGTCCAAAATTTCCCTGACTTCAAAGTCATTTCTTTTCAAGTTCCCCACGAAGATAAAAGTTGTTTCGTTTAAAGATGCCCAATACTTTGCATCCTCATTAGGAGTTGATAAGGCTCGTATTGAAGTCACTGGTGATACAAAATTTGATCGTGTGGTTGAGAGGGCTCGAGCGGCGCAGGCTGAGGCGGACGATCTTAAGACTCGATGGGATCAACTTTTCGGCAACCGAAAGCGCCTCATTATTGGCAGCGCTTGGCACGAGGATGTGCTGGTTGTTCTCAAAGCCTATCAGGAACTCTGGCGCGAGGGCGTGGTGGGTGACTGGCAGGTGGTGATCGCTCCTCACGATATTAGTCCGAGAGTTGTGCGTTGGATGGATCGGCAGTGTAGTGAGTTTGATTTTCCAAGCTTGCGAAGTTCCGAGCTGGGGGTGACATTAAGCAGTCATTTAACGAACCTTCCAGTTGTGATCGTGGATCAGATGGGCATTTTGGCGGAGTTATACAGCCTTTGTGACCTGGCTTTTGTGGGCGGTGCGATGCATCATAAAATCCATAATGTTCTTGAGCCGGCAAGCCGTGGACTTTATATCACTCATGGCCCCCTCTATAAAAACTCTCATGAGGCGAGCCAATTTGTAGAACGTGGTTTGGTTGAGCCGGTACAGAATCATACAGAGCTTGCCGAATGGTGGCGTCGTCATCTCACCAGCGCTTTGCCGAACAATGCTATATTGGATTTCGTTAGCGAAAGTTGCGGGGCTAGTGACAATATATATAGAAGTCTCATGAAGACTCTTACAGAACGGCGATAATTGTGGAAAAGAAGCTTGTCGTAAATTCGAATGTCTCCGAGACGAGGATCGCGTTGCTTGAAGATGGTAAGCTCGCGGAGCTCTTCATGGAGCGCCATTCGAATAAAGGGCTTGTTGGGAATATTTATAAAGCGAAAGTGAGCCGGGTTTTACCAGGAATGCAGTCGGCATTTGTAAATATCGGTTTGGATCGCTCGGCATTTCTCTACGGTGGCGACGTTCTTGATCCAAGTGTCACCCATGCAAACCTCCCTGGGTTTGATGATCCGCGCGAACATGCGAATAAGCGTCCTATTGAAGAGATTATAAAGGTCGGCCAAGAGATCGTTGTGCAGGTAGCTAAAGAACCGCTTGGAACAAAAGGTCCGCGAGTTACCATGCTGATCACCGTGCCAGGTCGCTATCTTGTTCTGATGCCTGACTTCGATAGCGTCGGTATTTCTCGTCGCATTGAGGACGAGACCATGCGCGAGCAGTTGCGTCTTCATATAGAAAAAATTAAACCCGAAGGCATGGGAATTATCGTTCGCACCGCCGCAGCCCATGTGGACCTATCACTTCTTAATCGCGATCTAGAATTCTTAAAACAGGTTTGGCAGAACATTGTTGCAAACCGCAAAAATTGTTTTGCACCAGCTCTGCTCTATCAAGAGCCCAATTTGATCCTAAAGACCACGAGGGACTTGCTTTCACCAGAAGTGACCGAAATCGTCGTGGATGATCCCCAGGCGTATAACCAGCTCTCGCATTTTTTAACGGACATACTTCCCGGTAACGCTGCTGGTCGTTTGACGATGTATAACAATGCAGCGCCCATTTTTGACGAGTATGGCATCGAGATGGACATTGCCATCGCCCTTGCAAAAAAGGTGTGGCTTCCGTCCGGTGGTTACTTAGTCATAGATCAGACGGAAGCGTTGACGTCTTTCGATGTGAACACGGGGAAGTTTGTTGGTAGTGCGAATGCGCGCGAGACGATACTTAAGACGAACTTAGAAGCAGTGGATGAGATCGTCCACCAACTCCGCGTCCGCAACATGGGTGGCATCATTGTCATCGACTTTATCGACATGGAGCATGGCGAGGATCGAGAGCGTGTTAATCTTCGTTTGGAAGAAAGGCTCCGTGCTGATAAGGCGCGTACGAATGTTCTCTCCATTAATGAATTAGGCCTCGTGCAGATGACTCGTAAGAGAACGAGCGATTCTTTGGAACGAGTCATGACGGAGCCCTGCGACTACTGTGATGGACGTGGTCGCATTCACTCGATTCAGACGGAGACATATAACTTAGTTCGGGATATTGAGCGGCATGTTTTACGAACGAAGCAGAAAGATCTGCAGATTAAAGTGCGCGAAGATATTTTGAATTGGTTCTTGAATGAAGAAAGGCAGTTGTACCAGCAGTTGGTCGATAAACATGGCCTTATTGTTCATTTTGAGAAGACGGGGATTACGACGCAGGCGCTTCAGGAGCCTTCTTACGAGATCATGACTTAGCGGCGAGCTCGTCATCCGCCGCTTTTTTGTTTTCTTCCTTAACGGATACGGCCTTCACGGGCGCTTCTTCAGCCTTCACCGGAGCCGCAGTTTTCATCTCTTTTTCTTTCGACTTTTCGTCGGGATGCAATTGATTGTCGATTTTTAACTTCTCAAGGCTCTCGCCGGTTGAAGCCATGGATGAGGGCTTTGCCTGCTGTGCGATTTGATCCGCGGCTTGTTTGAAACCGGGATTACCAATTGAAACGATGTCCGCATACCTTACGCGCCCATTTTCTGTGAAGAACCCACCGTCCTTATCTTTTACATCGATGCCGACGATTGTTGAGCGACTTGTGAGCTTGATAGGAATATCCATTCCATCGATATCTTTAGCCGTGAGGGAGAAAGAATATGTGCCGTCCCCAAGCGGCTGGCCATCCGCCGATTTTCCATCCCAATCGAGTCGATGTGTGCCACCTTTTAAGCTGCCAAGCGGCTTTTCAAGAATGACGGATCCGGCGGCGTCTCGCACCTGAAGAGAAGCGCTGGTGGCATCCTTTGCCAATTCGTAGGATGAGTCAGTGACGAGCTTACCGGCTCCCAATCGTACCTGACCGCCAGTCGTTGTGATTTCGCGATTGAGATAGTTGACCAAGCGAGAAGAGCGATCACTATTTTGCGCTTCGGACATCTTCTCGAGGTTCTTGTTGACGTTCATCATCTGTTCAAGACTGTTGAACTGCGCGAGCTTACTCGCCATCTCGGCGCCGTCGTCGGGGTTCAATGGGTCTTGGTGTTGCAGCTGGGCCACAAACAATTTTAGAAAGTCATCTTTATCGAGTGTGTTTTTGATTTCTTGTTTAGGCTTAGACATGTCCTGAAGTTTCTGGAGAAACTCGGCGTCGTTTTTGGCTGAGGAAAGGTCGTTATTCTTCTTTGCGTCACGTTCTTTTCGGGCTTCGTCTTCGGAAGCCAAGATGAGGTCTTTAAAACTGGTGCGATTATCGACGGTGCTGTCGATCGCCTTTTCAGTCGATGTGGTTTTCTGATCGCTAAAGTCTTGGGTAGCCCCAAGGCTCATCGTCGGTGCTATTTGTTCTTGGAGATCAGCTCGCATGTTGTTCTACTCTCTTAGACAAGAACTTGAATTTGACCGCTATGGGAAATGGGGTTCGCGTAACTGCGAGGTCTCGGAGCGAAGGCTCGCATGGAATCGACCTTTCGCGTTCCCAATGAATCAGACTTTGGATTCTGTAAGTCAAAAGTCCGTTGCTGTTGCGCCTGATTATTGAAATTCCATCCACCCATGGACTGATGGGAAATTTCTACGTTCTTTAGGTGAAGATTCTGGCCATTCAAGGCATCGCGTAGTTTTGGAATCTCTTGAGTGAGAATGTCCTTAACATTTTCCGAGCTAGCAATGATGCGAAGATCAACCTTATCGGCCTGAACGTCTACGGCGAGGTCTAGTTTACCCAACTCATGCGAGCTGAGGTCGATCTTCATGGACCCGCCGCCATCCTTGACGAGCATTTCTGCTTTATCAAATATTTCCTTCGCGCGTTCAGCGAAGTGAGATTCGTTTACAGGGTCTTTCGCGGATGCTTCTTGTTTGTGCTCAACGCGATTTGTTTTGTGCTGAATGGCTTCATGCAGAGAAAAGTCAGGACCTTTTGCCTCTGTGTTCGAAAGTTCTTCCTCTTTCTCTGCGGGCTGAAGGCTCTCACCTTCACCCATGAAGGAATCTTTCTTATTCTCCCAAGTTCCTTCATTTTGGGAAATGGGCATTTTTTGCGCAGCTATCATTAAATCAGGAGTGAGGTTGACGGACGATTTCGCTGGCGTGGCAACCGTCTTGCCCTCTGCGGAGATTATAATTGGGCTGGTGGTATCCGCTTCGACGGTTTCATCTTTTTTAGACAGAGCCCGAGAAGGCTCATCGGTGCTAACAAATTGGCGACGCAAAAGCGCCTCAAGAGTTTCTTCGCGGGGTGCTTTCGGCGTCGGTGTTGAAAGTCCTTCACTCGTTACAATCTTCTCATTGTCAGTGCGCAGCTCAGGGATTTTTTCTTGAGCTGTGAGATCGTTCGCGGTGATAACCTGTGTTGTTTCCGTGCGCACATCGTTTGAGGACGGCGCAGTGATTTCATCATCTTGAAACGACATTTTGGTTGTAGAAGCCTTGGTCATGCGAGTGCCCATTTGTTCAAATGGATCTGTCGCTGCAGACTTCACAACCGGGGTTTCGGCGTTGGCTGTTGATTGAGTTTGCTGCTGCGGTAGCTTTGAGCCTTCCGTTGGTTTTGTCGTTGGCGCATGAGGAGCGGTTGTTTCCGCTGGCGCTTCTTTTGAAGCCACTTTTTTCTGCGCGTGAGGATTCTGGGTAGGCATTGTCGGCGCCTGAGAGACCTCGGCTTGACCTAACTGCAATTGGTTAAGAGCATGGCCAATCTTTTCAGGTGAAATGCCTAATGCCTTAAGCACCTGCTCCGGACTTGTTTTGTCACGCAGATCAAACCCTGCGGCATCCAATGCCAAAAGCATTTTTGGAGAAACCTGCAGCTGGGCGAGAAGCTGCGCCACAGGCATGGACTTCTTTAAAAGCTCTTCTGGATTTGCGCTGAGTTCCAATTCTTTAAAGAACGGGCTTTCTTCAACGATGGAAGATAAATCCAGAAGAGGAGTCCTTGCTTGCGCTTTCAAGGAAGCGAGCACCGGCGCTTTTTCCGCCAGCCCATCACTCTTAAGAATAAAATCCAAAATCGCTTGGATCTTGACGGGAACTCCAACAGACTGTTTTGACGTTACAGCTTGCGCTTGGAGAAGAGTTGGATCCAGTCCTGCTTGTAACGCTTCACCCAATGAAGTGGTTGGCGTTTGCATCAGCCCTGAAGATTCTGTCTGAGGATTTGTTCCGAGAACATCAAATAGAGTTTGATCCAAGGCTGCTTGCTGCAATTCCTGCGGAGCAGGAGCTGGCTGGGCAAGATTCTCCGCTGCGGCATCTATTTGCGACCGAGCCGCGTTCTGGACTGGAAGTGTTTGCGTTTTTCCTGGAGTTGAAAGAAGCGAGGTAAACTTTTCGTTGTCTTTTTGCGTCGACGGCTGTGCATCGCCTCGGCTAGACGACGGAGCGGAAACGTCGCTAGGCGCTACTTTATTTGCCGTGTTGTTAAAAAGACTCAAATCCATTCGCTAAAGCTTTTCACTCGTATGACGATAAATTGAGGTTCGAGGATTTTTCCACTTCCTCTTTAAGCACGATGCGTGCCAATCTTCAGCGAAGGAAAAATAGAGGGTTACCTGCGGGGACTTGCGAAACTGCGGTTAACTTTTGCCTTTTGACTGCACTATTTGCCTAAGCTCTTCAAAAACATTCCGTACTCATCAATAAGTTCGTTGGGTTTATCGAGCATCAGTTCATGGCCTGCTTCCTCAATTTTGAGGAGCTTGGCGTGTGGAATAACTTTGTGCAGCTTGAGGCTGTTAATGGGCGGCACGAAAATATCGTTGGCGCCATAAACTATAAGAGTGGGCGTCTTCAATTTCTTCAGATCATCTGTGACAAGGAATCTAGCCGCGGCCCAGAGCTGCATGGCAGTCGCGAATGTCGGGAAACCTTCTTGCCTGTAGATCTTCTTAAACTCGTCGGCAATTTTTTCCTTACTCCATTCGTCGGTGCCTTTGAACACGAGCACCTTTGCCAGCTCGCCCACCAATCGGTCTTGGTCGAGACCATAACGAATGCTGGTGTAGAGGGCGGCGGGAGCAAGACGCGGAACGAGCATGCCGCCGACGCTTGAGTTCACGAGGGTGATACTTTTCGTCCGATCTGGACGAAGCAGCGCTGTTGAGAGGCTCATCATCCCACCAAGAGAAAATCCCATGAAGTGGGCATCATCAACTCCGACCGCATCTAAAATCTGACAGATATCGTCGGTGAGAAGGCGCATGGAGTAACGCCAATCAAGCTTCGCTTGTGAGCGTCCAACGCCGCGATTGTCGAATGTTATAACCTTATAGTATTGGGCGAGTTTCTTATCGAAACCGAGCCAGTGCCGACTCGAAAACGACATTCCCCTAATAATTACAACTGGTTCACCTTTGCCTTGAACCTCGTAAAATAGCTTTCCTTGAGCTGTAGAAATCGTTGGCATTTTTTCTCCCGCAGGGATATTTAGCGGTTGACAGCGTGCTTTGGTTTTAACATTATGACACGCTCTTATGAAGCTGTGGATAAGTTATCTCGAGCAACCGGAACTATTTGAAATATTAGGAGTTTATTCACGTGTACGCCGTTGTGAAGGCCGGTGGCCATCAGTATAAGGTTTCCAAAGGCGATGAAATCACAGTAGATTTCATCACTGGTAATGAAGGCGACAAGGTCAGCCTCGACCAAGTTCTGGTGATTGGCGGCGACAAAATGTCTTTGGGCGCACCTTTCCTTAAGGGCGCAGCAGTAGAAGCCACGATCAAGAAGCAGATGCACAACCCAAAAGTTGTTATCTTCAAAAAGAAGCGTCGTAAAAACTATAAGCGTACGCGCGGCCACAAGCAGGCTGTTACGGTCCTCGAGATCGGCGCGATTAAGAATTAAGGAAGAAAGAGATGGCACAAAAGAAAGCCGGCGGTAGTACAAAGAACGGTCGCGATTCTAACCCGCAGTATCGCGGAATTAAAATATACGGTGGTGAGAAAGTCGTTTCTGGTAACATCATTGTTCGCCAAGTAGGTTCTACCTTCCATGCGGGCAAGAATGTTGGCACCGGAAAAGATTACACGCTTTTCGCTTTGGCGGAAGGCACGGTGGAATACAACACCTCTGGAAAGCGCAAATTCGTAAGCGTTGTTCCTTAGTCTCTCACGCATCTTTCTTTTTGTTCTGAATTGAATTGTTTGCGATAAGGCGTCAGATATGGCGCCTTTTTAATGCTCCCCTTGCCTTCTCAAATTTATCTATACGCTGCATCAAATGGGTTTTTTATGAAGTTTGTCGATTCGACAGAGATTCGTGTGCGTTCGGGTGCTGGTGGCGCCGGTATGGTTAGCTTCCGCGCGGCTCGAAATATGCCTAAGCTTGGCGCCGACGGTGGCGACGGTGGCTTTGGTGGTAGCGTCTATTTGGTGGGCGACAATGGCCTCAATACACTCAGCGGCATGTATTATCGTCAGTTGTACAACGCTGAGAATGGTCAAAGGGGTGGAACTAACGGTAAGACGGGGAAAGATGGTGAGGATCTAATCATCCCCGTGCCACTCGGTACGGTTGCTGTGAATGATGATACCGGCGAGATTGTTGGCGAAGTCATTGCTGATAAAGAGCTCCTTCTCCTCGCCAAGGGCGGAAAACGAGGGCTCGGAAATTTACGTTATCTTTCCGCAACCCATCAAGCTCCGGAAGAGAATACCGGCGGCGGACCCTCAATCGAATTTAATCTGCGCATGGAGCTTAAGGTTATCGCGGATGTTGGATTCGCTGGCTTTCCCAATGCGGGAAAATCAACGTTGTTAAGTCGCATTAGCCGCGCAAAACCGAAAATCGCTGATTACCCATTTACAACACTCGTTCCGAACCTTGGCGTTGTAACGTTGGATGATTTGACGGGAAAATCATTTGTTGCCGCGGACATCCCAGGATTGATTGAAGGCGCCCATGAAGGCAAAGGCCTTGGTCACGAATTCCTTAAACACCTTGAGCGCACAAAAGTGATCGCGTTCGTTCTTGATGGCTTCAGTGTGGAAGGTCTTCGTCCTGTGGATGCCTTTGAGAAACTCCGCTTCGAGCTGCAAAGCTACAGCGAAGAGCTGGTTAAGAAGAAGTTTCACCTCATCGTCACCAAGGCTGACTTAAAAGAATATAACGAGGAATGGGAAGCACAGTTAGAAGAGCTCAAAGCTCTCTCCTTTGATATTTCCGTTATTTCAGCGGTTAAGGGTGATGGCTTGCCTGAGCTGAAGCGTAAGCTATTCAAGTTGATTGAAGCGGAAAAAGGGCGCACTGATGTTTCAACTAAATCAGATGCTCCGAAAAAGAACGAAGATTATGAAGGGTGGAATTTCATTCACCGAGCTGATGATATCGATTTGAATGCATGAAGTGTTTCGGTCCTGAAGAAATATTCCTTGGTGGCACATTTGATCCCCCTCATTTGGGCCACCGTAGTCTCCTCGAACTGGCGATGAATCGTTTTGGCAACGCCCATTTTTTTATTTGTCCAGCCCACGAACCTCCTTCGACCGTTCTCGACAAGAAAAAAACGAAAGCGTCATTCGATGACAGACTGGCGATGTGCCGTTTGAATTTCCCCCTGGGCGAGAGGGTTTCGGTATCGGATTTCGAGAGAAATCTTCCGGCACCCAGCTACACGTTCAATACACTTAAGGCATGGCGCGTTGGCTCATCGAAGCGGCTGGGCATCTTGGTTGGCGCCGATCAGATACAAAATTTTGTGCATTGGCGTTCACCCAAGGAAATTCTTGCCCTTGCGGCGCTTATCATTAGCCCAAGGCACGGTTTTTCTTTAATTCGTGAGGATGTTCTTTCGGTCTTGAGAAAGCTGGATGAAAGTGCGAAATGGGATGCCTCTCAAGAACGTTTCGTGGGAGATCAGCTGACTGGTGGAGGTGTCTACCTTCTTGAAGAAACGCCCCAGGCAGGGGCTAGTCGTGAAATCCGCCAACGTTTTCTTGAGCAAGATCAGCGCGTAAACGACGACGCGCTGTCACAAGATGTGGCGGTATATATTAAAACTCACAATCTCTATAGGTAAGTAAAATTATGGGTCCTCTCGATATCGCTAAAGTCGCCGCTCAAGCGGCGGCAGATAAAAAAGCAACGCGCATTGTCTTGCAAGATCTAAGAGGTCTTT
>CAYOJQ010000044.1:0-9057 GCA_964404325.1 uncultured Oligoflexales bacterium
TCGATGGCGGCCTTGTCCGGTAGAATGCCGAGAAGAGCGATTTTCCCGCCGTGATTGATGGTCTCCAGCATGGATTCGAAAGCGCTTTGATTGCCGGACATCTCTAGTCCCACATCAAATCCTTCCGTCATGCCGAGTTCTTTCATCACGTTTTTGAGATTTTCATGTTTAACGTTTACGGCGCGTGTGGCGCCCATTTTTTTTGCGAGGTCCAGGCGGTATTCGTTGATGTCGGTAATCACAACGTGACGTGCGCCCGCATGCTTGCAGATCGCCACCGCCATGATGCCGATTGGGCCAGCACCAGTGATCAACACGTCTTCGCCGACAAGATCGAAGGACAGAGCTGTGTGCACCGCGTTTCCGTATGGATCAAAGATCGACGCCACCTCATCGGGAATGCTCGCGGGAATTTTAAAGGCGTTATCGGCTGGCAGTTTTAAGTATTCGGCGAAACATCCCTGGCGGTTGACGCCCACACCCAGGGTGTTGCGACAGAGGTGTTGTTTACCGGCGCGGCAGTTGCGGCAATGACCGCAGGTAAGGTGACCTTCACCAGAAACGCGGTCGCCCACTTTGTAGCCATCCACGGCGCTGCCGACTTCCACCACTTCACCGACGTATTCGTGGCCGGTGATCATCGGGGTGGGTACCGTTTTTTGCGCCCACTCATCCCAGTTGTAAATATGGAGGTCTGTGCCGCAAATCGCGGTCTTTTTAATTTTGATTAAGATGTCATTTGGTCCGACTTCTGGAATAGGCGCTTCGCCTACCCACAAACCCGGAGCGCGTTCTTTTTTCATGAGACATTTCATTGTGCGCGTCATGCAATCACTCCAAGTTTTTTACCAACCGTCGCAAAGGCGTCCATAGCCTGTTGTAAATCTTCTTTGCTGTGTGCCGCGGAGATTTGCGTGCGAATGCGCGCTTGTCCGTGCGGAACAACAGGATAAGAAAAACCAATCACGTACACGCCGTATTCCATCAGCGCGTCCGCCATCTTGCTCGCCAGCGCGGCGTCTCCCAGCATCACGGGAATAATCGGGTGTTCGCCCGGAATGATCTTGAAGCCAAGCTTCGTCATGCCGGCGCGGAAGAACGCGGTGTTGTCTTTCAGTTTACGGCGGAGCTCATCGCTACCGCTAAGCATCTTCAATACGTCCACTGAGGCAGCGGCAATCACCGGAGCTAACGTGTTTGAGAAGAGGTATGGGCGTGAACGCTGGCGCAACCATTCCACGATTTCCTTAGGACCGGAGGTGTAACCGCCAGAAGCGCCGCCGAGTGCTTTACCCAACGTGCCAGTGAGGATATCGATTTTCCCCATCACGCCGCAGTGCTCATGCGTGCCGCGTCCTTTCTCTCCCATGAAACCCACGGCGTGAGAGTCATCCACCATCACCAGCGCGTCGTATTTTTCCGCTAAATCGGTGATGGCGCGCAAATTGGCGATAATACCGTCCATGGAGAACACACCGTCGGTGGCAATCACTTTAAAGCGACTGCCCGCGGCAGCCTTTAATTGCTGCTCGAGATCCGCCATGTCGTTGTTGTTGTAACGAAAACGTTTCGCTTTGGAGAGACGAATGCCGTCGATGATGGATGCGTGATTCAGAGCATCGCTAATGATGGCATCCTCGGGACCGAAAAGCGTCTCGAACAAACCGCCGTTGGCGTCGAAACAAGAACTGTAAAGAATCGTATCTTCCATCCCCAGAAACTGCGACAGACCTTGTTCCAGCTCTTTATGAACGGTCTGCGTGCCGCAGATAAAACGCACGGAAGAAAGGCCGTAACCATATTTCTCCAGCGCTTTCTGCCCCGAGGCGATGAGTTGTTTGTTGTTGGCGAGTCCGAGATAGTTGTTGGCGCAGAGATTGATGACGGATTTTCCCTGCGCCTCAATGCGAGCACTTTGTTGAGAGCTAATCACGCGTTCTTTTTTATAGAGGCCTTCCGCGTGGAGTTTTTTCGTTTCCTGACGCAGGTGTTCCAAAAAGGCATGCTGCATAGATTTTTTCCTGTGGTGTTCTGCCATCCCATGGCCGTAAGTAACGCAATATATTTCCAAATCGCTTGTGAGTCTAGCAGCAGTCTCGTTTATGAGTCTGGTGGCCAGTCTGCTTAAAAGCTTCATCCACGGGGCGCTTTTGTCGCTCCGAAACTTTATTTGGCCTCCTGGCCAATATTGGCTCGGATCCTGCAGCCGGAGTCACGTCAGCAACCATGTCAGATAACCGTAGATCCGAGGGGGAACCGATGCAGATCGTGAAGAACATTATGACATCCAAAGTATATTGCTTGGCGCCATGCGATAGTTTGTTTGATGCCTATGAAATCATGAAAACTTGCGGCGTGACGCATGTGCCGGTTGTTGACGAGGATCGAAAGGTTGTCGGCATGGTTTCACAAGGAGACGTTTTGCTTTACGGCACCTACAAAGACAGGAAGCTACAACTGGAAGGGGTGCCCATCGCGAAAGTCATGACCCGCGGCGTGGTTACCTGTCTTCCCTCCACCAGTGTCGCGAACGTCGCCGCGACCATGATCTGCTGCCGTATTGAAGCCATTCCCATCGTGGATGTGGATCAAAATCTTATCGGCATTGTTTCATCGACGGATTTGCTGGATTACTTGTGTGCGCTGGAAGAAGAAGCGGGGCGCCGAGTGATGCCCATTGATTTTGTCGAACGCGATCCACTGATCAATCGCTACGCGATGGAACCGCGCCGCGCGGCGAGCTAAATGTGTTTGGGAAAGCGTGGGCGCAGTAAGGTTTCCGAGCCGCTCACGCCGGGGCGCCGGCGATTGAGAAACGGAAAACGATCTTGCAGGGTGCGGCGCAGAATATTGCGCCCGTACACAAATAAAGACGACCAATCAATCACACCGGCACACGCCAGCGCGCGACCATTCGACCACTCGGGATTTTGGCGTTCAAAATACGCGATCTCGGGAAAGCGCTGGCGCAGCTCTTGATTGATGGGCGCAAGTTCGGCGCGAAACTTCTGACTTTCCGGTCCGAAGTAAAGAACACCCTTGTGAGCGTCGTAATGCTTTCCATAGAGGGACTGACAGACGTCATCGATGGCGGTTTTCATGTCCGTTTGCTCGGGCTTGTCAAAGCGCGGGTAATAAATCTGAACGTTCTGCGCCATGAAAAGATAGGTTTTATAATTTTTCGCGGTGACCATCCAAAAAACATCCCGCCAAGGATGCCGCAGCTTCAGATGAGTCAGGAAAGAAAGATAGCCAACAAGAAACTCGTTATTGCCCCAATACTGGTGATCCACAACCGAATCGCTGCTCAGAACCCCCGCGGCTTTTTTTCCGTGATAGGTGAGATTCACTTTTTTCATGGTGGTGAAACCCACGATGCGGTCCACATCTAAATCCCGCACAACAACGACGCCATCATTGCGGCGGATATCGCGTTCGAAATTTTCAAAAACGCTGTTATGAAAATAACGCGTCCAGATTTGATGCATGTGTCGCACGTCGGTATTTGTCAGTCGATGGACGGACAAATAATCTGCGCGAAGATTGGGACTGCGATGTTGCACCATCCGACTGAGCACGCCTCACCATGTCATAATGAGATATGCTCAGGGTATAGCACACGATTTTTATAGGTGCCCAGTCAATTTTACTTAGAGGGGTTTAGCGTTGCTTAAGGCGACGCACGCTTGGGAGTTTGCCAAGAGCAGTTTCTCAATGCGATCAACTTCTCCATCGAATTGATTCGCGGGGAGGTCTTGATCCACGTGGATGGGTTCGCCCATGCGAACGTGCACTATGCTGAAAGGTTTAGGGATTTTGTGTTTGTCCCAGGTTTTGTGCAGCACCCACTGGCGTTCCGCTTCGTAGTGCCAGGGGAGAATCGGGGTTTTTGTGGATTGTGCGGCGGAGATCAGTCCGGCCTTCACTTTGTGCCGCGGGCCCACCGGTCCGTCGGGGGTGATGGCGCCACTGCCGCCACTGGCGAGATGACGCCTTAAGCCGGCGAGAGCGGCTCGGCCGCCGCGTGTGGAGCTACCGCGGAATGCGAAATGACCAAAACGATTCACGAGACGGGTGATCATCTCCCCGTCCTTCGATGCCGAGATGACAATGCCTATGTTCCAGCCGCGACAGAGGATGGGGGCGAAGAACACGTTTTCATGCCAGATCGCCAACAGGTAAGGGGCTTTCCGATCAAGAAAAGCCTTTCTATGCTCGCCGCCATGCACTTTAACCCGGACCGTGGCGTAGATAAGACGCACGATGACGTAGACCAACCACGGTATCAACCATAGTTGCAGGCGTTCCTTCCAGGCGCGAGGCATGATTCTCATCTATGAACCTAATGATAGAGCTTCGGATAGATCTTCTTGTAAGCGAACCATCCCAATAAGACAAAAGCAACGATAAGGCAGCTGCCATTGATCACCAACGTGGGCAGCACGTCTTGTTGCCAGAACAGTTGTTGCGCCATGCGCACCCCGTGATAGAGGGGCGAGAAATGCACGGCGATGCGCAACCATTCAGGCAGTTGCGTGAGCGGGAAAAAGATCCCGGAAAAATAGAAAATAGGGCTCACGATCAGGGCGTAAACCGTTTGGAACTGATTGATGTTGCTCACGTAGCCCGTGGCGATAAGGCCCAATGCGCCGCAGGCGAGCGAGGTGAGGGAGCCCACGAGCGGGATGAGAAGAATCCACGGGCCCTTTGCCAAACCAAAACAGGCAAGAACCACAGTCACGGCGGCGGCCATGATGGCGCCCTTGGTGGCGAGCCAGAGAAGTTCGCCGGCGAAAATCTCTCTTGGTCCAATCGGTGTCGTTTGCATCGCCTTGTAAATGTGCTCGTAGGTCAGACGCACATAGAAGTTATAACTCGTCTCGAAGTAGGCGGTGAACAGCGCCGTTGAAATCGCGAGACCAGGGGCCATGTATTCTAAGTACGTCATGCCTTGGACCTGGTTCACGTACGCGCCCAACCCAATGCCGAACGTGATGATGAAGAAGATGGGATCCGTGAGCGTCGGGATCATGTTGGAAAAAAGATTTTTCCGATAAATGCGCCAGTGGCGCAACGCAACCTGACCGGCGAGGTACCAAAATTCACGCATGTTCGGTCAGCTCCCGTCCCGTGATCTTCAAAAACACGTCTTCCAGGTTTGTCGGGCGAATCATGCTGGGCTCCGCCCCAATGTTTTGCAGGGCCGCCGTCAGACGCGGCAGATCGGAGGTACGGATGGAGAAGCCCGCGTTGTGAGACGTCAGGTTGTAGCTAGCGTCCTGCTGAATCAAGATCTTCGCGCGGTTCAACGCACTCTCGTCAGGGGCGAAATGGGCGATAAAGCCCGGGGAGTGTTTTTTTATCAACGCTTTGGGTGCCCCTTCGGCCGCGATCTTTCCCTGATCCATGATCAGCAGGCGATCGCAGAGGATTTCCGCCTCGTCCATATAATGGGTGGTGAGGAGGATCGTGACGCCGCTTTGTTTGAGTTCCTGAATCTTTTGCCAAAGCAGATGCCGGACCGCGGGATCAAGTCCCGTCGTGGGTTCATCGAGGATAACCAGCGCCGGATCACCGAGCAGGGCTCGTACAAAGACGAGACGCCGCTGCATACCGCCGGAGAGGGCGCGGATGGAAGCATCCGCCTTATGGCTGAGATTCATGAAACGCAGCAGCTCGTCCACCTGCGCGTCCCGCCTTTCCTTCGCCATTCCGTAAAAGCCGGCAAACATCAGCATGTTTTCCCGAACGCTCATGCTTTCATCAAGGGCATTCTCTTGCGTGACCACGCCCAGCCGGCGGCGTAGCCTTCGGGCTTCGCGATCGGGGTCCATGCCGTCAACCCTTAGGTGGCCGCCACTTCGCGGGCTTGCGCCGTAAATCAGGCTAATAAGGGTGGATTTTCCGGCACCGTTAGGGCCGAGAAGGCCGAGACATTCACCGCTTTGCACCGTAAAGCTGACCCCGGCTACGGCACTAAATGTCCCGTAGCGTTTGGTTACGTCTTGGGCTTTGATCTGCATGCGGGTCCTCGTGCGGTGAGGGAGCTTTATACTGTGAAGGCGGCTCCTATGGTATCCTATTTTAGGGAATGTCTTTTTTTGGTTTTCTCGCGGCTACAATCGGTTTAAACCCTTGAGCCAACGCCAAACCGTCTTTTCCGATCGAGGGAACCATGTCCTTTGCAGATGATCTCCGCGCGGCCCAAGCCCGCATGTTGAAAGCCAAGAAAGAAGAAGCCGAGCGCTCAAAAGGCCGCCGTAAGGTCGCCAGTGGCGGCACCGGCGGTAGCACTGGTGGCGGCAGCGCCGCGAAGAACGACTGGACACCAGAAGATGAAATGATCGCCCTCTATTTGCAGATGAGTGACTCATCGAAATTTTTAATCGAGAACTATGCGAAGAAGCGCAAGCTTTCACCGCGTGCCATGAAGATGCGCATGACGGCTTACGGCAATTTGCTCAAGAATCAAGACGGCGATGCATCCGAGCAGATGCGTCAGATTTTCCAGCAGTTCGGCACCATGAACGCGAGTGAATTGCAGAAGCTGGTGATTCAGATCTTACGCGGTGAGTACACTTACCGTGAAGAGCTCGATCAGAAGACAATCCGTCGCGACTAAAAATTTAGCGTCACGGCGCGAATATAACGTCACAAAAGCCCAGGGAGGGACTGATGCGGCACGGAAACGTTTGGCTTTGCTTAGGACTTTTAACGCTGAGCGCATGCGGTGGCGATAAGGAAGATAAAAAAGACAGCGGTCCCGCGACTATTTATTCCACAATTGTCACAGTGAACGCGCCAAAAACGGATGATGTGGGCGACGGAAAATCGGAGCTCACACGCGTGGATAGATGCGAGCTGCAGGCGGACAGCGGCCTGTTCCAGGCGGCTTTCTCAGCCGGTGATGGTAAGCCAACGCTTACCGTTAAAATCAAAGGCTTCGAGACAAAGTCAAAAACCTATACGTGCTCGCAGGCGAGTGACAATAAATCAGGTCCTGTTGGTGGGAAATTTGATGGCTGCGCTGTTGAAGTGCAGACGCTTTATTCCGCTTCCAGCCAGACGTTGAACAAGTACACGATGTATCGTGATTCCGAATCCATGAAAGCGTTGGATTACACGGGGAAGTGTGAGATTAGCGCCACCTATGATAAGCCACGCGTGAAAGTCACGAGCATTAACTGCGCGAAGTTGATCCAAACTCGATTGGATGGAAAAGACCGCAATCCCGTCGATAATAACGTGACCATCGATATTACGGAAGGAACGACATTCTTCTGTGATTTACCAAATTAAGTAAATCGGGATGGAGCCCTCCGTCCCCATTATCCTACGAAATAAAAAACCCGCTTTTTCAAGCGGGTTTTCTTTTTTAAACAGCTTCTTCCTGCTCGCTATCCAATAAATCCACCTGCTGAAAACGATCCATCACCAAAAGTTTTAGAACTGTTAATTCCAGCACCTGGAAGGCCAGTGAGCGTGTGAATGGCGGCGCCACCACGAGTGGCTGGCTTGGGATGTTTTTCATCACCGCTGATGGCAGTGAATGAGGATCATCGGAAACAAGGATCCATTGTGTGTGCGGCTCGGACGCGGCGGCTGCCAAGGCGTCGGGATATCGTGACAAGTGCCCGTCGTCCACAATGATGATGCGCGGTCCCGCGGGTGTGGAAAGCCCTTCCACGGAATTCGCGAAGGCAAACGTCGCAAACCGCATCTGTGTGGTGAAGTAATTCTCCACAAAGCGGCGCGCGAGCGTTGCGTCCTTAAGGCAGAAGACCACTTCAAAATGGAAGTTGTCCAACTGCTGTGGCATGCCCGAGGCAATATTGATTTCCAGCGCGCCTTTTTTGGTGATGCGCATCGCCCCCTGAACGCGCGGAAGCAATTCATTCACGCGTGCAAAAGGATGCGCCTTGAGAGTATCGGCTGGAAGCTTGAGCCCTTTGCTCGACAAAGTGATGCGATAAAAGCGTTCGCTGTCCACCTTGCGTTTACCCGCTAGCGGCTGCACGCTCAACGTCACCGGTCCCGTTTGATTGGAGTGATCGAAAATCAAATGATGGAGGCTATGAAAAAACTGGTGCAACGCAATACGATCGCCAAACATCGGAAAATCTTGTCCCTGAGAGTCAGGGTCAAAAATAACCTGTGTGTGAAAGCGACGGCTCGGTGGCATCGCGTGGCGAATGGCATCCGCTAAATCAAATAGCCCGAAATGCGGCAGAGCCTGACGATCCGGATCGGGAATGCTTAGTTCAATAAGACATCCGCGACCTGGAGTGGTTTGAATGCCCATATCGCCATTCAGCTCACGGACCACTTCATAGATCGCGCTCATGCCAAAACCGCGGCCGCTCGATTGAGAAATCGTCGTGGCGGTGGAAAAACCTGGAGAAAAAATCAGCTGCAATAACTGACTGTCGTCCATTTCTTCCACTTCTTCCGCGGTGACAAGACCGCGCTGCACCGCGTGCAGGGCAATCTGCGCTGGATCGATGCCGCGTCCGTCATCATGAATGTGAATGGTGACGATGCCGTGCTCGCGTTCACAGCGCACGGATATCTGTCCTGCTTTAACTTTACCAGCGCGTTCCCGCTCCTCTGGTTTTTCAATGCCATGGGAAACCGCGTTATTCACGCAGTGGGTGATCATGTCCGCAATGCGTGTGATGGTTTTGACATCGAAATAAAGATCCTCACCGTCAATCACAAGCGGGCGCAATAACTTTCCCGCTTCCGTGGCCTGACGTTCGATCATCTGATCATAACGACGGAGGTGATGGGTGAGATTTGTTTTTCCAAGGCGTTCCGCGGCGCGTTGCAATTCGAAAAAGAGCGCGTCGATGTCACGCAGACTGAGGAGAGGATTGCGCAGCGCTTGTGAAAGACGTTCCGTTAAAGATAGAAGCCACAGCGCGTGACCGTGTGGCACGTCCTGCGCGTTGGGATCAAATTCACGATTGAGTAATTCGCGACGCACCGCGAGATAGCGGGCCACTTCTTCTTCAATCGACGTAACGAGTTGGCTCACCTGCACGATGGGCAGTATAT
>CAYOJQ010000044.1:9115-30777 GCA_964404325.1 uncultured Oligoflexales bacterium
AGGGCCTTTTTCCCGCAAAGCGGTGAGTTTTTCTTCCACGGCGTGCGCGGCATTTTGAATCGCGACAAGATTAAAGAGTCCCGCGCAGCCCTTTAATGTATGGATCTGACGCATGAGCGTGTCAAACGCCGCCATGACCTGCTCGCCTTTTTTCGACGAGAGCATGCCAATCGCTAAATGACACTGTTCAAAAATGCGCTCTGTTTCATCGAGAAACGCGATGAAAACACTATCGTGAACCTTAAGGAGGTCAGCGATGATTTCTAGTTTATGTTCCGATTCTTGAATCTGCTCTCGCAGACCTTCGAAAGTGGTGATGTCGTCAATGATGAGAGCTATTTTGTGTAGAAGATCGTTGTCATCAAAAAACGGTATGTACTGCAGGCGAAAAACTTGCTCACCGAGGCGACTGACGCGGTGGAGTTTATGGGGGAGCTGGTGACGGCTGACGTCCCATTGCAGTGGATGGTTGTTAAAGACCACAGCTAACTCGTAGCGGAACCGACGACCCGCTGCTTGCTGAGCAGCCTCATCGGAAAACAGCAGTGAGGCGATGTCGTGCCCGACGGGCGATTGCTGCGTGTTGAGATGCTGCGCCGCGGCTGGGTTGTGCAGTTCTTGGATGCGAAGGTCCGCACCGAATGTCACAACACCTTGTGGTAGAGCGGCGAACACGGCGACCAGTTCATCACGCATTTGGGGAGACAATTGTTTTACGTTGGATGCCACAGGATACTCCTGAGCGGCGTGGAGGAAGGCGTCGAGACACACGACGCCTCTTTTATTGTAACGCACATGAAAAAAATCCTACTTGGTGCGAACGGAGAATAGTGAGGAAAATAACCCACGGTATCGCTGGTTAAGGGTATTTTGTGAGCATGCCTCAGTTTCTGCGCGTTAGCTGTGGCACAATAGTGGGGTGGCACTTGTTTGGAGAAAGTATGGCGCAAAAAATTTTAGTGGTTGAGGATTCACGGTCTTTCCGTCAACAGCTAACGATCACTTTAGAAAGTCGTGGTTACAAAGTGATCACAGCTGAGAACGGCGCCGACGCGATTAAAAAGCTGCGCGAGCAGCCTGACATCACGGCTCTGATTTCAGATGTTCACATGCCGGAAATGAATGGCATCACCATGATGCAGACTATCCGTGCACAGAAGCTGTACACCGGACCGGTGATGTTTCTGACAACGGAAGGCGACTATAAAATCATTCGCGAAGGTCGCGAGGCGGGAGCCTCTTGTTGGTTGGTCAAACCCTTCCAGCCGAACACGCTCCTAAACGCCTTGGAAAAGATCATCGCGGCACCAAAGGTTTCCGCGGCAGGCTAACCCTTCGCCGCGGTACTCAGCCATTGACTGAGTTGTTCGCGGCGGGAATTGAGTTCGCCCCCCCAAGCCCCTGTGTGCCCGCCATTGTCCAAACGCCAAAATTCTTTTGGCTCGGATGCACGTGCGTATAGTTCTTCCACCGCCGCCATGGGCACGACGAAATCATCCTTCGCATGAATAAAAAGCCAGCGCGTCTTCACACCGTGAATGGCGTCGATGGGACTTTCTTCATCGCTGATGAGGTAGGAGAGGGGATACTGAAAGGGCCAAGTGAGCCAGAACTCCCCAAGCTTTTCCCGCGCGAGATGTCTGTAGGATGAGAAGGTGCTGTCGAGAACGACGCCCTTGAGCTGCGGTGGCTGCTCCCGTTTTAGGCTCGACACCGCAATGGCGCCACCGAGACTTTGCGCGAATACAAAAAGAGGAAGTTTTTTTAGAGTGGGGTCATTTTTCACATACGAGAGAGCGGCAACGCCGTCCTTAATCGTTCCCTCCCGATCCGTTTCCCCTTCCGACTGACCGTAACCACGATAATCAAACATGAATACATAGTAGCCGCGGGATGCGAGCCAGTAACTGAAGCCGCTGTGGGCTGACAGATTCTGGGCGTTGCCGTGGAAGCGGACCACGACGCCTTTCGCGGGGACTTCGGGAAAGAGAAGCCAGCCGTGGAGCTTCGTGCCGTCGCCGGAGCGAAACCACACATCCTTGAAGCCGCCTTTGAATTGGGTGGGGTCTACCCAAAGCTCTCGGTCTGGGTAGTAGAAGAGATGATTGCAGCCCAGCTGCAAAAAGGCGAAAAAAAGGACCAGGAGACCCGGTCCGTATTTTTTTAAAAGGGATGCTTGCATGGTGCCTCCGGCCGCTGGTTGTTTAGCGGTCGTACCAACCACCAACCCAACTATCCTCAGCGATCTTTTGTTGGCCCGTCATGGACGGGTGGAAACAATCGATACCGCTGATATCTTCCACTACATATTTAGCAGTTCCCACGCGTTCCGCGAAGTACACATTGTCTGAGTATTCATCCGCGAGACCGTGCAGGGTATCGTTCAGATCCCTGAGGCGTTCGCCAAAGGCGACACGATCCGACTCTTCCTGCGAAAAGAATAGAACGTCGCACATGGGGAAGAGGCGCCAGCGGTAGCTGCAGCCCTTTGCTTTGCCCAATTCATAAAGAAGCAGCATGTTGGGAATGGGAACTAAGGTGATCTTTACGTTCGGGTTTAGCTTCTTCGCGGTTTCGATGGTTTGGCGCATGTTGGCTTGGTAGCGGTCGAGGTAACTTTTGTGGTCGCGTGGCCACCAGCACACATCGTTCGCACCAGACATGACCGTCAGGTAGTCCAGTTCGCGGCCTTTGAGTTTATCCGTGAGTCGTGTCAATTGCTGGGCAAGCCCGGCGCTGTTCGACCCGACCTTGGCGACGTTGTACTTCACCACGGGGCCGGAGAATTTTTTCACCGCGCGACGGTAGTGACTGTTAACGAAGCCGAAGATGTTGTTGCCCGTGCTCCAGCTGAGGCTTTTGTTGTTGAGGGGAGTCTTCGCGTCGAAGCCTGTCGTGATGGAATCGCCGATGGCGCCCATGACAAACACACCGTCCTCACCGCCCATGGCGGTATCTGTACCTGTTCCTTGGATCTGCATTGATTCTGTTGTGTCGAATTCGTCGTCCGCTTCCTGCGCATACGCTGGGGTTATCAGCGTGGAAAAAAAGAAAGCACAAACGGCTCTCTGCCAAAGCACCCGAGAAGTTAACTGCATAAATCCTCCAGTGGGGAGCTCTCTAGCCGATTCGAGATCCGACTTTCAACGAGAAAACTCTTAGGTATTCTTCATCTAGCCCTAGCTTAAGCATAAGTTTTTAGCCGAGGCTAGGGAAAAGCGAATAAAATCCATGGCCTGGGATTTCTAAGTCTGAGTCGGTCAAGTCGGCGGGGAAAAGGGCTTTTCTGTTGCTTTGGGCCGCCAAAGCGGCTTTCATGGGGGATCAACCCTCTACGGACGGCCCCATGGATCACATCGAGATCACCCTCGAAGCGGAATGCTACCCGGCCCTCACGGACGTTTTGACGCGTGAGCTGGCGCAATATCCGAAGGCGCTCGCGAGTCGCGGTGAAAAGTTGCGCTCTCAGTCCCTTTCTCTTCATCTCGATGGCGAAGATCTTACCGCTTCTCTTCAAGATACAAAGGGCGCGCATCGCGTGCGCATGACGCTGCCTATTTTTGATGCATCTGGTGGCTACAGCCTGACGCAGTGTTCGTGTCTAGAAGGGCGCGTGCATTTGGATGAAGCGCGTTGCGCGCACATGTGGATCGTTCATAAAAAATTGCACGAACGTCTGGAGCACCTGCAGCGTCTCGCCGCCCCCGTCGTCACGGATGCCAACACGCTTCCGGAACGTCTGCTCCTTTTGGGGCAGGAAATATCCCTCGCGGTGGGGGAGAGTCATCCATCCATCTGGCGGGTGGAGATTGACCAGCGGCAGCGGCTGCACCTGGTGCAAATCACGAACGGTGGCCGTCAGACCATCCCGTGGTTCACCTTCGCGACACAGACATCCTCCTGGGAAGGACGGCCGCAGCAGCGTTGGGTCGCGCGTTTTCTCAATGCCCACGAGTTAAGGGACGCGGATTGGTTTGGGCTCTGGAGTGATCTCGTTGATGATCGCGCGGTGTTCTTGCGAGAAAGTGGCGAGCCGACGGAAGTCCGGCGTGGAAAAATTTATCTCAAAGTCTCTCTCACTCCGAAGGAAGCTCGTGTAGACCTCGTGGTCGATGCCGCGGCGGATGCTGTTTGGCGTGAATTTCCGGGACGTGGGTTTGTCGTGCATTCGGGGAATTGTTTTCATGTTTTGTCCCTGAGCCCGGCATTGTGTCAGGTGGTGAACGCGCTCCGTTTGAGTGATGGCACCTGGCCGTTGACGAAGCGCGCCGAACTTTGGGAGGCGTTGCGAAGCATCGAGTCACAGTTGCCCGTTGTTCTCGTGGGCGATGGGGTGCGAGAGCGGCCCGCGGAAAAACGCCCCTTGGCGGTGCGGCTTGAACCTTGGGAGGGCGAGGTGGTGCAGATTCGCATCATGGCGCGTCCTTCCCTGGCGGGGCCGGGATTTCCAGCGGGGAGCGGACCGCAGTCCATTCTCGATGCGCTGGCGGCCGAACCTCTGCAAATCAAGAGAGACCTCGTTTGGGAGGAGGAGGCGTCGCGTGAGCTTCAGCGGCGTCTGGGGCTTTTACATGGGGAGGCCGCGCCTGCCGCCACATGGTATGTGCGGGGGCGGGAGCGACTGCTCGCCGTTCTTACCGCGTTAAGTGAAATGCCGTCGGATGCGGCGGTGGTGGAGTGGCCACGGGAGAAGCCGGCGCATCTCACCATGCGTGAAGAGGCCGAGCCGGGAGCCTTGCAGATCAGTGTTCGCCGGAAGAATAATTGGTTTATGGCGTCGGGGGATCTGCGCCTCGGTGAGACCTCTATTGGATTAAAGGAACTGCTGGCGGCCATCGCCGACGGGAAACGTTTTGTCAGCCTGCGTGATGGCAGTTGGCTGCCCGTGACGGAACCGCTGCGGGAAAAACTTCTCGGCCTCGCGGATCAAAGTCTCGCCTGCGACGAAGGCGTGCGCCTCTCACCCAACAATGGCGAGGCATTGAACGAGCTTCTGAAGAGTCCGCTTGTGGGAGCAAAAGAAGTGGCTCCCGATTGGCAGGCGGTGTGCGCCCGTTGGCGCGATCTCCGTGATGCGGTGCCATCACCGTTGGAGAACTTCCACGCGACGCTGCGTCCCTATCAAGAGGAGGGGTACCATTGGCTGTGGCGGCGCAGTCAATTGGGTTTGGGTGCGGTGTTGGCGGATGACATGGGGCTTGGCAAGACGGTGCAGACTCTGGCGATTCTCAAAAGTCGCGCGTCGCTCGGACCGGTTTTGCTGATTGCGCCCACATCCCTTCTTTATAACTGGCGCCAAGAAGCGGCTCGCTTTGCCCCCGACCTAACGATGCATTTTTTAGCGGATGGCGATCGCCTTGAGACGGTGCGTCGTGCCGGACCGGGCGACGTGGTTCTTTGTAGTTATGGCCTGACCTACCGTGAGGCGGCGCGTCTCAATACCCGGCGCTGGGCGACGGTGGTTCTGGACGAGGCGCATGCGGTCAAAAACGCGGATAGCTTAACGGCGCGCGCGGTGCAAAGTCTGCAGACGGATTGGATGCTGGCCCTCACCGGTACGCCGATGGAAAATCGCCTCAGCGAACTGTGGAGTTTGTTTCAAGTGATAGCTCCTGATTTTCTGCCCGCGTGGACGGAGTTTCAGGATTCATTTGTAAAACCCATCGAGGAAAACCAGGCGGTCGAACCACTGCAGCGCCTGCGCCGGATGATTCAACCGTTTATCCTTCGTCGTCTGAAACAAGATCATTTGCACGAACTTCCAGCGAAGACGGAAATCGATATTTTCATTCCTCTGGCCACCGAGGAGCGAACCCTCTACGAGGCGCAGCGGCAGGAAGCTTTGCGGCAGCTGGCGGAGAAGTCGGCTGCTGAAGATGGGCGTGCATCCTTTTCCATGCTGGCAGAACTCACCCGTCTGCGACGACAATGCTGCGACCCGCGGCTGGTCTTACCGGACTGGCATTACCCCAGCAGCAAAACGGAAAAGTTTTTAGAGATAGCCCATCGTCTGAAAGAAGCAGGGCATCGCGCGCTCGTCTTCAGTCAGTTCACGGGGTACCTCAAGTTGTTGGCTGAGGCGTTGGATCAAGAGGGGATTCAGCATCTTTATCTCGACGGTGGGACGTCCGCGCGGCAGCGTGCTCTTTTAGTGAAGCAGTTTCAAGAAGGGCAAGGGGATCTGTTTCTTGTATCCCTCAAGGCGGGTGGTACCGGACTCAATCTCACGGCCGCCGATTATGTTCTTCATCTCGATCCTTGGTGGAATCCGAAAATTGAAGATCAGGCCACGGATCGTGCCCATCGCATGGGACAACAAAGACCAGTTACCGTTTACCGCTTTATCACCCGACACACCGTCGAGGAACGAATCGTTGCGTTACATCGCGATAAACGAACTTTGATCGGGAGTATTATCGATGCCGATGATGCCACCCCAATCGATGCGCAAAACGACTGGCAGTCAATTTTGGCCGACGCACTCGCGGCGTTTAGCCCGAATGCACTAATGGAAGGTTAATTGCGTCCTAAATTGATGAACCCGCGCCAATTTATGCACACTATTGCCCATAGGCCATAACGCCCGCCATCAGTTATTATTAGAAAACAAACCACTGTTATCGGGATTCATAATGCGCGCCCCCAATCCTCGCGAACTTAGAGTCGTGACTGACACGCCATTGGTTTCGGTGCAACTCGCGCACGCTGCCGATGTGCGCGAGGCACGCATAGATAACGTCAGTCGTCGTGGCATGCTTTGTTCGGATCTCAATGCGAAGGTTGGTGATTCCGTCCACTTCGAAGTGAAACATCGCGGCCGAAGCATCTTTGGTGTGGGACAGGTTCGCTGGCGCTCCGACACGGGATGCGGTCTGCGCATCGATGACTTCATGGGACACAGTGAATCGCAGTGGCTGCAACTCATGAGCCTTTCCTTGGCACAGCTGTCGGCGGAGCAATTTGTTTACTTAACAGCCACACCTTCAACGTCGCCAGCGCGAGATCTTTTTATTCCAGCGGAAACGTCTCTTCCCGATATCGTAAAAATGTTCGTGGACGCGCGTGCTGATATTGGCACTGTGATAACCCCGGAAGGTCATGCACGGCTACAGTTCGCGGAGCTCCTGCCTTATTGGATGGAATGCCAGGAGCTGGATCGTTTGATCGATCGCGAGCGCATTTGTCAAATGATGACCGCCTTAGTGCACGATCTTTCAACACCCATTGGCATCATTCGCACCACCAACAGTCTGCTGTTGTCCGGCATTGTTACCCCGGAGCGCTTTCTTCAGGAAGGTTATGCGGCTATGGTGGACGAAAATTGTAAGCGCATCTTGGATTTTGCCGACGACGCCATGACGATGCGCTGCAACAACTTGGGGGAGATGCGTCTCAACCACGGTGATGTGGACCTTGTGGCATTGCTTCGCGACACAGAACACGCCTTTGCTCTCGACGCACAGTCCAAAGGGATTTCTTTCAATCTTGAAATTGAACCCCGAGAGGCAATGGTATTCGTGGATGCATGCAAAATCGAAAGAGCTTTGCATAACCTCGTGAGCAATGCCCTTAAGTATTCCGCATCCACCGCGCGTGTTTGTCTGTGTCTGCATGGGGTGGAAGGTTTCTGGCAAATCGATGTGGTGGATACCGGCGTCGGCATCGCCGCTGATGACTTGCCTTACGTGTTTGATGAATTTAGCCGCGTTGCCAGTCATCCTTCCCACGGTGAACGACGTCACGGTTTCGGGTTAAGCATCGCGAAAGGAATTGTTGAAGCTCATGACGGTGAAATCCGCGTGAAAAGCAGCCTTGGACGCGGCAGCACATTTAGCATCCTGTTACCCACAAAGAGAAAGTCTTCAGCCGAGACTTAGCATTCGGACCCTCTCTTTACCGACGACAGACCTCCCATGCGATTTTCCTGGTGTCATCGCTGACCTCACGGTAAAATTCTGAGCATCAAACAAAAATATCGTCAAAGGATCGTGCATGAAGCGGCCTAACCTATGCGCCTGGGCGCTCGTGATGGTTTTTTTCGCCATGGAAGCCGGCGCCGCCGAAGTTGAGCATCTTTTTGAATCAACACGAGCGCGCGGGCGAGGACGCACATTCGTGGCCGCCTTCGACTCCAATGAGGCCACTCGCTTTAATCCCGCGACCCTCGCGGAACCAAAACTGGCCTTTCAAATGCGTTGGTTTGGATTGGATGCATTCGCGGGTCAAAACACCCTCGGCACCATCAGCGATCTCACGAACATCAGTTCGAAGGACGAGCCGGTGGATGTGCTGCGTAAGTTCGACGACAAATTTGGTGAACGTCAATCGGTGCGCGGGCAGCTTGAACTTTTGGCAATGCGTTTTGGTGCGTTTGAGTTCAGCCCTTTCGCGGTTAACAGCACGTGGTTGGAGTTAAGATCACCGGTGATGCCGTATGCCGAGTGGCGCTCGGACAGTTATGCGGGCGTGGGGCTTTCTTATGCGCTGGCGTTAGGGAAGTCCTTTTTTGTGGGCGCGACCATCCGTCCTATGGAGCGTTTCTATTTCGCGGGGTCCATGCAGTTTGCCGACATGCTGGATTTTCTCCCGCCTTCCGAAGCCAAATTTGAAGATTACGCCAAGATGCGTAAGGGAAGTGGCGTGGGCGTGGATATCGGCACCATCTGGATGCCAACGAAACAGTTTCGCTGGGGGCTTGTGGTGCAGAACGTTGGCGACACGGGGTTCGGTAAAGGCGCGGACGCACCGCCACCGCTGCCGCAGGAAATTCACACCGGGATGCTCTATCGCATGATGCTGAGCGCGTGGGATCTGGATCTGTCGATGGATATTCAAAACCTTTTAAATCGCGAGGGCATCAACTGGCTGCGTCACGCCAACTTCGGCAGCGAGCTCGGGTACCGCATGTTCAGCCGCGATCATGATATCGGCATCACGGCTGGTGTGAGTGAGGGATATATCGGCGCGGGTGTGTTTATGAATCTTTGGGCGATACGTTTTGAAATGTCTCAGTACACCGTGGAGCTTGAACAGAATCCTGGGCAGCGACAAGACAAACGTCTCACGCTGGCCGCAAAAACAGCCATGACATTTTAGTGATGAGAGGACACATCATGCGCACACGTTCTCGCATTTTCCTTGTGTTGTCACTCGTGGGTCTTGGGGCCTGCGGACAGAATATATTTAAGAACGCTGTTCCAGCGAAAAGCGATAAAGCTCGCATGGCAGAAGCACGCGTGAAGCTCGATGACGGTGATTACGCTGGTGCGACGAAGGCTTTGGACGGCATGGATGGCGACAGCAACGAGCGACGCATTCTCATGGTCGCTTCGCGCCTCGGTGAAGCGGGGTTCGTGCTGTGGGAACAAATTCTCACCGTGATCGACAATGCCACGCGAAGCTCGGGCGTGAGTGGCGTGGATCAATATTTTAACCAGCTGAACGATACGGTGTTTGGCGTGGGCACGGAAAGAACGGAGCGCATGCAGGCCCTATCTTCTGGCCTCGACATTCTCGCTGAAAGTCCCGATCCACTCGAACGGTCCGTAAACAATCTACGCTGCTTTGTGGCGGGTGTGTTGGCGTTGCCAACGGTGATCGATGGGCAGATGGCGATTCAGTCGGTTAACCAGACGCTCGTTGCCATTAAAGACAGTGCATCGAGCGGCGGTACAACGGCGGCTGATTGTCCCAAGGTGGGTGAGCTCAATACGGCGATGACCACCATAACCACCGTGCGCACCCGCTTTAGTTCGATCGTGGCCTCCGTCGATGGCTGTCCATTCATTGATCTGAGCAGCACCGCGAACGATCTCAACGAAATCGAGACCAAACTCAATCGTCTGACCTCCGTTGCGGATAAAGGCTGCCAGGCCGTCCCGCCATGCACCGCGGGACCCATCTGTGATGCGTTAAAACTGGGGTGTGTTCAGCAGGTTATCGCCGACGGTGGCGTTGCCGGCGATGGTGTCGTCTCGTCCTGCGAGATGGTGCAGCATTGCAGCAATTCCGCCGGATGTTTCTGAGGGTTAGCCCTTAAAACGCGGTGACCTCGCACAAATCCTCACCTTCAAGGCCCCCTGCGGGCCTTTTTTACTTCTAAGTCCCACATAATTATTAATATATTCATGAAATCTTTAAAATTTGTTGACAATATAAGAATATTTATTAATATTGCGAATGTTAATTAATAAAATTCATGAAACATCAAAATATATTTCTAGGAGTGTGGTTATGTTCAAAAAATTCGCAATCAGCTGCGCTGCTTTCTTTTCCTTCATCTCATTCGCTTCCGCCCAAGAGCTTTCCGCCGAAACAACTCAAGAAGTCGCAAAACAAGAACTAAACGGCCTCGAATACTCTTTCCAAGTTTCCGCAACGGAACTTTCACACACCATTATGCTTTGTATCAAGGCGCCGTGCCCCGATGGCAACGCGGTGCTGACGACAGCCGTTGTGATTAAGAACATCAGCGATTCCGCCAAGACTCTTACATTCCCCAGCAGCAATCTCGTCACGATTGAAGTTCGCGACATGCAAAACCAAGTGATGGCTTCCACGGAAGCGGACGCGATGTACACCACCGCCATTGAAGAAATGACTCTTCAGCCCGGCGAGTCCAAAGTCGTCAGCCAAAGTTTGAAGTTGGTAAACGCCGCCGCTGAAAAGCTTGTAGGTGATTTTACCGCCGTGGCACTGGTAAAGAGCTATGAGAACGCGCCTGAATTAAGCGCCAGCATTAAAGTGAACGACGTAAATCTCTAGTCCTTGAGAAAAGTTGCTATAATAGAAGACTGAGTGAAGCGTAACGCGTTTTGCTCGGTTTTTTATTTTGGGGAAGCACATGCAACGAGAACGCCGCGTCAATAAACGATTCCGAGTTAAAATCGAAGTTAAAGTTGAGGTTAAGTCCATTGGTAGCCAACGGCCTCACGTTTTTCGCACGCTGAACATTAGCCGTGGTGGCGTGTTTGTGATCTGCGATACCCCAAACCCGTTCTCCACTCAATCCATCCTCGAAGTCGCCATGACCCTCACGCTGAACGAGCACATCCTGCGCGTTGAGTTTCTTGGAAAAGTCGCGCACATGCAGGACAAGCGCGGTTTTGGTCTGAAGATCGTGCAGATCGATGCCGAGGCGCAAAAAAAGCTCGAGGAGTTTCTCGAGCTTTATCTTGAAGAGCATCCCGATGCTTTAATTACCCCGCCTTACCACAGCGCGTAAAGAGCCACCGCAAAGCGGAGAGATTTACTTCGACATCTCCAGCATGCGGTCGATGGAGCGTTTTGCTTTGACACGAATATCTTCCGCGACATTGATTTCGTACTTCAGATCCTGCAAGCACTCTAATGTGTCTTGTAATGTGATCTGCGCCATATGCGGGCAGCGCACGCTGCAGAGGCGGAGGATGTCCGATGCCGGGCTTTCCGCGATGATGTTATCGGCCATGCTGCATTCGGTGAGCAACAGGTAGTGGCCGGCGGGGTGCTCTTTTACGTACTTGATCATGGCGGACGTGCTGCCTGAGAAGTCGGCCGCCGCGGCGACCGCGGGAGGGCACTCAGGGTGCGCTAGCACCACAACATCTTGGAATTGTTTGCGTGCGTTGGTGATATCGTCCACAGTGAAGTTGTCATGAACTTCACATTTACCGTGCCAGCCGATAAACGTTTTTTCGATTCCCGCCTCGGCTTTCATCTTCGTCGGATTTGTTTCCGGGAAGATAATCTTCTTGTCAGTTTCACGTGCCACGTTTCGAGCCAGGTACTCGTCCGGGATAAAGATCACGGTGTCGGAGTTCAGGTTGGAAACGATGTGGGCGGCGTTGCTGGAAGTCACGCACACATCCGTCTCGGCTTTCACATCCGCATAAGTATTAATATATGTCGCGACGGGGACGCCGGGGTAACGGCGCTTCAACTCCCGCACGTCTTCTGCGGTGATACTGGCTGCGAGAGAGCAGCCGGCCTTTTGGGACGGAATAAGGACCTTGCGCGTCGGATTCAGAACCTTCGCCGTTTCCGCCATAAACTCAACGCCGAGAAAAACGATGATGTCTTGCTGGCTTGCGGCGGCCTTGCGGCACAGTTCGAGAGAGTCGCCGCGCTCGTCCGCGACGAAGTGATAAAGGGCCGGTTCCATATAATTGTGCCCTAAGATGATCGCGTTGCGATCCTTCTTGAGCTTATTAATTTCAAAGACCAGCCGGGCTTTTTCTTGGATCTCAAAGTCCGGGATGAGATCGATCATACGCGGTCGCATGACTTCATAAACAGCTTTGTAGCTTGTGGGTGAACCAGCTAACACTTTTATATCCTTTAGTTTATAAGCAAGAGCCTTTTTCTGCGGCGGCGGCCTCATATGACTCAATTCCCTGAGAAAATGCAAGTCTCGAAACACTACCGTTTTGGTCGATGCGGTTTACTTTTATTACTGACGAAAGTGTACCGCGACCCACCACGCCCTACTGTAACTCTTTAATATGATTGCTTGTTAAGAAAACGGCATTTCGGCACGGCTCGTGCTTTAGCTTCTTACGATCGAAACAACCGACGGATGGGGAGTGGCTATGGCTCAGAGCTTGATGGATTTGCGGCACCTTTACTATCGTTGTGAGTATCGTGCGCTTTTGGAGGCTTTGACCTTACCGCATCCAGCGGAAGAGTCCTTTGCCCGCGCCATGCTAAAGGCTGAATCGTTACTGGAGCTGCATCGCCTGGATGAAGCCGAGACCCTGCTTCAGCTGCTGTGCCGCGACGAAAACCGGCATTCGGAAAATTTCTTGTTCGTCATGGCAAAAGCTCAGTACCTCCGCCGGGAAACACAGCGCGCGGAGCGTCTGTTTTCTCTTTTGATGGAGCGTAGTGATAGCACCCGTGATTATTTTCGCGCTGCTCTCGGCATGGCCAACGTTCTTTTGCCCCGCGGTCGGAGTGAGGTGCTTACGAAGTTGATGCGCGAGATGACGGAACTTGTGGATATTATGGACGTTGACCTTCAACTCAGCTTTTACGTCCTCTCCGCGCGCGTTCATTTCCTTCTTGAAGATCGCTGGGAAGCGGCCCGCGCGCAGCTTTATCGCGTGATCAGCCAGGCGCGAGCGCAAGGATGGTTGTTCTTTGTTTTACGCGGTCTTTACCATCTCGCCGAATTGGATCGGTTGCGCGGGGAAAAGGAAAGTCAGCGCGCGCATTTGGAAATGTTAAATGCCATGCTGATTCCCGATGAAAATATTCACCTGCGTTACCTCGTCGCACAAAAATTCGAAGAAGAAAATTTCACGGTGGAGTTACCGCTGCAATTTGATTTCGAGGAAAAGCGTGTGCAGGTGCAAGGACGTTGGCTCGCTCTGCATGACAAACCGCTTATTTTCAATTTTTTAAAGCGTCTCTATAACGGCGACGATTTTGTGTCGAAAGACGATATTTCCACATACCTTTGGCCCCGTGAAGAGTATCGCCCGCGCATTCATGATCCGCGCATTTTCGATATCGCGCGGCGCGTGCGCCAGCTGATTGAGCCCTGCGAAGCGCAGCCGCTCACGCTTCTATCGGGACGACTAGGCTATAAGCTGGTGGCGAAACGTCATGAAGAAGAAGTCGCGGCCCCTCTTGAGGCTGCTAACCAATAATTTTTACAAAAGAGGAGATGAGCATGAAAAAGTTTTATCAAACGGTTTTTTGCGCTGTCGCGATGACGTTCGGCTCCTCTTTATGGGCCGGCCCTGGCGGTGACCGTGACATTGGTGATGGCACGCTACCACTCAGCATCACGGCACCCATGACCCTCAACGTGTACGAAGACGCACAGGGATTGGTGGGGCATCTAACGCAGGCGGATGTCAATTTGCCACTGCGTGAGGTGATAGAACTTCAGGACGGGCAGGTAACGATGCTCTTCGGTGAGGCCACGCACGGTGTTGGTTTAACGGGAATCCTTGCTCCCATGGATTTTACGGGGAACATATTCTCGCGGGTAAACCCAAACGCGGTGATTCCCGTAAAAATCAGCCGCTAAGGGCGGCGGCTTGGCGTTGATCTTGCTAGGTCGGTCACATGGTGATGCCACTCAAGGGGGAATCCATGCGACCGGCTACCTTTGCTTCTCGAGATTTAATTACAATTCCTATCGAAGCCACTGTTGCGGATGCGCTGATTTTGATGCGCGGGCGCGAAATCCACCACCTTCTCGCGATGCGTGGGAATGATGTGCGCGGTGTCATTTCAGATCGCGACATCCTCGAAAAAGCCTTCGATCAAGAAACCATGAAAATAAGCACAAGCCTTCGTGTCATTGATGTGATGACGAGCCAGGTTCCCGTCCTCGATCAAGACACCAATATCGGGTCGGCGCTCGCGGCGCTGCGCCAATACAAAGTTTCCGCTCTTCCCATTCGCGTTAACAATCAGCTTGGTATTGTGACGGAAACTGATTTTCTCGACATGCTCGCGGCGACCCATCGTGCCGGTCTGGATCGAGACGTGGCTGTGCCTGTGGAGGTCGCTCTGGCGAATCCTCTGATGCAGAAAGTGATGCAGATGCTGGCAGATATCGGAATTTAATTACTTGAGGAGCATACATGCGAACCATCAGCGAGTGCATGACAAAAACCCCACACACCATTGAACCTAATCAAACAGTCGCCTCGGCGCGGCAGAAAATGGCGAAACTTAAAGTGCGCCATCTACCGGTTCTTTCAGGTGGCGAGCTCATAGGGCTTATTTCCGAGCGCGATCTCGACTATTTGGCGAAATTGGTAGGGCATGGCCGCGATGAATGTCGCGTTGAGGACGCCATGGTGGACGAGCTTTACATTGTGCAGCCAGATACTCCTTTGGTGCAGGCGGCTGGGGAGATGGTGGCACGCAATATCGGTTCCGCCTTAGTCGCGGATAAAAAAGGCGTGCTGGTGGGCATTTTTACAACGACCGATGCACTGCGTCTGATTTCGCACTTAGCAGGATAAAAGAATCTGTCATCTTCTGTTTCTCATCTGATCAAGCTAAGATCGGAGGCAGGGGAGATTTGTATGGTGAATCGTCGTCGGCCGCAAAGACAGTACAGCAAACTCATCACATCATTGTGGCAGGTAGGGAGAATTGATGCCGTTATGAATGACCCGATTTGGGAAACGGGGCATGCGGAATCAGAAGCTCTTAACCCAGATCACGTGCGTGTTTCCGTGTGGAATATCTGCAAGGGGGCGGGTGGCATGCTGTTTGAGCATGACTACCGCATCCTCTCCTACCTTTCCGATCTGATGCTTTTACAGGAAGCGCTGCTTTCGCGACGATCGTTGCGCATGTTTTGCGAGCAAGGATTTGAAGCGGTACATGGCGCGAGCTACATGCGGCGCGACAGTCTGCGGGACGGCGTGCTAACTGCCTCACGCGTCGTGAGTCACGCGGAGAAAGCGCGCATTATTTGTAAATATCCCGAGCCGATTCTCAACACGCCGAAAGCGGCGCTCGTGAGTTTCTATCCTCTGCTAGGGCGCAACGACAAGCTGATGGTTGTTAACATTCATGCCACTCTGATCCGGCGCGTGAAACGTGCGGCGGAAGAGCTTGAAAGTTTGATGCAACAACTTCCCGCCCACAGCGGACCAATGATTTTCGCCGGCGACTTCAACACATTCACCGCGAATTATCTGGATACCATAAGCGAGGTGTTAAGTGCTTACGGTTTGAAGCGTGTCGCCATTGACAATGATCCGCGCTCACCTTTTGGTTCGTTGGATCAGATATTTGTGCGCGGTCTGCGTATCAAGCAGGTGGTGGTCGATACCACCATTGCCAGTTCCGATCATTTTCCCATCATCTGTCACCTGGCCATCGCATGATCTAGAGAGATTGCACCCGCACGGATAGCTGTGACAGCTGATCGCATGGAGCACCCTGGAAATCTTCCAAGACTTCGGGCGCGCTGTTTAAGCGCAGCTGAATTTTGCGGTCGTTTTGTTCCGGCTCCCATAAGAGATCACGGCTTTTGGGTTGCCCATGGCGAGCAAAACTTCCCCAAAAATCCGCCATCATCGCCGCCACATTTTCCTCTTCCTGACGCTTCATCGTGAGCACATCTTTCAAACGCACCTTTTGAAACACATAGAGAAGATCCACGCCATGAAAGACCCCGGCGATCTTATCAGCCCACGAACGAATCGGCATATCGAACACGTATCCGTAAACAGGAGCACCTTCATTTTTGCGAAGGGCCGCGCGGATCTCGCGTCCGGGACATGTAAATTGAACATCACGTCCCAGCATCACGGCGGCTCGCGCATAAGAGCCGTGATTTTTTTTGTCGTAGAAACGTTCGACGATGTCCGCCTCATCGGGCTGGTAGCCCATGCGCTCCAGAAGACGGCGGAATTTTTTCTGGCTGCGCACGTCCGCGAAGGCAAAGGCCGGAAACTCTTCGCCGTTGTTGCCGACAATGGTGGGAATCGGATTTTGTTGCTTCGCTAACGCCGCCAAGGGCATTTCCGCCAATATAACGCCATCCACCACGGGAGCGAAAGCCAGCGTGGCTGCCGGCTGCTGGCGAAAGATCATGATGTTGAATGAATCTTGCTGCGCCACAATGTTCTTTGCCGGCAAGGATCGGAGACAAGCGACTTGTTTCGCTGGGTCCGCAAAATCGCATCCCCAACGTTTTGCCTGCGTAGCCCCACGCTGCGCCTGATCGGCGAGGGTGTGGGCTTGGCAGGAGCCGCTTTGCATGATCGCCTTATGAAATAAATGGCGATCGTTCTGTTGGGCGAGCAGTGAACAAATGCTCATCGCGCCAGCGGATTCACCAAAAATTGTGACGTTATGTGGATCGCCTCCGAACTGACTGATCTCAGAACGCACCCACTGCAGTGCGGCGATTTGATCCATAAGACCGTAGTTGCCCGATGTCCCTGTGGCGGACTCCGCCGACAGCGATGGCTCCGCGAGAAAACCGAGAGCGCCAATGCGATAGTTTAGCGAAACCATGATCACGCCCGCGCGGGGCGCTAGTTTTTCACCGGTATAAATATGATCGATGGACGTGATGCCAACACCCGAGCCCGAGGCAAATCCACCGCCGTGGAGAAATACCATCACTGGTAGTGGTGTGGGTGACTCTTTTCGCGGCACCCATACATTGAGATAAAGGCAGTCTTCCTTTCCTTCCACGAGCGTGTTGCCCTTGATGCTGACCGTCGGCTGAGGACAAGCTGGAGCAAATTGACTCGCATCACGAACGCCTGGCCACGCGTATGGCGCCTCGGGAGGCATCCAGCGTCTGTTCTCTATGGGTGGTTTGGCGTAAGGAATGCCCCGAAAGGATATGGTATCTTCGTCGACTACGCCTTGGAGCGAGCCATAGCTTGTCGTGACGACGGAAGCACCGGCCGCAAGCAGCGAAGGGCTGAAAATAATGGGGACGCCGACAAGCATCCGACGCAAAACGGATTTCATATCCATGACAAACTCGATGGGTGATCGTTCCGGCGATAATAACACGACCACAACGATGGACTGAACGAGAAATATTCGGTTCATCGCACACGAGGAGGCATTGATGAAGTTTGCGATGATAGGCACGGCTCTGCTTGCCCTCTGGGGGTGCGGCGAGCAGGCAGCAGGAGTGAATAACCCCCATTTAGACGACTTTTTCTGGTCGCGGGAACCCGCGCAGAAGTCCCTACAGTTCCATGAGGAAGCGGATGATTGTCGCGTTAGGATCAAGAACCTCATGTGCTTGGCGGAAACTTTTACTGAAGGTCAAGAAGTAAAGTGTGAGGAGGGCGGACAGGCTTACGCTGGTCATTTTGAAAAACTTTACGACGCCTATCCTCCCGTTGTTCAGAGAATGTTTTGCTCTCTCAAAGTTATTTATGTGTTGAGGCAATTTCAGGGCACCGCGTTTGCCGGCTTGGTTGATGATGGCCATGGAAACGTTACCGGAGCGCAGATGGGAATCCGAAAGTCCGTGCTCGATCAAGGGTTGAATTTGACCACGTGGGCCTCTTGGAAAGAGCAGCTTTCTTTTGGTGGCGTTAGAAACTCCTTTTCCTTAATCACGAATCTTCCGCATGTGACGGCCTCCATTGAATCGCCGCGGGTCAATGACTTCCTTTATTTCGTCATCGCCCACGAGTTTGGGCATATTTTTGATTTTGCGAATAAGCTCAATCGTCTCGTGAATTGCGCGCCGAACGTTCGCGGAGAACGAGAGTGTGATATGGAGGAGGGAAGTTGGGGGGCGCTGAGCTGGAAAACAAATTTAAAACCGCTGCCGCAAAATGAGTTCATCAATCGCGATCGACTCTGTTTTTACAAGTGTGACACCGAAACAATCCCACGAAACTCCATTCCCCCACTGTACGCGGCCCTTTATGATCGCACGTCCTTTATCAGCACGTATGCGGCCACGGACACTTGGCAGGAGTTTGCCGATAGTTTTGCCTATTACCTGATGCATCAGAATCAAAGAGGGTTGTATATCCTCGATACGATGCAGGGGCGGAGTTACGATGTGATGGAGAAGTTTGAGTCGGATCTTTTCGCGAAACATCGCCAGTACATTGAAGACTTTCTCGCGCGGACGGATATTGTGTATCCATAGAGAAGAAGGAGGTTGCGCCAACGCGCAACCTCTTTTTTGTTCTTACTTAATTTTTTCGCCGATAAGAGTTGTCATGATGCGGATCTTAGACGCGAGAAGTTCTTTGGAAGTTTCAGAACCTTCTTCAAGACCTTTCATGTACTTGAACAGTTCTGGTTTTGCGGCGTTGTAGAGTTTGGTGCCAAACAAGACGTCCATTTCACAAGAAAGGCTGATTTCTTTGTCTTTCAACAAAACTTTTGCATCGTCGATTTTCACGAGGTCTTTAAGGCCGTCAAAGAAGCTGATGACGGTGAGATCCATGTCTTTTGATTCGATGAGATAGCCATCTTTCGTGGCTTCGAGTTTGGCGTTTTTTTCGATTTGCAACAGCTTGTTGGCGCGGGCAACCGATTTCTCGGCTTCTTGCTTGAGGATGACGTTGCTGATGCCGGCAATGTTTTGATTGCTTTCATTGATGAAGGCTTCAAGTGTAGCAATTTGCTCCGCATGCACGTCTTTGATCACCGCGAAGATATCCGCGATGGAGTTGGCTTCTTTGACTTTTGAGAGTGACTTACACTTGTTAGTCATGATGAGGCCATTAAGACCGCCGACGTTCGCGGCGTTCTGGCAGAGCGCTTCATGTTTTTGAACCATGAATTTCATCAATGCCAGCGTGTCCGTCTTCACCGTCATGGACTTTTCTAATTCAATCTTTCCCGCTTCACCATTTTTACCTTCTTCGACTTCAACCTTAATCGTGCCGTAAGCTTTCACCGCTTCTTTAGACCAGGCCGTGGAAGGGGCCATCAAGGCGAATTTCGCGCCAAATTGATTTTTGTCAAAATCTGTTACGTTACCGTTCACGCTGAGTTTCAGATGGCTAATCGCGCCTTGCTGGTTCAGCGTGTTGCCAATAACGTCGGCAATGTTTTTGTTGATTTTCGCATAGTCTAACTTTTCTGCCGCCTGTAGCGCGGATGTGAATAAGAGCGCGCCAGCGGAAATCGTGGCAATCACATGAGCTCGTCCCATTTTTGTCTCCTCTCGCTTTGCATCTAAATTGGATTCAAATAACAACGGCTGAGCGAGATGCAAAACGAAGTCCAAAAAAGGCTGTCACGATTGCGCTAAAGCTCAACGCCGCGTGAGGGACGAAGCAGGCGTCGCCCATAAAGCTGACGCCGTGTGTCTTGAAGGCGCGTTGCGAATTCCGTGGTCATCTTTCTCATGATCTCATAGCCCATGCGGGGATTTTCATCGAAGAGGCGACGAAGATCCGCCGCGGCGAAGGCGAGAACAACGGAGTTTTCGAGAGCCGTGACGTTAAAGCTCCACGTGTGGGGAGGCACAATCCACGACCAACCACAGATTCCTTGGGGACCCACGCGCTGGCTTACCACTTCCGTGCCGTTATCAAGACGCATGCTGATGGCCAGCATCCCTCGCGATACGATATAGAAGGCATCGGCACTCTGATTTTCGGATGCGAGGTGAAATCCGCGAGGAACTTCAAGAAGACTTGCAAAAGAGGCTAGTTTTTCTTTTTCTTCCTCGCCCAAGCCTTTGAGAAAGAGAAATTGGTCCAGGTCGTGTGCGAAGACAGTAGATTGCGGAAGTTGGATCGTTGGCATAGAAAGTCCCTCCGACGGTCACTGAGACTGCATCGGCAGCAAAAACCATGCCCCCCGATCCGGCGAGATGGCTTGCCGTTTAAAGAGTGTTCTGTTTTTCCAAAGGGGATTTTTTGCTAGTCTGAAAGGCAAAGAGCTGAACAGGGGCGCTAATGCTATTCGAATGGGTGTGGAAAAATATTTTTGTGGTCGTCACAGTGATCGTTTATCTCCTGGCGATCTACAATGTCGTTCGGATTGTAAATCAAGATCGTGAACCCCAATCCGCCCTGGCTTGGATTGTTGTGAATCTCGTGATCCCTTTTATCGGCGTGCCACTCTATTTTTTTCTCGGTGAAAACCGTTTGCGCGGTTTCGTTAAGCGCCGTCAACGCAGTCAGATGGAACTCGACGCGTTTCGTCGTTATCGCGAAAACATGCCCAAGTACAGCGAGGTCATGCGCATCGAACCTCAGTCAACATTGGATGTTTTTGGGCGCTTGGTCAAAAATCGAACGGATGTCTTTCAACCCATGCCAGGTGGCATCAAGCTTCTCATTAATGGGGAAGAAACGTTTCGACAAATTTTTGCGACGATAAAGCAGGCGCGTCATTATATCTTCGTTCAATACTACATCATCCGCTCCGACCGCCTGGGGGTGGAGCTGCGCGATCTCCTGATCGCGAAAGCCAGGGAAGGTGTCGCGGTTTATCTGCTTATCGATGATATCGGTTCTTTTTTCCTTGCGGATAGTTACCTGCGCCCGCTTCGTCAAGCGGGCGTTCATGTGGCGAAGTTCTTACCCTTTCGCATTCCCTATCAGTTTCAGGTGAACTTCCGTAATCATCGCAAGCTTGTTTTGGTGGATGGCCGTGAGGCTTTCACGGGCGGCCTGAATGTGGGCATGGAGTATGTGGGCAAACAAAAGATTGGCTTTTGGCGCGATACACACGTGCATATTTCGGGGCCAGCCGTTCAGGCGCTGCAACATGTTTTCCTGGATGATTGGTACTTTGCCGCCAAACGCTCCATAAAATTGGATCCGTTGCAGATACGCGCGCCCGAAGCTCATGTAACCGGTGAGCATCTTCACATGTGCGCGGTGCAGACAGTGCCATTTGGGCCGTCGGATCCCTTTCACGTCGGCGTGATGCTATTTATGCAAATTATCCAGATGGCGAAAAAAAACCTTTGGATCGCATCCCCGTACTTTGTCCCTGATTCCGCTTTAGAGCGTCTTTTGGAATTGGCCGCGCGCCGCGGCGTGGACGTGCGTCTTCTTATTCCCGAAAAACCAGATCACCTTTTTGTGCATGCTGTCACGATGAACTACGCGCAGCGGCTTTTACGACAAGGTATCCGCGTGTTTATGTATCAAAAGGGTTTCATGCACCAGAAGGTCATTCAAATGGATGGCGAGTTGGCTGTTCTTGGCACGAGTAACTTTGATAACCGCTCGATGTATCTC
>CAYOJQ010000045.1:0-23242 GCA_964404325.1 uncultured Oligoflexales bacterium
ATTCATTCGCCGCCGAGGTAACGCGCGTGGCGAAGGAAGTGGGTACGGAAGGAAAGCTTGGTGGCCAAGCGGAAGTAAAAGGTGTGTCCGGGACGTGGAAGGATCTTACCGACAACGTAAACGGCCTTGCCGGTAATCTCACCGCGCAGGTGCGTAACATCGCGAAAGTAACAACGGCCGTTGCCAACGGTGACTTGTCACAGAAAATCACGGTGGATGCCCGCGGTGAAATTTTCGAACTCAAAAATACCATTAACACCATGGTGGATAACTTAAGAAGTTTCGCTGCCGAGGTAACTCGCGTGGCGAAAGAAGTGGGTACGGAAGGAAAACTCGGTGGCCAGGCGGATGTAAAAGGTGTGTCCGGGACGTGGAAAGATCTCACCGACAACGTAAACAGTCTTGCCGGTAACCTCACCGCGCAGGTGCGTAACATCGCTAAAGTGACCACTGCCGTTGCTCGTGGCGACCTGTCGCAGAAGATCACCGTTGATGCCAAAGGCGAGATCCTTGAATTAAAAATCACCATCAACACCATGGTGGATCAGCTTAACGCTTTCGCCGCCGAGGTCGCTCGTATGGCGAAAGAAGTGGGTACGGAAGGAAAACTCGGTGGTCAGGCGGAAGTGCGTGGCGTATCGGGCGTTTGGAAAGATCTCACCGATAACGTCAACACCCTCTCATCCAACCTCACGGTTCAGTTGCGCGACGTATCAAAAGTCGCGACAGCCATCGCGAACGGTGACTTAACACAAAAAATTACCGTGGAAGTGCGTGGCGAAATTCTCCAGATCAAAGACGTGATCAACAAAATGGTGGATCAGCTAAACTCGTTCGCCGCCGAGGTAACTCGTATGGCGAAGGAAGTGGGCACGGAAGGGAAACTTGGCGGTCAAGCGGAGGTGCGTGGCGTTTCCGGTGTCTGGAAAGACCTTACTGATAACGTTAACGTGATGGCATCGAACCTCACCAAACAGGTGCGCGGTATTATCCGTGTTGTAACCGCCGTTGCGAATGGTGACCTCAATCAGAAGTTCGTATTTGAAGCGAAGGGTGAGGTCGCGGCTCTTGCCGAGACGATCAACTCCATGATCGATACTTTGCGTACGTTTGCGGACCAGGTATCGACGGTAGCGCGTGAAGTAGGCAGCGAAGGTAAATTGGGTGGGCAGGCAAAAGTACCTGGTGCGGCCGGCACATGGAAAGACCTAACCAACAATGTTAACTTGATGGCGTCAAACCTCACCAAACAGGTGCGCGGTATCATCCGCGTTGTAACCGCCGTAGCCGATGGTGATTTGAATCAGAAGTTCGTTCTCGAAGCGAAAGGTGAGGTTGCGGCTCTCGCCGAAACCATCAACTCCATGACGGAGACTCTGCGTATCTTTGCTGATCAGGTAACGACGGTTGCGCGCGAAGTAGGTACGGAAGGTAAGTTGGGTGGGCAGGCGAAAGTACCTGGCGCCGCTGGTACGTGGAAAGACCTAACCGACAACGTAAACCAACTCGCATCATCCCTCACCTCGCAGATTCGAGCGATTGCGGAAGTATCCACGGCGGTAACGAAGGGTGACCTCACGCGTTCGATCACAGTTGAAGCCCAGGGCGAAGTTTCCGCCTTGAAAGACAACATCAACCAGATGATTGCCAACCTCAAGGACACGACCGATAAGAATACAGAGCAAGACTGGCTGAAAACCAACCTGGCGAAATTTTCGTCCATGATGCAAGGCCAACGCTCCATCTCGGCCGTAGCGCAACTCATCATGTCGGAGTTAACGCCGCTGGTTGATGCGCAGCACGGCACGTTCTTTATGATGGAGCAGGATTCTCCCGAGACCATGCTCAATCTCATTGCGAGCTACGCTTTTGAAGAGCGTAAATCTCTCGCTAACCGTTATCGCTTGAAAGAAGGATTGATCGGGCAATGCGCGTTTGAGAAGAAAAAGATCTTACTCACGAAGGTTCCTGAACACTATGTTCAGATCAGCTCAAGTCTTGGTGAAGCGCAACCGCTCAACATTATCGTTCTTCCCGTTCTTTTCGAGGGAGATTTAAAGGCCGTTATCGAGCTGGCGTCGTTCCACCCGTTTAGCGCCAACTACCTGAACTTTCTTGATCAGCTCATGGATCCCATCGGCGTAATTCTCAATATGATTTCTTCCTCGATGCGTACGGAAGAACTTCTGCAAGAACTCAAAAAATCAAACTCTGAGCTGGAAGCTCAGGCGAACGAGCTGGAAGAAAAAGCAAAACTTCTCGAAGTAAAGAACCACGAGATCGAGTTGGCTTCCCAGTCCTTGGAGGAAAAGGCCGAACAGTTAACGGTTATTTCCAAGTACAAGTCGGAGTTCTTGGCCAACATGTCCCATGAGCTACGCACGCCGCTCAACAGCCTTTTAATCCTTTCGAAAATGCTCTCCGAAAACAAAGAGCACAACCTCAACACGGATCAGGTGAAATTCGCGAAAACGATTTACTCCGCGGGCTGTGACCTTCTTGCCCTTATCAACGAAATTCTTGACCTCTCCAAGGTGGAGGCGGGGAAAATGCCTATTGTCCCTAGCACGGTTGAGATTAATGAAGTGCGAGAATTTCTTGAACAAACGTTCCGCCCCGTGGCGCAGAACAAGAGTCTACTTTTCCAAGTGGAAACGGCGCCAAGCCTATCCACAACCATGCACACGGACTCAAACCGCCTGCACCAAATTCTTAAAAACCTTCTCTCCAACGCCTTTAAGTTCACGGAGAAAGGTAAGATCACTCTGCGCATTGCCGAGGCCAAAGACGATTTGCCAATATCTTTTGTGCGCAGTCATCCGAACGAGAAAGTTTTGCGCTTTAGTGTCGAAGACTCCGGTATTGGCATTCCAAAGGATAAGCAAAAGCTTATTTTTGAAGCCTTCCAACAAGCGGACGGCACAACAAGTCGTCGTTACGGTGGAACAGGCCTTGGTCTCACCATTAGTCGTGAGATTGCGCGTCTCTTAGGTGGCATGATTGAAGTCGATAGCGCTCCCGGTCGTGGCAGTACGTTTACACTGTTCCTGCCACAAAACTACTCTGGCGCGGACGCGGTACAAGTTGAAGTCGGAAATGATGAGCCGCTTGCATTGCCGCCTCTTCCGCCACATGCCAACTTCACGGGAAAACGCATTCTGATTGTGGATGATGACATCCGAAACATCTATGCCATCACCACTGTTCTTGAATCCTGTGGCATGAAAGTAGGCCATGCCGAAAACGGACGTTTCGCCATTGAATACCTGCTGGACAATCCAGATGTTGACTTAGTCTTGATGGACACCATGATGCCGGAAATGGATGGACTTGAAGCCACGGTTGAGATTCGCAAGCGGTCGGAGTTTGACGCCTTGCCGATCATTTCTCTAACCGCGAAAGCCATGCAAGGAGATCGCGAAAAATGTATTGCCGCGGGTGCATCGGACTACATCACCAAGCCAGTTGACCCGGATAACCTTCTAGCCATGATGCATCATTGGCTGAACAAGTAACGGTGGATCGACTTATGCCCAACAGCCATGAACCCGTTAACATCCTTATGGTGGACGACAAGAAAGCTAACTTGGTCGCATTGGAAGCGATTCTCTCTTGCCCAAGCTACAATCTTGTCACCGCGACATCGGGAGAAGAAGCGCTCAAGCATGTCTTAACACAAGACTTTGCCGTTATTCTTCTAGACGTCATGATGCCTGAAATGGATGGCTTTGAGTTCGCGCGCCTCATGCGCCAAAGAACTCGTTCTCAGTCAACACCCATCATCTTTTTGACCGCCATCGCCAAAGACACACGCTTTCTGCATCAAGGTTACGCCGTCGGAGCCGTGGACTACCTACAAAAACCACTGGATTCCGATGTCGTCAAAGCGAAAGTATCTGTCTTCGTGGAACTGTTTCTAAAAAACAGGCAGATCAAAAAACAAGAAGCTCTTCTTCGCGAAGCACAGCGGCGAGAGCAGGAGTATCGCCTTAGCGAGCTGAAGCACTCCAGCGAACAGCACTATCGCGAGCTCGCCGATTCTCTTCACCAAATTATCTGGACCGCTGACAAAGAGCGAAACGTCACATTCATCAGCAATCGTTGGTATGACTACACGGGTACAAAATCGCGTCTCTTTCCTCATTGGGATGACCTAACCTCCTTAATGGATTCTAGTGACTCCAAGATTTGCGAAGATGCCTGGATGGCCTCCACACAGGAGGATGAACCCAAAGAGTTTGAATGCGAGTGTCGCATTTACAATATCACCACGAAATCTCTTCGCTGGAATCTCTTCCGCTTGGTCCCAGAGCGAAATAATAAGGGAGAATTTGTCGGCTGGGTTGGAACCCTCACTGATATTCATACGCAGAAGCGAGCGGAAGAAAGCCAACGCTTCATCACCGCGGCTTGTGCGGCACTCAATGCGTCTCTTGACTACCGAACATGCCTCCATGAGTCCGCAAAAGTTTCCATAGGCACATTCGCTGATATTATTACCATCGATCTGATTGATGCTCAAAAAAGGTTTAGCCGCTTCGTACACTGCAAGGACAGCTTCAAAGAAAGCCTTCTTGTTAAGACTCTTGAGGCGGAAACCCCGGTTAGTGATCGCTCCGCTTCCTTGGCAATCGCATTGGCAACGCAAAAAATCATGCGTTTTGAAAAGGTGAAAGACGTACCTGAATTATTATACTTGCACGAAGCCGCGAAAACGGAATTGGGCTCAATATCTATTCTGACAAACCCTATTTTTATCCATGGAAAGATCGTGGGCGTCGCAACATTGATTCGGGTCGGAAACACTCCCTTTGATGATGTTGATGAAAAAATTTGCGCGGAAGTGTCCCGCCACGCGAATCCAGCCATTGCCAACGCCTTGGCCCATGAGGAACTACAACGAGCAAACCAAGCTAAAGATCAATTCCTCGCTCTTTTGTCCCATGAGCTGAGGACACCACTAAACGCCATGATTGGCTGGGCGCAGTTTCTGAAGGTAGACGAATCCAAAGAAACATTTTATCAGGGGCTTGAGGTTATCGAACGCAATGGTCACGCGCTTGGACAACTGGTTTCCGATCTCCTCGATGTTTCGCGCATCGTGACAGGAAAACTGCAAATCGAACGTCGCCCCATTGAGATGCAGCAATTTCTTTACTCTTCCCTGGAAGGGATCCGGCCACTCGCGGAAGCTAAAAATTTAGACCTCAGTTTTTTCTCGGCGAATGGACGCTGCCTTATCCCTGGGGATGCGGATCGTCTGCAGCAGGTGATCTCTAACCTGCTAACAAACGCCATAAAATTCACTCCGGAAGGTGGAAAAGTTGAGGTTTACCTCAACAATTTTAACGACTCGGTTGTCATCATGGTTCGTGACACGGGTCAGGGAATACGCGCGGAATTTTTGCCACATATTTTCGATCGTTTTAGCCAAGCGGACGCGACGACCACACGAAAACACGCGGGCCTGGGTCTCGGTCTTGCCATTGTTCGCCATATCACGGAACTCCATGGAGGAAGCGTTGCCGTTCAAAGCGACGGTCCAGGCCAGGGCACTTGTTTTACGATTGTATTGCCAAAATCGGCGAAGATTCACGACACCCCCATACAAATAAAAGCTCCCGCGTCACCAAAGTCGCAGGTAGATCTCGATGGCGCCACTGTCTTTGTTGTGGATGATGATCAAACATCCCGGGATATCGTTGTCGCCTTTCTAAAAAGGAGTGGCGCCAGCGTGCGTTCCGCCGGTTCTGTTCGCGAAGCCATCGTGGGTATCAAACAGTTTCGACCTCAAGTCGTAATCAGCGACATTGGTATGCCGGAGGAGGATGGCTACGACCTTCTACGCAAACTGAAGATTCTTTCGAAGGAAATGGGCATCCCCATTCGCGCCGCGGCTCTGACAGCCTACGCTTCCGCTGAGGACGCGGTAAAGGCTCTCGACGCGGGGTTTGATGCTCACTTTTCAAAGCCATTCAAATTCGATGAGCTTTTGGGCGCCATCGCAAAACTGGCGAAAACCAGTAGAGAAGGTCACGAACCAAGTACTGCCATTTGAGGATAAGACCGTGAGTGTAGAGGACATCCAGAATCCCGTCTTATCTTTTATTCGGGAGCACATCGAATCCGTCGAGCAACTGGAAATCCTTCTATTGCTCTATCATCGGAAGGATAGAAGTTGGACTCCGGAAGAAATCGCCAAGGAGTTGCGATCCAGTGCGCATTCGGCGCGTAAGCGTCTTGGGGACTTTGAAGCTAAAGGGTTTGTTCGCAAAATTGAAACACTCTCTCATTCTTTTCAGTACAATTCGCACGACAGCGCGATTGACGCGCAAATACAGGCATTGGCGGAAGCTTACCAGGTTCGTCGTATGACCATCATCGATATTATCTTTTCTAAGCCCCTCGATAAAATCCAGGTATTCGCCGATGCCTTTAAATTCCGTGAGGATAAGTAGATGGATTTTGCCTCTTTTGTGTACTTGCTTTGTGCCGTTACCAGTGTGGCATGCGCCGTCGTTTTAGGTCGCTCGTATCTCCGAACGCGAATGCGTCTGATCCTTTGGAGCTGTCTCTGCTTCGTTGGGTTTGCCATAAACAACAGTTTGCTTTTTATCGATTTGGTGATCTTCCCGACTTATGTAAGCCTTGCCCTTTATCGGGGCATCGCCGCCTTAATGGGCTTGAGCCTTATTATCTATGGGCTCGTTATGGAATCCAATTAGGAATGAAATATGGAACAGTATCTTTTATTGTCCTTTATCAACGGCGCCACAATGATGGCCTGTCTCGTCGCGAGCTTATTCTTCTATAAATTCAAACGAGCCACAAACGACCGTTTCTTTACTCTTTTTTCCCTCTCCTTCTCTTTATTAGCTGTTGATCGCGTGGCGATGCTGGTATCGGGCAACGGAATGAATGAAGCGACACCCGCGGTTTACGCTTTTCGCTGCCTCGCTTTTCTTATGATAATTGCCGCGGTTATCGATAAAAACCGCCTCAGTCGCCCGAGTCCTCCACAGGAATAGACTCCTCTATGGAATGATGGTTGCACTCTTCTTAGTTATAACGACGCCATGCATCAAAGGCATGGGCATCATCAAGAGGAGTCACACTATGGCTGATGAGGTCATACGCCGCAGCGGCGAAATCGACATTGCCACCACGCCACCCATGGCCTATGCACGACGCATTTCTTGGCCCGCTCTTTTTGCCGGGTTGGTTGTGGTCCTTGTCGTACAAATTTTTTTAGCAACCGTTGGTATCAGTATTGGCGCGGGAACCATCAATCCCGTCACTCAGAATGTGCCCTTTCAAGGTCTCGGTATTGGCGCTGGTATTTGGCTGACTCTTTCCACTCTCGTAGCCCTTTTTGCGGGAGGTTGGGTTTCTGGACGTGTCGCCCATGTGCTTGATCGCACGGATGCGGCTCTTCATGGATTCCTGACATGGGGACTCGCGACTCTCGTTACAACCTATCTCATGACGACTCTCGTCGGTGGATTGGTCAGCGGTGCCGCGGGTGTCTTGGGACGTTCTATTTCCGCTTTGGGACAAGGTGCTGCTTCCGTAGGAAGTTTGGTCGTTCGCGAAGGCGGAAATATCCTCGACGACAGAGGCATTACACTCGGTCGTATCAAAGCCGAAGCGACCACCATCTTACATCAAACAGGAAAGCCCGCTCTGCAACCAGGTAACCTTGCGGCCGAAGCAAGAACCGCGCGACGTGAAGCCGAGCGTACCGGACAGGCCGTACTTCAGTCTCCCCAGAGTGCTGATGCGGAAATCAGTGCTCTCCTCGATCGTCTGTCGAGTCGTGCGGATGCTGTTTCCACGGCGGCTGACAAGGATGCGCTTGTGAACGTTATTGTGAGTCGAACAGGAATGGCTCGCCCCGAGGCTGAGGCAACGGTCAATCGCTGGGCTCAGACTCTGGCGGATACGAAGTTGAGGTTTGAAGAGGCACGTGTCGCAGCGGAAGAAAAAGCCCGACAAGCAGGAGAAAAAGCTGCTGGAACTGTGGCAAAAACGGCAGGATGGTCTGCTTTCGTGATGTTACTCGGAGCCATCGCGGCTTCTTTTGGCGGCATTAGCGCCGTCACTCGCGATGGCGAGCATCCGTTTGGGGAAAAATTCCGTCATCCAGCGGATGTGTTAAGTTAGCGCCTATTCCATTTGAGCAGTGATGGAAGTGGCGACTCGACGCGGTACCCATCTCAGCAAAACGGCGAAAGCTTTGTTTCTGCCACCTGAGATGATGGTGCCGCCCTCTTTCTGATCCCACGCCTTTAACGAAGCATCCACAACTTGTTCCGCGCTTTGCATCATCTTTTTACCCGCGGGACGTCCTCGCGAACGCTCGAAAAATTGTGTTCGCGTCGATCCGGGACAAAGGTTCTGCACGTAAATCCCGCTGCCCTTGTAACGTTGCCACAGAGATTCTGTTAGAGATGTGACGTAAGCTTTTGTCGCCGCATAAACTGATTGCGCTGGATAAGGCACCAATCCGATCACGGATGCCAAATTGATTAAAGCATCTCCGGATTTTGCTTGCATCAGAAACGTATGGGCAAGGCTCGTCAGCGCATCAATATTCACGCGCACCATTTCCAACTGTTTATCGAGGGGGATTTCCGTAAAAAGACCCGCCAAGCCAAAGCCGGCGTTGTTCACGAGAAGATGGCAATGCTCTTTTTCCATAAACGCCATGACTTTTTTGGTATCTTCCCAATGCCCGAGATCAGCCACGAGATATTGATGCCCGGCTCCCAATTCTTTCATGAGGCTTTCGAGTCGATCCTTATTGCGAGCCACGGCGTAAATGCGAAACCCACGAGAGCTCAGCTTGCGCGCGAACTCGCGTCCAATCCCCTCGCTTGCTCCGGTAACCACCGCCCATCGACCGTGCTCTGCGTTCATTCATCCCCCAAAAAAAGAAAGGAGGCTTTTATCGAGCCCCCTCGTTCTACCTCTTGAGCAATCTTACTACGATCCTTGGCTTCTTTAATACTTTTTTGTGCGCCGCCCCAACCTGTCAAGAATGCAATAAATGCCCACTCAGTACGACGGCCCATTGCCGATAGAAATGATTGAGTTCAACTCTTTTGGCACTCATTTGGTTCGTAGAAGCATTTTAAATTGTTATCGCTTCCTGCAGGCGATGTGCGTCATGCTCATCGTCACTCCATCCCTTTATGCGCAAAAAACAGAGAGCCGCGAAGAATTGCAAGAAGCTTACGTTCATTATCGTCAAAATAACCCGAGTCCATTCGGGACAACGCCCATCACACATATCACGCCGTCGCGAAACACATTTACCTTTGGACTTAGCACGGATTACTACAATGCTCTTGTCGTTCCCAAAGGACAAAACGCGCGGGATCGCGAGAGTGCTTTCAATCAATTTTCAATCACGGGTTGGACCGCCGCGCCAATCATCGCCTATTCCGGAAAAAATTACGGTGTTGGCGTCACCGCGGAGGCCGGTGAGCGAGAATCTTTTTTTGTATCAGATCGCCGCATGAACGGTGGCGGATATGAAGCCCAACATGGGTATATGTCGTACGCGGGTGGTGGCGCCTATTTCTACGCGCTTATGCCAGCTAAGTACCTACCGCGAGTGGTGCAATTGACTCTCATGGGAGGTGCCACGCGCCTTCGCGCAACACATCAAACCAACGGTGGTGTTACCAGTGACATTGACGGTGACTATCGAACCTATCGTTACCCCGTTCATCGTAACCAAGCGGGTGCCACACTCGATCTGCGGTTAGGACGGCGATTCTCGCTTATTTTTTGGTACAACTACGTCACGCACAAAACATTTACCCCGGACGTGATCGCCGCCGATCCAGGCGCCGACCAACCGCACTGGGATGGTGACAAATGGGATACTCTCTTAGCTCAGGAACAAGTCGTATTTTGGCAGGTACAGCCACGGCACCGCATGGGATTGGATATTGCTTACCGTCCCGGAAAATTCGAAATTCACTTGGGCGGTGTCTTCGGTTATCTCGCGAACCGCGGCACGACTCCTCCCGCAATTCTCGATAACAACATTTTCCTCAGCTTCGCCTTTAGTCGCGGAAACAAGTAGAACCAGAGAACATCTTTGAAGCTGCTCTCACCAAACGGAAGGCCTTGCCGCTCCATGCGCAATCAAGCCTTGCTTTCCCTTAGAAAAAATGTTGACCTGTAAAACGAGTTAACCGATCTCATATGAGCCATTTTTTGATGCAGCATCCGATCGACGCCTTTCTCGATGACATAGCCACTGCTGCAAGTGAACGGAACACCCTTCTTATCAAAGCCGCGCCGGGTGCTGGTAAAACGACACGCGTTCCACCGCGGCTGTTACAGAACTTTCGTCGCATTCTCGTGGTGCAGCCGCGCCGTCTCGCGGCAAAGCTCACGGCGACATGGGTCGCCTCGCAATTGAATAGTCCCATCGGCGAGAGCGTTGGTTATCAGATTAAACTCGAAAATCGTTCAAGCGCCTCGACGCGTCTTCTCTTCGTCACGGAAGGAATCCTTACTCGTAAGATGATGCAGGACCCGCTCCTCCGTGAATGGGATCTTGTTATCCTCGATGAATTCCATGAACGACACATTCAAACCGACGTTGGCTTAGCCCTGTTGCGGGCGGCCCAACGGGAGCGACCCGAACTTCGCCTTATTATTATGTCGGCAACACTCGACAACCAAGGCCTTGAGGAATGGTTGGAGGATTGTCACTCGTTCGATGTTCCGGGAAAAAGTTTTCCGGTGGAGCTCGAACATCGCAGTATGGAGCCGCGTGCCTACCTCGATGAACACGTTGCCAAAAATGTGCGCGACATCCTCGCGGACGAGCGATCGGGCCAAGGAAACGTTCTCGTCTTTCTACCTGGTCGCGGCGAAATCGAACGCGTGGCTACGCGCCTCGAATCGATGCGTGATGTGGATGTGATTCCTCTCACCGCCGAACTCGCGCAAAACCATCAACTTATCAGTCGAGATAACGGCAGGCGTAAGATTGTGCTATCCACCAACGTCGCGGAAACCTCGGTGACGCTTCCGAACATATCTGGCGTCGTGGATTCTGGATTGGCACGCGTTTCTGGTCATGCATCAGGAAGTGGCTTACCTACTCTTGATATTCAGAAAGTCAGCCAAGCCAGCTGCGTGCAGCGCGCGGGACGCGCGGGTCGCACGCAGCCGGGCGTCTGCTATCGCTTGTTTTCTCAGTTTGATTTTGGTCATCGCCCCGCATTCACTGATCCAGAAATTCGGCGCATCGATCTCAGTCAGACACTGCTTGAGCTCGCTACCATTTTTCCCGACACACCGCGCGCCTGGGACGCCCTGCAGTGGTACGAAAAGCCCGACCCGCGGATTACTCAACAAAACGTGCAGTTATTGCAGCAATTGGGTGCGCTCACCGCGGACGGATATTTGACCGACCTTGGCAGGAAGATGGCCCATCTCCCTCTTCATCCCCGCTTAGCGCGTATGGTGTTCGCGGGCCAAAGCCTCGGCGCCGGCGAAGCCGCTCTTCTCGCGGCTCTTATCATCAATGAAGGTTTGATTTTGCGTGAAGAGGAAGCGACCACGCATGCAAGCTGTGACATCTGCTATCAGGCGCAGATTTTTCTCGATGTAAAACGACAACGTCACCGTGAGAGATCCCTTGAGCGCGGCAAGGTTGCGCGTATTGAGGACCAGTACAAAAGCCTCGCTCCTCAACTAAAATTACGATCATGGCAAGGCATCGAAGAGATTCCCGAAGAAGAAGTGCGCCGCAGTATCTTTGCCGGATTCGCCGATCGTGTGGCGCGATACCGCCCCCTCGCGGACACAGGAAAGAAGCAGCTGCGCGCCTTCAATTTTTGTCAGGGACGAGGCGCGAGTTTGGCGCCACAGTCTGTTGTCGCGGACGAAGAATGGATCGTTGTGGTGGATGCGCGTGAGGCGGGAAGTGACGATCCCACCGGTACGCGAGGACGCATTTACGCCGCTAGCGCCGTCAACTCCGAATGGCTCCATGAAGATCCATTCCAACTGATCAGTGAACAAGAGCAGACCACGCTTGATGGCAAAACAGGGCAGCCGCGCCGCGTGCAACAGCGATTCTATGGCAAGCTGCTTTATACGGAGAAGGACATCTCCGTTAGCACGGAAGCCGCGGGGCAAACATTGTTCGCACGCGTGATGAAGGATTGGCCCCAAAGTTTTGGCGACATCACCGCTCTTAAAATTTATCACGCGAAGCTGGAGCTACTCGATAGGCACAACGTCGCCCATAAGCTCCCCCGCTTTGAAGATGACATGCTGGAACTTCTTATCGACTACCTTTGCGCGGATGCTAAAAATTTGAGCGAGGTAAAAGACCGCTCCCTGGCGCAGGCAATTGCCGAGCAATTGGACTACGAAGACCAAGAAACGCTGCGGCGCGAATGCCCCAACGAAATCAAATTGGCGCATGGACGCCGGGTGAGCGTGACGTATACGGAAGGAGAGCCTTGGATTGCATCACGCATTCAAGATTTCTTCGGACAAAAAGATACGCCGACCATTTGCGGCGGACGGCAAGCGCTCCTCTGCAAACTGTTAGCTCCCAACCAGCGGCCCGCACAGATCACAAGTGACCTGCGTCGGTTCTGGGAAGGAAGCTATCACGATGTAAAAAAGGAATTAAAAAGGCGCTATCCCCGCCATGCCTGGCCAGACGATCCCGCGAACTGGGTACCGCCGCCAAAGAATAGTTAAAAGCGATAGCCGAGATATGTTTCGATGATGGTGCGCGTCATGGACAGCTCTTCTTTCGCCGCGGGCTTAAACCTTTGCTGTTCCGCGTTCAGAGAAAGTCCCGTGATAAAACTTCCCCCATTGTAACCAAAGCCCGCCTTGACGTTGTAATGCAAAGAGGATTCATTTTCCTCACGCTCCTCTTGATCATCTTCAAGAAGGATGACCTGGTAGTTCGGACCAGCCATGACAGCGAGACTAAAAAATGGACTGCCATAGGCAAGCGTGGCGCCAACTCCCGCGAGAAGGTGAAGTTCATTGATATTGAGGGATTTGAATGTGCCAATGTTGTCTACGTTGGAAGAACTTCCGCCAAATTCAAAGATAGGTGAAATGCCACTTTGCGTTTGTCTTTTTGTTTGTTGATAAAGAGCCGGCAGAGAAAACGATTTAGGGAAAATAACAAACAGCATGTTCATGGCTGTCGATTCCAACTTCATGTTGGAATACTGCGGATAGGGAGCACCACTGGCGCGAGGAATCCCAACCTCTTCCGGATTGCTGAGATGGAAATTCTTAAAGCCCATGTGAAATATTTCGAGACTAAAAAAGTCCTGCATCCAAGCCAGCATGAAACGATTTGTCTTCGATTCGCCCTTGGCTTCCAGATCAGCGGGCGTTGGCTTTAACTGCGTGCTGAGTTCAAAGGAAAAGCTGCCGTATGAAAAACTCGAGCCGACTTCGGTGCCAATATTCGGACTGTACTTATAGGTGTTGCCGCCAACCTCGTGATCAATGCCGAGAGAGCTACGGCGAGCGAATGGCTTTAACAGAAAACGTTTCTCTTCCGCAAAACTTTCACCAGCACCTAAGAGAGAAAGAACCAGGACAAAGGCATGCAAGCGCATCCGAGACATATTCACCCGCTTTTTTGATTGTGTTGTACCCATTGTACAAACGCGGGGGTCTTCGTGGCCATGAAAAATCCCAAAAACAATTTTGGGAATAAAAAAAGTCCCCGAATTTCGGGGACTTCTTCTGATTTAATTCAGTATGGATTACCAGCGGTTTCCGCCGCCGCCGCCGAATCCACCGCGGCCACCACCGCCGCCGCCGCCGCCGCCGCCGAATCCACGCTTCTCACGTGGCTCTTGTGGACGAGCTTCGTTAACAGTGATTTTACGGCCGTCAAATTCACGACCATTGTATGCTGCGATTGCAGCTTGAGCGCCTTCTTCCGTTGCCATTTCAACAAAGCCAAAGCCTTTGCTGCGGCCGGTGACGCGATCCATAATGATGTTGACGCTTTCAACTTCACCGGTGCGGGAGAACAGATCATTCAATCCTTCTTCCGTAGAGTTATATGATAGACCACCTACGTAAAGCTTCTTACCCATTTGCTTTCTTTTCCTAAAATCGAGTACCGTCTGACAGGCTTTATGCGGAATGCAAGAGCTGCGAACGGAAATTGAACCATGACCGAAATACTATAACATCGCAGGATTGTCACCTTCAAACTTTCTGCACGAAGCAGAGCCTTAACCCCCTATAACAGATGCCTTTTAGTTAACTTGGACTATAATCGCCCGGATCATTTCCGGGCGATTTTCGCTGCTTTTAAGCGATTTAGTGAGCTTGCTTAATGTCTGATAGTCCCAACTTATCAAGAGTGTCAGCGGAGAGCGTACCAACTCCCGACAAATTGTTTTGCGTTTGAAACTTTTTCAACGCTGCACGGGTATGTGGTCCAACGATGCCATCCACGGCGATCTTCGCACCGTGCGACTTAAGCGCTGTTTGTAGTTCTTTCACTTCATTTGAAGTCAAAGAGGCCATGCTAATTTTGTGTCCAGCGCCACTCATTGAGGTTCCAGCTGGTTGAGTTGTCGCGCTTTGTGGTGTCGTTGTTGCGGTGGAATCTGTGGGTGATGGGGTTGTTGTTCCTGCTGTTCCCGTTGTGTCCATTGGTTTCGTTGTGTCGCTTGGCATCGTTCCTGGTGTCACAGCATCTTTAGCGGCATTCGCTGCGGAGGTGGCCGCTGTTCCCGCTGCCGTAGCCGCGGATTTAGCAGCATCAGTTGCTGTTTGACCCGCACTGCTTGCTGTCTCACCAGCCTTGGTAGCCGCTTCTTTGGCTGCCTCACCAACATTGGATGCCGTGGACTTTGCTGATTCAGAAACACTTGGTGGCGGTGTGCTGGTAGACGGTGTCGTATCGGTCGAAGTCGTGGGCTTGCCGCTATCCATTTCCCCAACGCGGTCTTTATTTTCAGCCGTGCTTTGCGGGCGTTTTGTGCAAGCCACTGTGACCGAAACGGCTAATGCAGGCACCAAGCCGATCAGTACCTTGTTAAATCTCATTTTCATCTCCTCCAAATCGCAGTTGAACTGTGGTGTGATTCTGGCTGCAAGGCATGTGCCCTGATTAGGGCAATTTCAGCTCCGTCAATTCAAGTGACGCCGTTTGTTCATAGGGTTTGCCATTCATTTTGGTTTTCCACTGCGTGATGCTCTTCACCAAAATTTCCGGTGCGCCTTCAATCGTCCATGTCTCGCTAATGAATTCATACTCCGTGCCGTCTTCAGTTCCCGATTGTTTTATTTTGGCGTATTTTGTGTCGAAATTTCCCGCCGCCGTGGTTACTTTTTCCCCACGCTCCGCAAGAACCTCCATTTTAGGCGCAGTCTCATTGGCATCACTTACCATGGCGCGGCATTGATCGTCGCGCGTGAGCGTGCTGGCAACTTTTTTCTCGGGTGTTTCGGTGGGAAGGATATTTCGTTCCACGCGCTCCACTGAAATCTCATTAGGTTTCACACCCGTGACAACTTCACGCCACGTTCGTTTTGTATTGATGGAACCGAGAGCACCACCGTTGGTAGCGGAAGTCGCTTCGTAAGATTTTGTTAATCCCACTTTGACGCCATTGGCGAATTTCTGCCAAGCACCATCACATTCGTTTGTTATAGGAACTTCATCACGACGGTGCTGAGTGTCGCGGTGGTCGGAATTGACCTGGTCAGTGCGTGGCGCGGATGATTTTTTTTCACCGTCGCCACATCCACCGAGCATAAATGTAAGCCAAAATGCTCCAAGGATCAGGGAACCCTTTGATAAATGCATGGAACAGCCTCCTAGTCATGCGAGATGAGCAGGCTGTTCGAAATGCAAAGATGAGTCCAGCGGGAAAAGTTAAGGCAGGCCCGTCATCTTGAGCGGAGCGAAAGATCCTTCACTTTCGTTCAGGATGACGAGATCCCAGGGTGACGTGATGACTTTTATGATTCTAAAGCGCTAGCGCCCGGGCAATGTTGCGCATATAAGTTCGCACGTCCGCTTCTTGAGATAAGTACATGCCGTAAAAACGTTGCAGGCCCGAGTCAAGCACGACGTTGAATCCGTTGTGCTGCGCCACCGCGATGCACGCCATCACCCGGTTTGGCTTAGTGGGTGGCGCGCTACTGCGCGGTGAGGCGTTGGAGAGGTCATAAGGACCTGAATTGCACTGTCCCACAACCTTCACGCCCGGCATTGTCGAAATAATCTCATCAGAAGCCGTATAAGCACTTCCACCCGTAATAGGGTTAACGCCAGTCACAACGATCTGATCCGCGAGAGCCGATTTGACTCCCTGCAGGATGTTGCCAGTGACTTGGTTTGCCAAACGCGATGTGATGGAGAAGTTGTTACTGCCTTCGAAAATTTTCACGCTGTAGGTTGGACCAATTTCCGTTTTAAAGACGGGCTGTCCCCATACCACCTCGGCGGCCGCGTTTGCTTGTGGCAGCGAACCAAAGCCAGCACCAATGAAAAGATTGGGCTTATGAGTACGAATTTGTGACATCAATTCCACAAAGGTGGGATCATCGACTTTCATGTCTCCCACACTTGTACCCGAGAGAACCCATACCTGCGTGTATTCGGCGAAATTCGCCGCGTCATAGAATTTGGCGCGGCCATGACCGGGCTGCCAGTGGTGGTATTCCACAGTGGTGGTGGTACCCTTGCAAACTTCGGAAAGCTCTTTCTTGATGATGTCGTCGTACATGTTACCGCCGTCATCATCCCACCAACCTGATTTAAAGTCTTCGATCAGAATTTTTTGATTTTTACAGTTATCTGGAATAATGGCGCCATTGCCGCCATCGACTGTTCCACCGCCAGCGCCACCGTTGCCACCATCGGCACCGCCATTGTTCCCGGCACCGCCGGTCCCACCATTGGCGCCACCATTGTTACCGGCACCGCCGGTGCCACCGTTAGCGCCACCATTGTTCCCAGCTCCGCCGTTGGCGCCATCCAAGCCACCATTGCTACCGGAGCTGCTGGAGCCAAATCCACCACCAAAGATATTGTCCGCGACCGAGCCGTTGGCACCATTACCGTTGCCACCACCGGCCTTGCTACCATCGGCGCCATTCCAGTCACCATTATCATTCTGACCGTTAGCGTTGGATGGCTTCTTCGGTTTGTTACTGCCGCTAAAAGTGCTCTCAGCACAGCCAAACAGCAATGCAATCGCAACCGAGCCTAGGATCTTGGTGTTCATGGATAAATGCCCCCCTTCGGCTCTTATCGGCTCATGGGGTGAAAATATTTAGTTTTTCGCAAAACAAAGTGAATACAACGTCACCTTACAGGCACTTAGCCATCAGGCCGCCCTTAACAAAACTTCCGCGAAATACTGACGCTTATCTCTCCAAGAGGTTTCAATGGCAAAATTACTTTCAACGGCCAGGTCCTCGATTTGGCTCCAGGTAAACTTGTGGGAGGATTCAGTGTGGATGCTTTCATCAGTTGCAAAAGTAAACTCATGATCACTGATCAAAACAGTCTGCGACTTCATGCTGACGATATGCATTTCGATGCGACTCAGCGCTGCGTTGAAAATCGCCTCGTGACGAAAATCTTCTCGCGCGAAGTTAGCACCCAATTCACGATTCATGCGTTCGAGAAGGTTTAGATTAAATTGAGCCGTGACTCCGACGCGGTCGTTATAAGCCGCCTTGAGAACAGCAACGTCTTTTATAAGATCCAGCCCTATCAAAAAATAATCGTTCTTATCCAGAATGGCACGCGCGCTTCTCATCAACGACACGGCATCAAGACGATCCAAGTTACCAAGCGTGGACCCCGGGAAGAAAATCATCTGTCGTCCAAAGCACTGGGGCACAAAGCGTCGCACATAAGGAATATTCATGTAGTCCCCGCATATGGCGGTGATGTCGAGAGGTGGAAAGGCGTGTTTGAGATCAACAGCGGCTTCGATCAGTTGTCGGCGCGCGATATCGATTGGCGCATAAGCGCGAACTTTATGTGTCCGACGTAAAATCTCGCGAATCTTTCGATTGCCTCCACTACCCAACTCAATCACAAGAGCGTCCGACGAAAAGCAATCGTCCAAATCCGCCGCGAAGGATGTCAAAATACTCATCTCCGTTCTTGTGGGATAATATTCATCAACCGTACAGATCTGTTCAAAAAGCGTGGCCCCTTTTTCGTCGTAAAGATATTTTGGCGACAACACCTTTTGTGACTGTGAAAGGCCAACAAGCACGTCTTGAAGAAACGTCTCTTTCGGCGGCTGCAAATCGACGAATTGAATTCGTTTCATATTTAGATATCCTTTGCCAGGCGTATGCCCGAAAATTGCCAGCGCGCATCGGGAGAAAAAAAATTGCGATAGGAGGCGCGCACGTGACGAGGCGGCGTGACACACGATCCACCTCGAAGCACGTACTGGTTGCACATAAATTTTCCGTTGTATTCGCCAAGACTTCCTGGGAGCGGACAAAAGCCAGGGTATGGCGAGTAGGCGCTTGAGGTCCATTCCCAAACATCACCAAAAAATTGTGTGGGATGCTGCTCGTGGCCGCTGGGGATCGGACACCAGAACAACGAGTCCGCGAAATTTCCTTTCACCGGAAAACTTTCCGCAAAAACCTCCCACTCGGATTCCAGTGGCAGCCGGGCACCGTACCATCGCGCGAAAGCATCCGCTTCGAAGTAATTCACATGAGTTACTGGAGCATCGAGACGAAGTTCCCGCATACCTTCAAACGTAAACTCGCACCAACGCCCGTCGGCGCGTCTATGCCAGTATAGGGGTGCGTTCCATCCTTCTTTTTTGTGCCGCACCCACCCTTCTTGAAGCCAAAGTCGCACATCATCATAGCCCTCGGACTCAACGAACTCGAGAAACTCACCATTGGTGATCGGGCGATGGGCTAAGGCCACATCCCCCACATAAACACGATGCCGCGGCCTCTCATTGTCGAAAGAAAAATCGTCACCTTTCGCCCCAACAGCGTACACACCTGACTGGATGGAGTGCCAGCGGATGGGAGCGGCTCCCGATTTCTTCGACATCGGCGCGATGGAACGATAGGAAGGAAAGAGAGGATTGCGAGAAAAATTATATTTTATGTCCGTGAAAAGAAGTTCTTGATGCTGCTGTTCATGCTGAAGCCCCAGCCGCACAAGAAGAAATAGATCCTCGTTGGGTGGATGGCTGAGTAGTGCCATCACATGTTCGTCCACATAGTCGCGGTAGTCGTAAACTTCTTCCACGAGCGGACGGGACAAATCTCCGCGTCGTGAGCGTTGATGGAAGATCCCCACCGTCTCGTAATAAGAATTAAACAAACGATGGAAGTCGCGGCCGAAGACCCGGTACCCGGGATAAAACGGCTCTAAGACAAACTGCTCAAAGAACCAGCTTGTGTGAGCCAAATGCCATTTCGGTGGACTCGCCTCTTCCATCCCTTGCAGACCATAGTCCTCTATCCGCAAACCGGAGCAGATGACCTCCGTGGCCACGCGAACGGCGTGGAACTCCCCGGCCAAGGGACTCGAAGCTGTTTGTGGGTTTCCTGGCGCCATAATGGCTCCCCTCTAAGCAAAGATACGAATCCCATTGCAAAAAATGGCGCAAAGCACGTTTCAACATCCCTGACTCCCAAAAACAAAAAAAGTTTGTAAAGCCTAAGATTTAGCTTGCCGGCGGCCAAGGCCTTCACTATGACAGGGCAGCCACACTGTCGCTTAACTACAAAGAGGATCAGATGAGTACGCGTTTGCATACATCCCTGAAGTTTTTGGGGGTTATGTTCTTTCTAACCGCATGCGGAAAACAAACAGTCACAGAAAGCATGCTCACAGGCAATCAGGATCTCAATGAAGCCATTGATGTCCACACCTCCCACAAGGGGGACAGTTACGCCTCGGTTATGGTCGATACTCTGGATCCACTGCTCGTTTCGCAAACAAATATCACTCGTTATGCTGGCCGTACCCTTACCGGGCTTCCTCAAAATATTGCCGCGGAAAAACTTCTCAGTCCTTATGCGGAATCTACCGCTTACTCCTATTCTAATTTCAGCGGCCCCAACTGCTGGCACACATCCATCGCATCTCTCTTTAAAGAATGGATAGAACGCCGCCATATGAGTGGCGACGAATTTAGCTGCGTCCTTCGCACCTATTTTGTCGAAGTTAAATCACCGCACTTTGGTGACGTGATTCGTTTCCGTGATGAGAATGGCGGTGAAGTTCATGGCGCCACGTTTATTGGTATCGACAGCACGACGGAAGAGGCCGTTGTCTACACAAAGAACGGGTACGCAAAATCGGAACCGTGGGGATTCATGAGCCTTGCGGATGTGAAGAAGGTTTACCCGGAAGCAACCAGCGTGCGATTCTTTTCCCCGACCCGCGAGGCCATTGAGCCACGCGACACGGACAATCCCTGTAACAATGAATACCGCTCAAGCCGTCACGATCAGGAAGTCATCGAAACGGACGAAGCTCGCCAAGAAAAAAATAACTTGGTTCGTCATCCACTTTAGAGGCAGCTAGTTCTGCCACTTCTCTAGCATCTTCTTAAAGGCATCCCGTTTGCGGAGTGCCTCCAAGCCTTGATTCAGTTTTTCCAGAAGCTTCGTATCCCCCTTCTTGACCGCAATGGCCACGGGGGATCCGGGATCAAGGTCGCCGATTACACGCACTTTCATGTGCATCTGCTGCGCCAAATAAAAACCAACCTCTAGGGGAGCAATCACTGCATCGACTTCCTTGGTTTTAAGCATTTGCATGGATGCTTCTTTGGTCGGCGTGTGGATCAAGCGCGTCTTATGTAAGATGTTTTTCTCTTCAAAAAGCTTTTCAAAAAAAGATTGGCGATCTCCCGCGACGCGTTTTTGCACCAAATCTTGGTGCAATTTAACGGAAGTATTTTCACTCAAGACAAAAACACCGTTTCTCCGCGCATAGATGGGCTTGGTAAAATCGAACATTTTTTGACGCGTTTCATTTATCTCCATGCCCGCGGCGCAATCGATCTTATCCAAACGCAGCAAAGCCACAACGTCATCCCATTTTGCCTGGTACACATTCAGTTTCATCCCCGCCTCGTTCACCACCTGATTCAGGATTTCGAGATCGATTCCCGCTGGCTTCTCGTTTTCACTAAATTGAAACGGTGGAAAGCCGTTGGCGACACCACAGGTCAACGCCTCGCTCCCATAAGTCGGGATCGCATAGAGAAGGGCCAGCCCCCATAAAACTAGAAAACGCATTAAGAAGCCCTCGACTTCGTACGGTAAGGAATGCGGACCGTAAATATCGCTCCCTGAGATTCGCCAGCGCTATAGCAGTCGATCTCGCCCTCCAAAATTTTGATCTGATTGGCGCTACTATGAAGACCAAGGCCATGACCCGTTGTTTTTGTGGTGAAACCCGATTGAAATATTTTTGCCAGGTTCTCACGCTTTACACCGATGCCGTTATCCTCAACGGAAATCATCAAGGACTGCCCCATGGCTCGTGCGTAAATCACAATTTTTTTATCCGCGCGTTCCAACCCCTGAACCGCTTGTTTAGCGTTCATCAACAGATTGACCATGACCTGTATCAAACGATGCTCATCTGACATAAAAGGCCGGATAAGGTCGATATCGGGATGGATGCGCACCTGAATTTCCGTTTGATCGACAAGCCCAGCCAAATAAAGCGAGTCCTGCAAAAAAAGATCGATGTTGATCTCGGTTTCATAGGAAATATCTGGCAACTGAAGCCGACGAACTTCCGTGATATGACGCAAGTGCCCCACAAACTTATGCATGCTGTCAAGAACCTGTTTAAGAGCATCCATATCCCGCTGTGTTTTTGAGCCGAATACAGTGATAAATTCGATGATCTCCTCCAAGTTCGAGAAGTCTTTCCGCAAGACTTTCTGTTCCAGGATGCGCATCACTTCCGTGAACTGCTTAAACTCCGCTTCGGTAAATGATTCTTTCATGGCGTTGATGGACAGACCAATGCTGTTAACCGTGTTACCGACGTTATGAAGAATCTCTGTTGTTACCTGGTTCATACCGGCGGCGTGAGCTTCACGAAGAAGTTTTCTTTGCGTTTCGTGAAGCTGCTGTGTGCGAAGATGCACACGATTCTCCAAGTCTTTATTGAGATCAAACAGGTTGTCGTTAAGACGATTGTTTTCTTCCGCAAACTCACGAATGCGGCGATTCATCTTTAAGAATGCGTCGTCCATGAAGCGCAGCTCGGCGCTTAAATGCGGCATCGCGAGAGGCTCTAACTTCGATGGTTCATGGAGCTTCAGGTTATTGAGGCGTTGTGTGAAAGCAAAGAGTGGTTCCGCGAGAAAACGTCGAAAGGCTAAAATAAAAACGATCGCCAAAACGCCGGCCTTCAACACACCACTCAATAAGATCAGCCAAAAGCTTCCTTCAATCTTACGCCAGACGTTGTAGCGATCGAAATAAAGGGTCAGATCTCCGACCTGCCAGACATTGGCGCCGTCATCGGACTTATACAGCACCGGAAACGTGCGTGAAAATATCTGTTCATTAAGATCAAAAACACCTTCCTTTTGTAAAGATGGGACACGGCCAAGTACAATCTTTTCTTCCGTATTATCCGTGGAGACGAAAGAGAGCCCGGAGATATCAGGAAGGGCAAGCATACCATTGAGGGTAGCATGGAGCTGCCGTTCATCCATGTTCCAGACACTGTTAGCAATCGTTTGATTGAAAGTCTGATTGAAGACGAAAAGGTTTTCACCAATCATGGCTTCCGTACGCGAATACTCAAATGCCACATGAACTACGGTCATTGTTACGGCCACTAAAAAATAGGATGAGAACACGACGCGCAAGAGGCGTGTGGAAAGAGAGTTCTTTAGGCGGATGAATTGGGAGAAGCGCTCCAAATTCTAGTCCTCATCCATTGCAGATAATTCTTACTCCATCGTTTCGGTATTGGTGGAACAAGATCAAACCCCACATTCTTACTTTAAAGTAACAGTTAAGCTATGCGGCCTACGTCCGATATCTTTCGGGAGAGGTATGAATCATGAATTCGGTACGAATCCTACTCATCGATGACAACCCACAAATCCACCAGGATTTTCGTGACATTTTCACACCAAAACCGGATGAAAAAAGGGGCCGTCTGTATGATCTCTTTCAAAAGATCACCGGCGTCGAATCCTCTCGC
>CAYOJQ010000045.1:23252-30361 GCA_964404325.1 uncultured Oligoflexales bacterium
ACAATGGCGCGGCATGCCGTCGCGGAGAAGCAACCTTATTCCGTTGCCTTTGTGGATGTGAGGATGCCGCCGGGCATGGATGGTATTCAGACCATCAAGCAGCTATGGGAGATCGATCCCGACATTCAGGTTGTAATTTGTACCGCCTATAGCGATCGAAGCTGGGATGAAATCTTTCACCTTCTTGCTCCCGAGGACAACCTCCTCATCCTCAAAAAGCCGTTTGATCTCTCTGAGGTTCTGCAAATCACTCACACAATGAGTAAAAAGTGGAGCACTTCAAAAGCCCTCAAGGAGAGTAACCTGCGCCTTGTGAGAGCCAACGATGTTTTGAAAAACCTTGTGGAACAACAACAGGCCAAAATGATTGAATCCTACAAGCTCGCGCATTTGGGCGAATTGGCCAGCGGCATCGCCCACGAACTCAACACGCCCATCACCGTCATTAAATTGCGCGTGCAGCAAATAAAAAGACTGTTAGGAACGGATGCATCCGATGTTCACAAGATGTGCAACTTTATTGATGTGATCGATTCAACCTGCGATCGCATGACCAAGATCGTTTCAAGCCTTCTTCATGCGGGCCGTGAGCCCAAGCGGGACGAAAAAGGACATTTCACCATCAATGACATCTTGGAATCAGCAGTCGTCCTCTGCTTGGACCGCTTCAGGAATGCCAACGTGGATCTGCGCATCAATGTTCCAGAAGATTTACTTATCTACTGCAATTCGGTCCAACTCAGCCAAGTGTTTCTTAATCTTTTAAATAATTCATTTGACGCCATTATCGACTTAGAAAAGAAATGGGTGGAAATCGAGGCCAAGGCAACAACGGACAATATCATCATTACCGTGACCGATGCTGGTAAAAGGGTCGCGGATGATGTCGCCCAGAAGATGATGCAGCCGTTCTTCACCACAAAACCCATGGGCAAAGGCACCGGCTTGGGACTTAGCATTTCATTTGGGATCATTCAGCAGCATAACGGCACACTTGAGGTGGACATGAATCATGAGAACATGTCTTTTCGTGTGACGCTTCCTCATGTGAAATAGAGGCAATGCTTAGAAGTCTTGGTGGAAATTCACGCCAACGAACGGTCCAGTTTCGATTTCCTTGTAGGTCTGCCCAATATCAACAACGTAAGATCTGTAGCGGAAACCGAGCTGCAAAGTCATCCAAGTCAGCTTAGGGTTGATATCAACGCCCGCATCATATTGCTGAACAGGGCGAATGGAAGAGAGAGCACCAAGACGATCGCGAATCTCTAGCACGGATGTCGATTTCATCCCGAGCCGCGCGACCACATTTGAGCCAGCGGGAATATGAATGTCGAGTCCCGCTCCCGCAGTGCTACAAATCGCATCACTCAAGTCCGTTCCATTGCGTTTGGCTTCCAATGTGCCATGCCCAAGGCTCACATAAGGATAAAACCAATAGAAACGATAGTAGGCGGAAGCATCTGTCCATGAGGTGCTCATCGAAGAGCCTACCTGAGAAAACTTTGTGCTGAGGTGTCTTTGCGAAAGCGCGAGTCCGATGTTCTTTCTTTTCCCAGCCCATGTGGCTAAGCTCACTCCATACTCCGCGCCGAAATCCGTTGCATTCATCGTATCGCTGCGATGGGCCGCAAAAGAAAAATCCGTCTCGAAATGGACGGAAAATGTTGTTTTGTCGAGTTCGCTGCTACTTTGAGAAAAGGCCGGGGTGGCGAGGAAGAAGCAGACAGAGATGGAGGCCATATGCGCTTTCAGGAAAACCTGAAAGTACGGCAAATTTTTTTGCAGTGACGAAGCGCAATACATAGACGCTCCTTTCTGACCCCGCTCTTCTCGCGATCGGTGTTATGCGGGTTGGCTTGAGCCATACGGCTTTTTATGAAGCCATTAGCTAACTTAAGCCGGTTGATTCTCTCACACGCTATCGGCGTTATTTTGCTTTAGTGAAATAAATTAATTTTATTTCTCGATTTAAAGACTTAGACACCGAAAACCCCAAAAAAAGGCTCTACGTAACCTGTTGATTACGCGTCCGATTACTTACCCTTCTGCAATTCACTCAATTTTGCCCTTCTATATGCCGTTAAGGTAGTACCGTACCTATGGCCCTGGTTTTGCAGAATTATACTTATCTATGATTTGGGTATTCAGAGACGATCGATCGACGAGGTTACGTATGCGGATTCTTATAGCGACGGCATTGGCACTAGCGACCGCTTGTAACTCAAGTGGTTTCAACGGCAGCGATAGCGCAAAGTCCGTTAAAAAAGACCCATTTAAACAACCAGCGGATTCCGCGGATGGTGTGAACGGTGGGAATAGCAACGGTGACTTTCCTAACGGCGCTAACGGCGCTCAGCCATGCGTGCCCGAAGAAATTCCGGTAAAGGTGCTTATCGTCGTCGATAACAGCTCGAGTATGACACCAGCTTTGGATTCCATTCGCTCAGGCATTACGCAAATATTCTCCGCCCTAAAAACAGTTCAGCCGCAGGGATCTGAAAAACCGCTTTCGAATGTTGAAGTGGGCGTGAAAACTTTCGCGGATAGACCAGAGAACTGGAAGACCTACGAGCTTACCAATGACATTAACGCTATGAAGCAGCAGCTTCAAAGCCTCAGCATTGATATGAACCCCACCAACAACGACGGCCCAGAAGAGGGGCTAGCGGCGATGAAAGAGGCAACGCGATACTTGGATCAGAAATCGGGTGGCAAAGACTTTTTACCCATCGTCTATCTCATCAGCGACAACTACGCTCATAACGGTGGCGGTTCAAATGGTAATCGCAACTACGACCACACACAGTTGACTCAAGACTTGAAGCGTCCGTCTCTCAAACGCTTGTTCATTTTCGATTCAACACCTCAAGAACACGTGGTTGATCAAAGAGATCAATTCACGAAGGAATTTCCGCCCCAGGGATCGCCAGCGGCTCAGTGGCAGGCTGTGCGCAATCTTAAAAATGCTTCGGGCTCCGCCATTCCTGGCCAAGCCTTTGGTTTTCCCTTCCAATCAGACCAGATGATCAATCAACTTCCGAAGAGCCTGTCCTCCGCGCTAAAGGCGTGTGATTAGCAATCCGGCCAAAAGCTCGCAGAAATCTGAAAATGGATTAAAATAGAGCCACAACTCCTGTGGCTTTCTTTTTATCCAAGGAAGGTGCTTATGACACGATCCATCAACTTGTGTTTATTGACCGCTTTGTTTGTCGCATGTCAGACGCCCAAAACCACATCCACTGAAAAAGCAGTCCCCAAAAAAGAAACGAAAATGGCTGCCGCGAAAAGTTCCAAAAAACCAGTTGAGAAACGGCAAGCGGACTTTAAGTGGTACAAAGCGGATGAGTCCTATATGGAAACTCAGCCTGGGGATTACTTGGTGGAGTTTGGACAGTCTCTCGCAGATGACAATGAAGGCGGCGAACGTGTCACCGCTGAGGCCGATGGAACAAACCGAGTTTTCGTAATTTATCGCAGTGATAAAGAAAAAGAAATCATTCGCGAGTACACAAAAAATCCCTCGCGAGAGGCGATATTTTCTCACGGCGTCTTCTTAGGCAAAGCAACATACAACAAACCATTTCGCTGGATCTGGCGTCCAACCGGATACACTCCCGGCGATTTTGCTCAAGACACCTGTGACGGTAGCCCAACCATTTTGGATGATATGGCACGGACTAAGTCAAAAGCCGGCTGGAGTGGTATCAACATGGAAGGGCTTCACGTGCCTCATGCTTGTTTCTGGAGCTACCAACCCGTGCGCGTTACGGAAGACGGCAACGAAATCTGGAAGGTGAAGGATTACTCTCTTCCCAAATCCACCGTCGGCTCCGATGGAATCTCTAACGAAGGAACATCGCCATAATCCGCGCGCGTGAGGGGGCGAAGCCCATGACGCCGGCGAGCCTCATCGCAACGGGGTTCGCGCACTCCCTCTGAATAGGAGGCCTTAAAGCCACGACACGGCGTCGGACGCCTATCATAGATGCTGCAGGCCACACGTTTTCCCACATTCCCCTTCAGAGCAACACAGCGGGTCTTCTGCCTTGTGCTTGTTCCTTTCATGCACCGATAGGTAGCGTCTACTTCTTCAATAAATTCTTTGGGGACAGGATGGCGGGAATCACTTCGTTCGGCTTCGCGCCAATAAAACAAGACATGGAAATAGGCGCAGCAGGCGCCACAGGAGGTACAGGGACTTTCGGCCATAGACAGAAACTCCTGGATCTTGTTGATGTCTTCAATAGTGTAACGCTAAACATCAAGACCCAGGCATTTATTTTCTTTTAGTCCGCGCCGCCCTCGGAAAGAGGAAAGAGAGAAATCTGCAGCGCGTACACTTCATCTTTGGGACCTTCACTGAGAAAGTCCATGATGCTGCGACGGAATTCCTTGATGCGCTTCTTCGCCGCGCGAAGGCGCCCCTTGTTGACCGCCATGGTGACAGCGGTAACATCTCGCTCCTTGACGTCAACCTTGGAGAGACTCTCGCCTGCTTTTGTCATCAATTGGCTATGAAAACCTTGAATGACCTCACAAGGGACTTCCGATCGTGTGCGCAGTGGACGTCCTGATTGACGATAATAGTTACCGTCAATTTCAACCAAATTCATGGCGCGAAGGTCAAACATAGCGACCTCCGCATCGCTTTCGCTGATATTGAGACGGCGCGCGATCCAATTCTTATCGAACGGGGCCTGGGGCAGCTCGCCTAAACTCAGAATCGCGTAGTGTCGCTACGTGGCGATGCGCTGAAATTCTTCTGTTTCCAGTAAACGAAAGTCGCTGTCGATGGTCTTAGTGCTGATGTCGGTTACCGGGGAACCTAAAGCAAGAGACAAAAACTCAGCCCGCTTATCCGGAGAAAAATTACACTGATCAGCGACAAGCACGGCTGACCGAACTCCTAAACACCGGGTACCAGACATGACCTGACTTAAGGATGCAGGCGAGATACCAATCATTCGCGCGAAAGAACGCAACGAAAATCGCGGATACTCCTGCTTCCGTCTCTCAAACTCTTCTTTCAAAATAGTGGCACATGTTCTCTTTTCCACCCGCAAACCCCATCAATTTGGCTGAAAACATAAAACAGGATAGACATCACCCTCTGGCGCGGACGCTTTTTCTTGGTCACCGTCAATCTTAACGACATAGGGTGCCTCTCCATCTTCATGCCATCCCCAAGTCTGGAGGCCATCGGAAAGATCCATGTAGTATTTCCCAATAAAAGACTTTTTGAGGTTTGAAAGTGCTCGTGTCGTTAGTCTTTCTCTGTGAAAAACAGAGAACGCACGAGTATGACAAAATTCAATAGCGTCTTGGTAGCTCATCTTTTTATCTGAAAATTCCCAATCAAACCCTTCTTGCTCATCACGAAAAAGAATGCGATCAAAGTTCATCATTTTGACGATACGTTCATAGGCACTCTCGTCCATTTTCTGAATTTCGTCGGAAAAAAGAAGGGATCCAAAATAGCGCGACTTTTGTGACGTCTCATGCCCATGACGCAATGCCTCGCCATAGACAATTTCATGAAGGACTAGCACCGCCCTCTGGTTTTCATCCAGATAGTCCCACACGTCTTTGTTAATGAGGTATTTTTTGTCGTGAGGGACGACCTTTACCTGCTGAATCGCCGCCTGCCGAAGAGCACAATTCGACGGAAGTGGAAAGTGGTTGCTATCAGGGATGTCGGGGAACGTAAGGTCACTGAGCATCTTCCATTCATCGGCGAAATGGTCGAGCTCGCCCAAGGAATTTTTGTGTTCGCTCCGGATCAAGTCGATTCAATCGTTCAAGAGCTCCCCTCGCTTTGACCACTAAATTCGTCAAGCTTCAAGGAAAGGTTGCGCATCTCGCGCGCTTCATAGGAATCAAGAGCTTCGTAATAAAAAGCTCTGTTCTCTGACTCGAAACAAACAACAACATCCCCACCGTTTCCGATTTCATTGCCGAGCAAGGGACGAGAAGAAGTTTTATTTTGAGCATACGAAGTATTGCAAATTGACGTAGAGGCCATGAGACAGGCGAAAAAACTTTGACGAATGGTCGGCAGCATGAACCCTCATACCTTTCAGAAATCGTTTTTTTGACGAATTTGGATTCTCGAGTTTAAACAAGCTCAAGGAAACTTGCATGAACAATTTATCTTTTTAATATCAACAAGATAACTGTTTATTGTTCCGCACACTAAACAGCCTTAGCCCTAACCGAATTTCTACATCGACAGTTCTTAGTCGCAAAAAAAATTTTAACAAAAAAATTGAACCAAGAAGAATTGGCACACTCATTGAAACATAGCTGCGAAAGAAGCGTGAATTAGCTCTGTTCGGTAGCGAAAATGAACTGATTCGAGAGGAAACTTGTTCAAACCGGTTTCATTTCTTTAGCGCTGGTAACATTTTTATACTTTTGGGGAGGAATGATGAAACGACTATTAGTCTTGACTTCTTTGCTTGTCAGTGCCGTCGGGTGCTCGAAAGCAGAGGCGGAGACAGAGACAGGAGTAGCTCCTGAATCTCAACTGGAAAGCATCGATGGTTCCAGCACAACTCATCAAGCATTGGACATGCAAGTTGCGCTAAACAAGCTTTCAGACAACGCAACCAAAGCGGCGGCGGAATCCACTGACGCAGCGGAAACACAAAATTTGCAAGACATCGCACAAAGCGCGCGTGACCTTGCGACCAAGATCAACAGTGATGTCGTTGAAGCGCAAACAAACGGCGCCGACAAAGAAGCTGTCGCGACTCGCCTTGAAGAACTCAAAGCTGAGTACGATGCATTGATCAACCAATTCGAAGGCAACACACAAACCATGTCAGACGTGGCAAAAGCTTTCATGACAAATGAAATCGCTACAGCTCGCGACGCACGTAATCCTGGTCGTCCAGGCAGCGGCGGTGGACGCCCGGGCGGCGGACACGGTGGAAACACAGGTGGTGGCAACACGGGCGGCGGACGCCCCGGTGGTGATCGTCCCGGCGGCGGTTGGGGCAACCCAGGCGGCGGACACGGTGGAAACACAGGTGGCGGTAACACGGGCGGTGGACGTCCAGGTGGCGATCGTCCCGGCGGCGGCTGGGGTAACCCAGGCGGTGGAC
>CAYOJQ010000046.1:0-22813 GCA_964404325.1 uncultured Oligoflexales bacterium
TGTAAGGATAATGTCCTCGATACCAATATGACCTTCCAACACGTCGCCTAAGTGGTACTTTGCATGGAGGCCAAGAACCACATCCACGTTTGCAAGGCCTAGGTCACCGTCCAGGACCAAGGTGCGCAGGCCCATACGCTGCGCGGCAACGGCAAAATTGACCGTCGTCAATGTCTTGCCAACACCGCCTTTTCCGCTGGCGATGCTGACGACTCTTTTACAAAAAGGTTTTGCGCCCCGACGATTCATATTGCCTCTCTAAAGACCAAAGATACGTTCCACGACACGTTCTCTGGTGGCTCTTTCAACATCCTCGGGCACTCGTTGTCCGATACCGAAATAGCTCAGGGGAAGTCCCCAGCGATGGCTTAAATTAAAGATAGGTCCGTAAGTCCAAGTCTCATCCAGTTTCGCGAAAACAAGACTTTGGATACCAAGGGGTGAAAACCCGCGTATAACACGATCCAAATGAACTTCAGTCTCGGTGAGAGACAGGACCAAATGAATGTCGATGGGAACAGAAAGTTTTTTCAGAGCGGACAGATTTTGAATTCCGGATTGGTTCTTCGGACTTCTTCCGGATGTATCAATGAGAACGACATCGGTATCACTGTATTTTTCTAACAGAGCTTCAATTTCTTTCGCTTCGTTTACCACCTCAAATGGCACGCCGATGACTTTGGCGTAAATGCGCATTTGTTCTGTCGCAGCCAGCCTCATGCTGTCAAAAGACACGATAAGAACTTTCTTCTTTTCGCGCATGTGGTGGAATGCGGCAAGCTTCGCTACAGTCGCCGTTTTACCAGAACCCGTGGTACCGACAAAAGCTTGGACCGACACCGAGCCACTCACCGTCGCCCAGCGTGGTGCGATTTTCACACGCTTAAGCAGCCAGCGAATAGCTTGATTCTGATAGTAATCTTCCGCTTCGTCCATCTTGTCTTCGCTAGCTTCAGGTTCCGGTAACGCTTTGAGGAACGCGATAAGCTCTGCGAGGCGGCTCTCATCAATACCCATGACGCGGAGTTGCTGATAAAGATCATCCATGGCTTTGTTCAAGCCTTTTACAGCCGAACCATCCTTCGTCCGCAAAGCCTCCATGAGAAGGATCTTGATCTCTTGCATGCCAGCTTCTAAGGCAAAAAGCTGGTCCTTGTGGGGCAAACTCTCCGCAAGAAGGCCGATGCGTGCTTCCAGTCCATCGAGACCTTTTCTGAGATCAAGATAGGCGTCCTCACCAAAGCCTGACTGTGCGTAAGAAGCACCCATGTTTTTTGCGGCAGACGCCTTCGCGGCAGTTACTTGAACCATCTTGCCACGCCCGCTTTCCAGCGGCTGTTCTTTTGTATTCAAAATCACAGCGTCCACACCGAATTCACTGCGAACGGCGCGAATGGCTTCCTTCATGGAAAAAGCTTCGAATGTTTTTACTTCCATGTCTTACTCGCTGACTAAAGCGTGACAATACCGATAGTTTGCGTTCGCGTGCCTTGTGGCAGTTCATCAAAGGCGAGAACCACAATTCCTGGGATAAATCGTCTCAGAAGTTTACGAATTTCCCAGCGGATTAGGGAGCCACATAGGATGATCGGTTGGGTACCGGTCGACTGGAAACCTTCCACAGTTTGCGCGATATTATTTAAAATTTTCTGGGCAATCTGTGGATCAAGCTGCAAGCTTGTTGTTCCGTCTTCACGATGCTGAAGGCCAGACGCAATAAGGTCTTCGACAGCACGATCAAGCGTCACAACCACGAGTTTTTCATCAGGTGTGGTGTACTTCTTAATGATACCACGCCCCAACGCAATGCGTACATATCGGGTAAGTGTGTCGGGATTTTTGATATCTTTACAGTGATCCGCTAATGTTTCAAAAATTGTCAGAAGATCTCGAATGCTGACGCGCTCATCCAACATATTTTGTAAAACTTTAACCACATCGCCAAGACTGAGCCGATCGCCACCGATGACCTCTTCAACCACCTTGGGGTATTCAGATTTAACTGTATCGATAAGGTTCTGAACTTCTTGGCGTCCAAGAAGATCTTTTGCATGTTCCTCAACCAGCTTGGTTAAGTGAGTGACAATCACCGTCGCGCAGTTAACGACCGTGTATCCACGGAAAATTGCTTCCTCTTTTTGGCTATTTTTCACCCAAAGAGCATCAAGTCCGTATGCGGGTTCCTTTCCTGGGAGTCCATCAATTGGATCCACAATGTCACCCGGGTCCATCGCCAAGAGATAGTCCACCATGAGCGAACCACGTCCGATGACATTGTTCTTCAGGAGGATCTGATACTCTCCTGGTTTCAACTGAATATTGTCACGCACCATCACCATCGGCACGACAATACCCATTTCCTGCGCAAACTGTTTTCGCGCCGAGACGATGCGCTCTAAGACTTCGCCGTCTTGCTGCGTATCAACCAAAGGAATAAGTCCAACACCCACTTCCAAAGAAAGAATATCGACGTGGAGTAGCGCTTCAATAGAGTCTGCCGGCGTATCCTTCGCTTGAGCCTCTTCCTTGGCAACCGTCTCCTTCAAACGGAGTTGACGATCCGCATAGCGCCCCAATGCCATGAATCCCGCGGCAAGAAACGCAAAGGGAATCAGTGGCATTCCCGGAATAAAGCCCATGATAAGAAGAAGAAAGGCACACACATAAAGTGCCTTTGGGTGCCTTAAAAACTGAATGCTCAAGGATTCACTCAACAGCGTGCCATCGGACGCACCGCCACCTGATCTTGTAACGACAACACCAGCCGCTGTTGAAATGATGAGCGCGGGAATCTGGGAAACGAGACCATCACCCACCGTTAACAGTGTATAGATCTTCGCCGCTTCACCAAAAGGAAGCCCATGAACGGCCACGCCCAAAATGAGACCGACAATAATATTGATGGCCGTAATGATAAGGCCGGCAATAGCATCACCACGAACGAACTTACTCGCACCGTCCATGGAACCGTAGAAGTCAGCTTCAGCTTCAATTTTTGATCGACGACGCTTCGCCTCGTCACGATCGATAAGCCCACCGTTAAGCTCGGCGTCAATCGCCATCTGCTTACCAGGCATCGCATCCAAGGTGAAGCGGGCGCCTACTTCAGCAACGCGACCGGCACCCTTGGTGATTACGATGAAGTTGATGACACATAGAATGATGAAAATCACGAAACCGACGAAATAGTTCCCGCCAACAACGAAATTACCAAACGACTGGACAACATGACTCACATGGCCGGTTTGCGCATTGAGAAGAATGCTTCGCGTCGTTGCCACGTTAAGACCGAGACGAAACAAGGTGGAGATAAGAAGCACAGTCGGGAATGTGGAGAAGTCGAGCGGCTCCTTCACATAGATAGAAACCATCAGGATTAGAAACGAAATCGTAATTGATAGCGTCAAAAGCATATCAAGAAGAAGCGGTGGTAATGGCAGGATCATCGTGAAGATGATCGCAACAATACCCAGTGCCAACTGGATATCAGGCGTTTTCAACAACGCAATGAAGCCATTTTGTTTGGCGGATTTTTGTGCCGCGGCTGTTGCCATGTATTAACCTCTTAGACCGTCGCTTGTTGGCGTTGCGGTACACGAACGCCCTTAAGTTTGAGGACGTAGCGAATAATTTCCGAAACCGTCTTATAGAGAGACTCAGGGATGAATTCACCGACTTCGACGGTTTTATAAAGTGTGCGGGCAAGAGGCTTGTTTTCGATGATCGGAATGCTAAATTCCTTGCCGACCTCTCGCATCCGCAGTGCATTGAAGTCGATTCCTTTCGCAACCACGCGCGGAGCCGGCATTCCGAGTTCGTATTGCAGGGCTACGGCAAAGTGCGTTGGGTTCGTCACAATCACTGTTGCCTTCTTTGTCCCTGAGACAATCTTTGCCATCGCAATGTCTCGCTGCATTCTTTTCATGCGACCTTTAACGTAGGGGTCGACTTCGCGCTTTTTGAGGTCTTCCTTCACTTCCTGCTTGGTCATCTTTAGTTTGTTCTCAAGACCAAAGAAGTTGTAGCCGTAATCGAACGCGGCAATGACGAAGAGAAAACCACAAACCGCCCAAAAAAGTGATTCCGTGATCTCCGCCCAATATTTCCACGTCTTGAATACGGGAACATTCATGAGGCCCGGAAGTTTCACCCACTCGCTATAGAGAATGAGGTAGCTCACAAGTCCCACGGCGATCATTTTCGCAATACTCTTTCCCAGGTTCACGACTGCACCTAGGTTAACCATCTGCAACAACCCACGAGCCGGATTGAGGCGCGAGAAGTCTGGGGAGACTTTTTTCCACGCAAAATTAAGGCGCGTCTGTGCCAACGTCATAAATACGGACGCCACAAAAACAACGGCAAAGAATGGCAAAATGATGGTAAGCCAACTTCTCCACCCGTCTTGAACATAAGCGAGGAAATCGATGTCCGTCATTGTTGGCGCCGTCGCCTGCTCGATATGCCGCCTTAAGAGACGTCGCGCGCTGTCGAGGATCGCCGGGAATTGATAGCTACACAGCATAATGGTGGCGCCAAGTGCAAATACGGACGTAATCTCGCGAGAAAAGGCTACCTGGCCTTTTTCACGAAACTCTTCCCGCCTCTCGGGGGTGGCTTCTTCCGTCCTGTCGCCGCTATCGCCGCCCTCAGCCATGAAATCCTCTTAAGGTTTTAAACCGCGAAGAACGCCGCTGATGACGTCGGTTGTTTCTCGAAAATGGGATTCCACCCAACCCGGATAGAGGGGAAGGGTGGCGATGTATACAAGCAGGCCAATAAAGAAACTGGCTGGAAAACTCATAACAAAAACGTTCAACTGCGGAACCGTTCGCGCGATCAGACCTAAAGCGGCCATGGTAAAAAGAAGCGCCACCAATATTGGCGCGGAAAGCTGCAGTCCAATCGTGAAAATCTGTGCCGTTGTATCGATAAGAATTCTTGCCACGGGCGCTTGAAGAACCGCATTGCCATCTGGAATAAGAGCAAAAGCATCCACAATGCCTTTGAAGAAAATGTGATGAAGATCAAGGAAGAGAAAAATCATCACAACAACAATGCGGTGGAATGCCGCGAAGCTACTCAAAGAATCCGAATGGTCCGGCATAAATAGACTCGCTGTACCAAAGCCCATCTGATAGCCGACCAAGGAGGCCGCCATCAGAATGCCCTCGAACGCCGCTCGAGCGACAAAACCAATGAGAAGACCGATAACCAGTTCCTTGACTACAAGGATCGCCATTGCAAGCACATCGTGCGGAAGTTTCGAACCCCAATCGGGTGGGATGATGGGAAGCAAGGCCAGGGAAAGCGCGACTGAAAGGAGGATGCGAACGCGAACAGGTGTGGGTTGATCACCAAAGATAGGAAGAGCAAACAAAATGCCACCCACTCTTATAAAGATAAGAGCCCCGCGCAAGATTGTTTCGACGGGAATGGGAAACATAATGCCTCATTGAAAGCTCAGTGCGTAACCGAAGGAATGCCTTTGATGAGATCAACGGTGAACCCCATCATCACGTGCAAAATCCACGGCCCACAGACAACGAGCGCAACCGTCATGGCAAGAATCTTGGGAATAAAGGAAAGGGTCTGTTCGTTGATCTGCGTCGCGGCCTGAAAGATCGACACAACGAGACCCATGATCAATGTAGCAACGAGGACAGGTGCCGCGACCTGAATGGTCACCCAAATCGTTTTAGCCGCAATGTCGAGAACCGCTTGTTCTGTCATGATGAAATCCCTTTATCCCATGCTACTAAAGCTTTTGACGACCGAATCAACGATCAGCGCCCACCCATCGACAAGTACAAACAGAATGAGTTTAAAAGGAAGAGACACGACTGTTGGTGGCAACATCATCATACCCATGGCCATCAGCACCGAGGAGACAACCATGTCAATGATCAGAAAAGGAATGTAAATCAGAAAGCCAATCTGAAACGCCGTCTTCAACTCCGAAATCATAAAAGCCGGCATCAGAACGTTCATAGGAACGTCTTCGGGAACATTTGGCTTTGGCAGCTTGGCGATATTAAAGAACATGCCGAGGTCTGCTTTGCGCGTTTCCGCAAGCATGAATTTACGCACAGGCTTAATGGCTTCATCAAAAGCCTGTTCCTGCGTGATCTTTTTTTCCAGATAAGGATTGAGAGCCTTTTCCGTGACATGCGTGATAACGGGATTCATCGTAAAAAATGTCAGAAATAACGCCAGGCCGACCACAACTTGGTTGGGCGGCATGGTTTGTGTACCAAGAGCTTGACGGACAAAACTCAATACGACAACGATTCGCGTAAACGAAGTCATCATAAGAAGAATCGCTGGCGCCACGGCAAGAATCGTCAGAAGCGCCACAATTTTAAGCGCTGGAACGATATCACCGGGGCTATCCGTCTCGGTGAGGTTCACGCTAAGGCTGGGCACGGCCGTCTGCGCGGCAGCATGGCCGCTGAGGAAGGCGATCGCAAAGCCACCCAATAAGAATACGAGAAGTATTCTTAATAGGGTCTGTTCTCGTACCGTACGTTTTGCGTTCGTCATAAGCTCGTCTTAAAGATTAGGAAGATTCTTAAGTTTTCGGCGAATAAGATTGGTCACATCTTCGATGGATTTTTGGCCACCGGCAGATGTTTCATGCGAAAGCATGGGCTTAACGCCTTCATCATCGACGGCAACGGAAAAGGTGGATGTCTTCTTGGTCTTCGCGGGCGCTTCCGTGAGTTGCTTAGGAGATTTTTCCTCGAGCATTTTTTTGCGCATATGCTGCGTTCTCTCACTAGCCTTTGCCTGAGATTCTTCGAGCGCCATCATGGGGGCTTGTGGCGCCATGACGTACTGAGAGGCTGCGGCACCTGAGTTCATCGATGTGAGAAAATTGATGCCTTCTGGACCAACGCCTAAGAGAACCTGCTGTCCTCCCACCTGTACCAATGCAAGTTTATGCTTTGGCGCGAGATTGTAAGAGGCAATCGTTTTCATGGAGACAGAGGCTGCAGGCATGGGGCCCTGTTTTCCGCGTCGCAAGAAGCGGCGGACAAGATGCATCAAGAAAAGACCTGATAGCATCATGGCGGAAAAAATGGCGACGGGAATCAATTTCTTCTGGATGTTAAAGTCGTCTTTGCCAAACTTGGTTGTTTTCGTAGCATCATTTGGCAAAATTTCGCCGACTGGGTCCGCGATATCACTTCTAACTTCGGTTTTTGCCACCACCTCATCAGCCGAGGGCATTTTTTGTTGCGCCGGTGTTGGAGAGTCCGGGGCCAAAGCGGCAAGCTTTGCGTGATCGAAACTGATCATCAAACGCTCACCAAGAAGATCAATGGTCGCGGCCTTTCTAATTTCGTCCGCGTTTTCTTTCACAAACAAACGAAAGGCGACCGTCTTTGGTCCAGTTTGGAACACGGCCATTTTTTGAATAAAGGGGCTCTTTACATCAAAAAATTGTCCAGGATTTGGCGTCATCGTATCAGTCAACGCCAATTGGAGAAATCCTCCGTGCCCTTCAAGAACAGGAGTTTTCCCCTTTAACGGACTATCAAACGTAAGATTGATTAGCGTGTTTTTTTCGTCTGTTTCGCTATCGACCTTCTGAACCGTGGCAATCTTTTCCGCCGCGTAAAGAGGCAAGTAGCAAGTCGCCACAACCGTGAAAAAGAGGATAGACATAAACCATTGGCGAAATTTCATAGAACCCTCTTTAAGACTCTGCACCTAGGTCACCGAGACCAAACTGCGAAATAACGTCGGTTAAACGCACACCGAATTTTTCGTTAACAACGACCACTTCGCCCAAGGCAACAAGCTTATCGTTGATAAGAATTTCCATGGGCTCGCCAGCGATCTTATCAAGCTCGATAACAGAGCCCTGTCCGAGTTGAAGGAGATCATTCACCAACATTTTCGTGCGCCCTAGCTCAACGGAAACTTTAAGCGGAACATCAAGAATCATTTTCAGCTTGGAGAAATCCATCTTGGAGAATCGGCCACCGGCACCACCGCCATCGTCCGATTTTCCAGATTTCTCTTCGCCGTCCGCGGCTTCACCACCAGCAGCTTCGTTCAGTGCATCATCAAAATCGCTTCCGAGACCAAAATCATCTGGACTCATTTCTTCAGCGCCCATATCCCACCTCACTCATCGAAAGCTAAACATCAAACATGGATTCGGTTATTCGAATGGCCCGATTGCCTTTTAGAATTCCAGGAATGCCTTTGAACTTAGGCACGCCCTCACAGAGAATATCGAGGGGCATCGTTGCATCTGTGTCGAGCTGTATGATGTCACCTGGCTCGAGATGCATGAGGTCACGCACGTGAATGTTGGCTTCACCAAGCTTTACCAACATTTCAGCGGAAGTGCGCATAATCTGTTCACGGATACGATTGATCCAGATAAAGTCGACTTCCAATTGTTCGCTTTGAAAGCCAACGGAAAGTTTGGATTTAATCGGTTCAAGCGTCGCATACGGAATGACGATCTTGATAGTGCCCGAGACCTTTTCCAATTCGACGTCAAACGTCGTCGCGATCACAACGTCAGAAGGTGGCACAACCGCAACGAATTGTGGGTTGATTTCCGTACGACTGTAGCCAATTTTCAGCGGATATACAGGCTCCCACGCCTTTTCAAGATCATCGATCGCGGACAATACAACACGGCGCGCGATCTTGATTTCGATCTGCGTAAAGTCCTTACCCTCGATCTTTGTGTAAGGGACGTCGTTGCCACCAAAAAAACTGTCCACCAAAGCGTAGAGCAGCTTTGATTCAATCACCATGACCGCCGCGCCGCGAAGTGGCTCAAGGCGCAGAATGTTAAGGCACGACGGGAGCGGCAAGGAGTTCATAAACTCAGAAAATTTCAGTGGGCCTGTTGAGTTTACGCTCAGGTTTGCCATCTTTCGCAGTGAGTTTGACAGCGTCACGCGGAAGAGACGGATAAATCGATCATGAATGATATCAAGCGTGGGCATACGACCACGAATGATGCGGTCTTGGTTCGCAAGGTCGTATTGAACAACCCCACCTTTTAGCGCATCATCCGAAGCTTCCTCAGGCCCATCGACACGATTGTCTGAAACGGCAGACAAAAGCGCATCGACTTCGCTTTGCGACAGCACTTGACTCATAATTTACTCTCGAGGTTATTCGATCAAAAGATCAGTAATGAAGACCGAGTCTATCGGTTTAGTCATATAGCGATTGAATTGCGTGAGAATTTCTTTTCTCAGCTGGTGCTTTCCGTCAGGAGAAAGCAAAAACTCGCGAGTCTTACGACTTGCGATATTCACCACAGCATCTCTTAACTGCGGCATTCTTTTTTCGATTTCATCTTTCTGCTGCTGACCGCCACGAAATTCAACGGAGATTTCAAGGCGGACGTAATTGTTCTCAAGAGGATTTCCGAGATTCAGGTGGAATGTCTTCAGTGCGAAAGTTTCGCCGAAATCGCCGAGAGTGGGCTTTGCTTCCGCCGGCTTTTTGTCCGCGGCTTCTTTACCATGCTCGCCACCGCCGCCGTGTTCACCCTCTGCTTTCTTTTCACCACCGCCATGGCCGCCTTCGGCTTTAGCTTCCTGCTTCGGTTTTTCGCCGTGTTCCGCGGGAGCGTGCTCCGCGGCTTTTTCTTCAGCCTTTGGCTCTTCGGCGCTCATCGTCTCGCCGTGTTCTTCTTTTTTGCTGCCACCGCTTGTCATCAAGAACACACCAATGGCGGCACCAAGAACCAACAAAGCTCCTAGTCCACCAAGGATAAGCAGACGCTTTTTCTTTGACTTCGCGACCGCTTCGTCGGGCTGGGCTTCGTTGCCCTTTTCTTCTTTCTTGTCTTTTTTATCTTCTGCCATGAGTGCACCTCTGGCAGGGAGGAATTCAATTCCCATGCCAAAACTTTTTTTCCTAGCTCGTTGCTGTATAATGACAAAAAGAAGCTCTTAAACGAATGCGTACGGGAAGTTGCTGCTCTGTTTCTTTATGTGCCATAGATCACACAGCAGAGCGGCGATATTTTCTTTAAAGCAAAAAAGCTCTGATCTTTTTTTCACTAGAGCGCCAGAAACTTGGCGCGACGCGTCAGCATGTTGACGAGGAATTGGACCTTTGACGTGAAGTTTGTTTGCTTTTTGACACTAAATTTGGCGATTTTTCTGTTTTGCGAAATTCCTTGCGCTCATTCCGAAGTGTTATGGAATTCTCAAGCAGGCATGGGCGTGAGTGCGGGCTACGGTAAAGGCGCAAAAGGCCCCTTCCTCGATTCGTTATACTTTTCCGCCGTGGGAAATCTTTCAGATCGCACTTCTTTCCAATTCACCATCGATCCCCTTTACACGGGATCGCATATTCGCCAGCCTCTCGAATCCTTCGGGGCGCGTTCACGAAAAAGCATGGCCTTAAAAAGTTATTCCATTGATCAACAAATCTATGGCCATTGGAGCATTCGCTTCGCCAACCTCGATGGCACACTCACGCCACTTCTGCGCTCGCCATTTGCTATGAGTGATACGTTCTCCGATGAACCTTTCAGCCAAACAAGCGCGAGCCTGCGATTTGCCGACGGCATCACAGAAGTCGCGCTCATTCTGGGTAACGGTGAAGGCGAGCGCATCAACTTCGATCCGGAACTTTTTTACGGCGTGAACTGGGTTTATCGATCATCCGTTGGCTTCATTCTCACCTCAGGTTGGAGTCTAGACGGCAACAACCTTTCTTCCGAGGAGGCAACACGCCATGGAGCCGGTTATCTTCCAAGAAAAAAAGGCTTCCGTACGGAGCGCTTTTACGCGGCAACAGGGCTCGACGGTAGCTGGAGCAAAGCGTTGGGCCTAAAGGCTAATGTGATCTATCAGAAGACGACGCTTAAAGATGAAGACAAATCTTTTGTCGCCTTTCCAAGCATTCCCTTAGAGGGAAGCGATTGGCGCGAGATCGTCATTGAAGATCAGAATGGCAAGATCGCAAACGAGATGAAAAGAGAGCGCCTCAGTCTCAGCATGTCCTATCTTATCCTTGCTCGGTTCGAGCTGGGGCTCGGCTTACAAAGGATTCACCTTCAGAGCCACATTCCTTTCGGGACAAGAGCTGAAAAGGATTACGAAGCAACCATCTCCCATTGGGGTCTTAGTGCCTCCGTGCAGGAGCGTCTCCGCTTTTCCCTTGAGCAGTATCATTGGCGTTCAACAAGGCATGAAGAGGTCTTTAGCGGAATACCTGGGAATGCCCCTAACTTTTTCCTTCTGCGGGTCACGGCAGCGTTGCTTTAACTATTTAAAATTATTTGGCAAAAATCGGATTGCGGGGCGCGATTTTTTATTCGTCAACAAAATCCATTATGGTATAACAACAACTCTGTGAATGAGCTTCCCCAAGGAGAACAAATGCGTCTGAGTCATGCCTTGCCCGTTATTTTGGCAGCAACCGCACTCTATTCTTTGTCTGGCTGCACACAGTGCACCGACCAACATAACCCTTATCCAGATCGAGAGCGTTTCGCGAAGGAACAAGAGCTGGCCAATAAACCGCAACCGATCCTCGACGAAGGCGGCACGATTCCACCAAAAGCTGAGGCTACTGCGGCCGTCGCATCTGGCGACCCGATTGACCAAAAATATCAAACTTTCTGCGCAACCTGTCACGGCGCCGCCGGTGATGGCGCTGGTCCAGGAGCCGCGGCCCTCAATCCAAAACCACGTAACTTTACCGATGCCGCATGGCAAGCATCCGCATCTGACGAGCGTATTGCTAAAGTTATCAAAGAAGGTGGCGCTTCTGTTGGCTTGAGCCCAACCATGACTCCATGGGGCTCCGCGCTGTCAGATGATGAAATCAGCGGCATGGTGAAAAAGGTTCGCGCGTTCCAAAAATAGTTCGCGCTCTAGACGCTTAGGAAGGTTTAACATGCTCGTTGTGACCGGTGGTGCTGGGTTTATTGGTAGCGCTTTAATTTGGCAACTGAATGAACTTGGCATTGAAGACATCATCGTTGTCGATCATCTGGGCACGGGACCGAAGTGGAAAAACCTTGCTAAGCGCCACTTTTCTCAAATCATTCACAAAGACGATTTCCTCGGCTGGTTGAAATCGAACAAAGATAAGATCGACGGCATTTTCCACATGGGAGCCTGCTCCTCAACAACGGAAGAAGACGCCGACTATCTTGTTCGAAACAACCTGCAGTACTCCATTGACCTGTTTAACTACTGCACGACCGAAAAAATCCCCTTTATCTATGCTTCTTCCGCCGCCACTTACGGCTCAAGAGAGCAGGATTTTTTCGACGATGATGCCTACACAGCAAGAAGTCTGCGCCCCATCAATAAATACGGCTTCTCCAAGCATGTCTTTGACTGCTGGGTGTTAAAGCAAGAAAAGACGCCTCCCTTTTGGGCAGGTTTGAAGTTTTTTAACGTCTACGGCCCGAACGAATATCATAAGGGCGGACAGGCGAGCGTTGTCTTCCACGCGTTTCCTCAGATTCGTGACGAAGGACAACTCAGACTTTTTAAGTCCCACAAGGAAGGGTATGCCGACGGTGAGCAGCAACGCGACTTTGTGTACGTCAAGGACGTGGTCAAAGTTATTTGGCATCTCTTCGAGAAGAAAAAAACATCGGGAATCTACAATCTAGGCACAGGTCAGGCTCGTTCTTTCTTGGACCTCGGCAAAGCGACATTCACCGCCATGGGCAAACCCGTGAAGATCGAATGGATCAAAATGCCCGAAACTCTTCGCGGCCAGTATCAATATTTCACCAAAGCGGAACTTAAAAAGTTGCGCGAGCAAGGTGGGTATAACGCCCCCTTCTTCTCACTTGAGGAAGGCGTCGCGGACTACGTGAATAACTATCTCCAAAAAGAAGACCCCTTCTTTTGATGGTCGTTAGAATCCTATTCTTAAGCCTCTTATGCGCTCTCTCAAGCGGCGCATTTGGCGATGCCGTTTTCGCACAAGCACTTAGCTCCCAACAAAGCATCTCGGTTCAAGACATTGCGATTAAAGGCCTTGAGCGCACCGATCGCGCCTGGATGCTGCACTATCTTGGCCTTTCCTTCCCCACCACGATGACTCAAGACGATGTTCGCGCCATTGAGAATAAACTTTGGACCACGGGAGTGTTTACCCTGGTCGAGGTCAAGCTGGATACCTCTGACGGCACAACAATCCTCAGCATCAGTGTGGAAGAGAAGTGGACAACGATTCCTGTTGTTCGCGCCGCCTTTGGCGGTGGGACCCCCTTAACGGTTTTAGGTGTGTACGATACTCATGTTTTTGGCAGCCTCTGGACCGTTGGTGGCGAAGTAAGAAGGTACGGTGATTCTCCTTACGGCGGCACGATCTGGGCACGCGCTCCGCGGTGGCAGCAGGGTTACCACTTTGTCAGTTTAGAGCTCTGGCAGGACAATCGCATCCGCAGTATCTACGATCGAAAAAATGAGTCGGTCGGAGAATTTGATACACGCGCCAAAATGTTTCGTGGCCAACTTCTCGTTCCATTTTCTCAAAGCGAAACGAGTCGCGAGCGCGGTCTTTGGCAGTATGGAACAGAAACCAAACTTCGTCTGGTTGAGCCCACTCGTTACAAAAATATATTAGCCCCCGCACCATCTTCAATCACATGGAACAACGAACAGGCACACGAGTATTTTCTTCTCGGTAAAATAGTTTTTGACGATTTGATAGAAACGCGCCTCAACCTTGACGGCACTCGCTTCTCGTTTTCCGCGGGACCTGTTTTTCGCAAAGGGAAGACTGGAAGCGCGGCTGAGCTGGAATGGTTCAATTTCTGGCTTCTTCCAGGAGAATGGAATCTTGGCAGTCACTTGTTGATTGGCGATTCCTCTGAGCGCCATCTTTCGGATCTCTACTTTCTCGGCGGGTTTGATTCCATTCGCGGATTTCCTGACGGCGCTTCGGTGGGGAACAAAGCCGCATATGCGAATCTTGAGTTACGGAAAGTCATGGCGCGGTGGCGTTACATTTGGTTACAACCGGCCATTTTTGCCGATGTCGGAGCGGCCGCTTTTGATTGGGATGAGCTTGAGGCGGAAAAGCGTGCCTCGGCTGGCGTGGGTGTTCGTTTTGCGGTACCGCAGGTCCATCGCCTGATGTTTCGCATCGATTATGCCTGGAGCCTTGGCGAGCCGCGAAGTCGTGGTATCACTGCCGGCATGAATCAATTTTTCCAGCCTCACAAGCCTCTTTGATTTCCTTCCGAGCACTTTTATGTTCCAATATTAGAAACAACGAAAGGGGATCAAGATGGCCTCAGAGTTTCAGCGTCAGATAGATGATACCGTTTATGCTCTGGAAGGCCTGGAGCAGGGGGACATTGCGATTGTTGATATCTATAATCGCATTAAGGAATATGACCCAGTCGCAATTTATTTTCTGTTTCGCTATTTGCGCGAAAAATACCCCCACACCAATCCAGCATCCGAGGGCGTGCTCAACCGCATGCTAGAACTGACTTCGACTTACAACGACATCGTTCAGAAGTCGCGACAAGGTGAGAAGGATGTTTTACGTGAGTGGTTTGACGAGAGCTATTCCATGCGGGAATTTTTCAACGACCCCAACATGCTCTTCACTCTCGTCTACGAAAAGTTGGAAGGCTAAAGAGCCTGACAGGAAATCGGCCGGCCTCCCTGAAGCGGCTGATTTTCCTTGTTCAAAAGCACCATCGCCATATTCTGCGCTTCCTTCTCAATAACAATCATACCGATATCCGTTTGCGGCTGCGAACTCTGCACAAAGACTCGCGCCTGCAACTTATTTGCTTGATCCTGCGGAATGTACTGCACCGTGCCACGAATAAGTACCGCGGGCGATCCCGAGGACTTCGCGACTTGTGCCCAAAAATCACTTTTCTGGACTGAAAGCTCCCAACGATTGGAGACTGAATCCATGCACACCCATCTTCCATCAAGGCTAATAACGGAATCGGCTGCTTTAGTTCGTTTCAGCTTGTAGACAAATCGTTCCGATCGCAGCACAAGTTCGTCAGTCGCAACGACGTAATTGAAGTCTTGCAGCGAACCTTTGAGCCCAAGGATGCTGTCCGTTGATTCGTGCATTTCGAAAAGAATGCTACGGTTGTCGCTAAACTCGGTAAATCGGCCGGACGCGCGCATACTCTCACCTAAGATTAGAAAGCTTCCTTCTGCGTTGAGTGAGAGTGTGATTTTGCGACTCGCGTTCGTTTGCGACAGTTCATAAAGATGACCTTCCCATTCCCCCCAAAGAGAGAGAACTTCATCCGACTTTTTGTTTTTGTCTTGCTGTTGACCGCAGCCGATTAGGCCGAACGCCGTTAACATTGCGACGAGTAAAAAGGGCATCGTCAAACTCCTTGAGACGTCTCTACCTTTATTCTACCGCGCTTACGCGGCTTCCCAGGCGGCTGGGGGCGCAACCTTTTAATATCTTATCGTGAAATTTAATTTTTATAGATTAAATCATAAAATAGGTTAAAAGGGAGGGCTCTTTAGGAGGATGATCATGGAAACGAGTTCGTTTCGCGACCTATTAAACGCTCGCCACCAATTCCCTTGCGAATACTCTTTTAAGTTCGTGGTGCCGGTGACCAAGGAAGAGGAACTCATGGGCCTTCTTCCCTTAACAAGGGTCAGTCGCCGAGAATCTTCAAAAGGCAATTATGTGAGCGTTACCGCAAGCCGACGTTTCAGTAACGTCGATGAAGTGATGGCTGTATACGAGCGCGTCAGTAAAGTCGAAGGCGTTATCTCCCTCTAACCCTGAGCGCTCGCTCCCTCAACAGCTCTTTCTTTAGTTTTTTCCTGTTTAAAGGCCTTCTGCAAATGCGCCGGAAGGTCTTTTTTCATATCCACGCCAACGACTTTCGATACACCGCCCTCTTGCATCGTAACGCCATAAAGTTGGTCGAGCACTTCCATGGTACGACGGTTGTGCGTGATGACGATGAATTGGAATCGGTCTGAAAGAGCTTCCAAAACTTTGTTATAGCGACCAACGTTCGCTTCGTCGAGAGGTGCGTCAACCTCGTCAAGAAAGCAGAACGGAGTTGGTTTTGTTTTAAGAAGCGCGAAGATCAACGAAATCGCGGTCAGCGCTTTCTCTCCACCGGAGAACAGAGTCATTGACGCCTGTTTCTTACCTGGTAGACGCACAAGAATATCAACGCCGCTGTTCAATGGATCTTCTTCGTTCGTAAGATGTAGCTTCGCTTCACCTGTGGGGAACAAGATTGGGAAGAGGTCCGCGAAGTTCTGGTTAATCACATGATAAGTTGCCAGGAACTTCTCTTTCGCCGTCTCTTCGATCTCCATAATGGCTTCTTCGAGGAGGCGGATACTGCCGATAACTTCCTCGCGCTGCTGCGTGATGAAGTTATAGCGCTGCGTCAAACGTTCATATTCCTCGATCGCCATCATATTGATAGCGCCCATACCGTCCATCTTGCCGCGCAATCTGGAAATCTCACGGGTGCTCTTCTCAATGTCGAACTTATGATCCCGTTCGAATTCGTAGGAGCCAATCTCGAGATGGTATTTCTCCATTGTTTGTTCTTCAATGGTTTGAATTTCCATCTTCGCTCGTTCGAGAGCAATCGTGCGACGGGCTTTTGTCTCCTGGGCTTCGACTTGCTTTTTATGGGCTTCCTTAAGACGACTTTCGACAACCTGCATCTCTTCGAGAATACCGGCATGCTCTTCTTTTTTCTTGTTCAGTTGTTCTTCGAATGCTTCGCGGCGTTCGATCAACTCCTGGATTTCATCTTTAAATTTGATCTCATTCTCGCGGCATTGTTCGAGATCGACGCGAATGCGTTCTTTCTCTTCATTGCGTCGGGAGAAACTTCCCTTAAGACGCTCAAGCTGATCTTTTGACTGCTCATAGTTTTCAAGCATCGCCTGAGAACGTGCATCGTACTTCGCAAGTTCCAAGTTCTTCGCATCATATTGACGACGAACTTCTTCGCTCTGCTCAAGGATGGAGCTTGAGTCACTTCTAAGTGTTTCGATCTCATCTTCGAGACGGTCTTTTTCCTGTCCAATGGAAAGACGCGATTTACCAAGATCCTCAATCTCTTTAATGAAGAGGCGGCCTTGTTCTTCGCACTGCGCTGATTGCTGGCGCGCATCATTAAGGAGCTCTTGTTTATGGGAGTGCTGCTGCGCGATAGATTGCAGCTCGCTCATCACCTTAAACAGGTCCTTATTCTTGGATTGTAATAGCGTATCGAGTTCTTTGAGTTCAGCACGTGCTTTTTGCTCCGCCTCTTCCAACTCCATAAGCTGCAACTGGATTGTCTCCATGTCAGCTTCTGTCGTTGTTAACTCCGCCGCAAGAGTCTCGATCTCGGCGCGACGACTTAATGAACCCTGTCCCGTGAGGCGACCGACTTTAAAATCGCTCGTATCTGCGAAGCAAACGCCAGAGCTCGTGAAGACCACGATGCCACGTGGCAACGATTCCAGAACCCCTTCACTCAACTCGTCTCGTTCAAGACAGTAGAGGCGGTTAACGAGCCCCGCAATTCTCGTATCGCCGCCCTTAACGTCGATAAAGGAACTTGCTGCCTTCGCGCCATACTGCTCCGCCCAGGCCCTCACCTCAGCCGCATCGAAATGCTCCGCGGAAGAAAGAACAGAAACCTGGAAACCACCGAGGTCGATGTTTGCCGATGTTTTCAAAACGTTGTTTAGGCCGGAGTAGGCATCAACCAGGAGGCGTTCCGCCCAACGGTCAAACGCGGCAAGAACCGGCTTAACAACGTTACTGGCGTGGGCATTCAATTCAAGCCTGTCAGAAAGCACACCTAAAAGATCGCTTCCCGCTCCCGCATCGAGAAGCTTTGCCTCGACATCATGGATGTCATTGGTTGAAGACTCAATTTCTTGAAGTGAGCCTAAGCGAGCACGCGCGGAAAAATAACGCTCTTTTAGCGCATCCCTTTTCTCTTCAAAGGAAGAGATCTCAGACAGAACTTCTTCAAGGAGATTTTCTTTTGTTTGCTTGAGTGACACTTCGGTCTCAAGACCGTCCTGATACTGACGGACTTTTTCCTGTGCTACCTCGAGGCCTTTATTCACCGCCGCCATTTCATGCTGCAGTGTTTCAATACGCTCTTGATAGCGAGCCATATCCTGGCTCACACGTTTGCGATCGCGCTCAATCGCCTCACAGCGAAGAGCATTGGATTGCAAGAGGTGATCTAAGCGCCGTTGTTCATCTTCCATTTCGGAAACACGGCTTTCAAAAACCTGCTCCGATTCACCAACCCGGTCAACTTCTTCTTGAAGTGCTGCGAGTTCATCCTGCAAGCGCTCACGATCACCTTGAGCCGCGTCGAGTCTTTCCGTCGCTGCCGCAACCTGCTCTTCAAGAGCACGTAGGTTGTCGCTACTTTCTTCAAGTTCAGTATCAATTTCGCGCAACCGCTTCTGACCTTGATCAATAATGGCCATGGCGGAAGTGATTGAGCTTTCTTTGCGAACGATCTGCTCACGAATGCTGCTAACTTGTTCTCGGATTTCATCTAGCTCGGGATCGGATTCGCTTAAGATCCCTTGAAGTTCCTCAACACGCGCTTCCCAATGCGCCACCTGACCCATGAATTCAACTTCACGATCAATTTCTGCGTCGTTCTCTTGGGTGAGTTTAGTGAAAGTTTCTTGAAGTTTTACATAGTTATGAGCAAAAAGGCCGAGCTCTTTTTCACGCAAATCCGTTGAAAGTTGTTTCCACGTTCGCGCCTTCTCCACCTGGTTTTCAAGGGTGGTCAGCTGCTTTGCCAACTCGGCGATAATGTCTTCGATGCGTTTAAGATTTTCGCCCGTGGTTTCGAGCTTCTTCGCTGCGGCCTGGCGTCTTGCTTTAAAAACAAGGGTACCAGCGGCCTCCTCGAGAATCTCTCGAACGTCTTCCGGCTTCGCGTTCAAGACGCGATCAACCTGCCCCTGCTGAATCATGGAGTAACTACGGCCACCCAAACCCGTGGTGGCGAAGAACCCAACGATATCTTTCAGACGGCAGGGTTTTTTATTAATGAAGTATTCGCGCTGACCGTCGACGTAAAGACGACGGCTGAGAGAAATTTCCGGCTCGTGGCGGTATTCCGGAGGACAGAAAGCGCTGGCGTCGGAGTTATCAAAAACGAGTGTAACTTCCGCCATGCCCAAAGCTTTGCGCTTATCAGATCCGGCGAAAATGATGTCGGTCGCAACCTGACCACGGAGGTACTTAGCGTTTTGTTCCCCCATGACCCAGCGCACGGAGTCAATCACGTTACTTTTACCGGAACCGTTTGGACCGACGATACCCGTAATCCCGCGATCAAAGTTCAAAGTAACTTTATCCGCGAACGATTTAAAGCCAGAGACTACAAGGCGTTTTAAATGCATACCACTATCCGCTGCAAGCCAGACACGTTAACTGGTTTTAATTGATTTGTGCTTTCACCGTTATATCAGTGCCAGGCATAACATCCAACAAAAGAACGGTATTCCCGTAGAACGAGGTGGTTATAAGCCTCCCGCCCGGGGTCATTGCTAACTGAAAAAATGAGTTTTTATGGCTCGTTGATTGGATCTCCGTGGACCAAAACGAGTTATCAAGCGATTTCACCGCAATAGAGAAGCGGTGGTCGCCCGCGTTTGGCCAATAGAAAAGATCGCGGAAATGGTTCACCACCACAAAAGGTTCGCCCGCAATCTCTCCAATCAAAAAATCACCGGGATAGTGAAGGTGATCGACCTCACCGTTAAAGCCATAAACCCGTTCAAAGTTGTAGGTATCGCTTGTCAGTGGAATACAGCGATCCTTCATAAGTCTATAGCTCGCTGGACAGCTTCCAGACGTCGCCGCGATACTATGGGGATCGCCTTCGATTGTAACTTTAACAATGTTGTTAGCGTTCACGGACTCTTTAGGGCCGCGGTGAGAGAAGTAGAAGGAGTTGTCATCCAATGGATCTGGCTTCGCTTCCCAAATATTTGTTCTGTAATGTCGGCGCGTTAAATCTTTAATGCCCACATCGGAATCGGGTGTGCCGTCGAAGTTTTTAAGAGTGAAATAGAGCCAGCGTAGCTCACTCGCCGCAGTAGCATCTTGTGGATCCTGGAGCTCGCGATACGGAAAACCAGCCTCTCGCTCTGCTTTAAGATCATAAACAACAAACTGATAAACATACTGCTGCCCAAAATCGTTTCGAGCGCGACGCGTGCTTTCAAAGGCGTCAGGCATCTCGTTGGGGACTTCCGTGAATGAATTGTCATCAGCATAGGTCTTCTGATCCAATCCCACGGAATCGTGTTTGTCTTGGTCTTGAAGATCCGTCGTAAAAGCAAAAACCAATTCTCTTTTAGTATCTATGTAGATCGCGCGGCGGTTGGCTTGATAGTTCCGAACCAATTTCAATGTCGAGTCCGCGAGGTCGGCACCAAATGTACCAACAAAGAATTTTCCACCCGCGCAGGTAACAACAAAATGGTTATAATTTTCCCGCGCGGCCACATGAAGAGGTGAGCACTCGAGCGGGAAACGCTTTTTCGATTTTGGTTCAAGAGGATCGGTAAGATCGAAAATTTCCAGAGCTCGTTGTTCGTCAGGACCACCCGCGTCAAATAGAGCGATCATGCGATTGCCAGCAACCGTCAGACCAATACCCATGCGCGGCGTTTCAACGGCTCTAATTTTCGCCCCATCCTTATCAATAATAAGAATAGAACCTTTGTTATATTCGCGATCAAAATCGCTGTTAAGAACATAGAAATGGTTATTATCTGGCGCTAAAGCAACATCAGCTGGGCCAGCGACCTTCGTCCCCATGTCTGGGAAAACTTCTTTTTCTTCGCATCCCGTCGTGAAAGAGATGACACTCAAGACGCCCGTGATAAACAAAAAACGGGCGCGTAAACTCGTACGCCTCATTGTTGTCTCCCTTTGTGACGCAAAATCAGTACCATACCATGTCATCTAAAGGCATATTGCAGCAACGCCAATTTTCCCTTCCTCCGCCACAGAAGCTTCGTTATAAAGCTCAATAACGAACAAACAGTTGGGAGAAGCTACCATGGCCTCTGTAAACCGGGTCATCATCCTCGGAAACCTCGGTCAAGACCCCGAAGTCCGCTACACAGCGAGTGGCACAGCGGTCTGTACTCTAAGCGTTGCAACAACCGATACCCGCACTGACCGTGATGGTCAGCGCCAGGAAAGCACCGAATGGCATAGGGTTGTTGTTTGGAATAAACAAGCGGAAAACTGCGCGAAATACTTGTCAAAAGGACGTAGTGTTTACGTTGAGGGCAGGCTCCAAACCCGCTCTTGGGACGACAAAAATTCTGGACAGAAGCGATATACGACTGAAATCGTTGCGCAAACGGTTCAATTCATCGGCAGTGCTCGTGACGGTGGCGCGTCCGCGCACGGCAATGCTCACAGCAACTCTGACATCCCAAACTTTTCCGACAACTTTGAAGGATCAGGTTTTGGCGGACCAGAGACTCCAAGCTTGGACGACATTCCGTTTTAATTAAAAACGAAAAGGCCGCATAAAAATGCGGCCTTTTTTATTTAGTCTTCAGCTTCTTTATTAGAATCGAACGCCCGCCCCGAGATACAACGCGAACAAATTCTCAAACCCGGATTCTGTTCCAAGAATAGTCATGTTTCTCAGATACATCCTGAGTTGGAAGCGCTTGCCGAAGTGGAATTTCTGGCCGACACCGAGATTCAAAGCAATATTACTTTGATCTTGCGGAATAGGTCGTCCATTCACGCCGTAGGAGTCTTCTTCATTGATGGATGCACCAATCCTTTGATTGGGAAGAGTAGCACCTGTGTTGGGATCGATCTGAAACTGACCGCGCGATGGATTGCCGTTATTCAGGGTTTCTTGTTTTGCATAAAACTTTGAACCCACCAAACTAGCGCCGCCCTCAATAAAGAGATCGAAATAACTTGTCGTGCTAAGAAGGACGAGCTGCTTACCGTAAACGGGGCTCCAGATAACGTTCGCCGTTAAGATATTGGAGATCTCACGGATAGGAACATAAGCCGGACCATAGTTAGCGTTTTTAGCGCCGCCGAGCATATCAGGTCCGCCACACGGCACACCGACTTCATCATCCGGATCGTTGTAGAAGTTTTCAATACAACCGCGTTCAGGCTTGTCTTTGTTGCTGGCCATGGCGAAGTCGATGCCAATACCCCACTCTTCGCTGAAGTAGTAGCTTAAGCCCGCTCCAAGAAGGGTGGTTTCAACATAGGATTGGTTCAGAATAAAGCCAACGCCACCACCCAACTCAAGTTTACTGCGCTTGGGATAGATCTTGTTGAGAACGACTTCCTGTCCTTCAGTGGATTTCTGGTAGTTTTGCGCCCAAACTTCGCCACCGAAGAACAAACTGAGCAAGCAAACAACCACCACCATCGTAAGCCTGGGCTTTACGTGTCTCACTTGGGCATCCCTTCCCGCGTATAGTTGCAACGCTCTCTTGAGCGTCTTAATTCAGGCCTTGCGCGCCATGGCTACAAAGGTTTCTTCTATGCGGCGCGCTTGATCGAGACAGGCATGTTTAACCGCCTGCAAACCATCAGCTGAGATGTCGTGCGCAATCGCCTTATGAACCGAAATATAAAATTTAATTTTCGGTTCCGTCCCTGAGGGGCGAACGCTGACTTTGGTTTCATCGCCTAAGACAAATTGTAACACGTTGGAGCGTGGAAGGGGTATACTTGCAATCTTATTGAAGTTTCCACCATCAAGAACAAATTCTTGGGAATTTTCCAAATCTTTGAGCCGGGCCACCGCATTTCCAGCGATTTC
>CAYOJQ010000046.1:22823-26117 GCA_964404325.1 uncultured Oligoflexales bacterium
CGTCCCGACCATCCGCCCGGACAGCGGCGATGTGACGCATCATCCGTTCGATGGCCTCCGCGCCATCCTTCCCCGGAAGGGTCACCGTATAGAGGGTTTCTTGGTACACGCCGTGGCGCAGGAACAACTCATCGAGTACCTGGCTTAGGGTTTTTCCCTCGGCTTTGTAGTGGGCCACCATCTCAGCCGCCACACAGCAGGCGATAACGCCGTCCTTGTCGCGCACAAAAGAATCCAACAGGAAGCCGTAGCTCTCCTCGCCACCACAGACGTACTTTCGATAGGGCTTCTTAATGCCAGACTCGTAATTCTCGATCAGCTCACAGATCCATTTGAATCCGGTGAGAGTTTCTTCACAAGCCGCGCCATAGGCCGCGGCGATCTTTTCCTGCAGATCGGTCGTCACAATTGTCTTAATGACAAGGGGGTTTTCAGGAAGTAGACCCGCCTTCTTTCGGACGGAAAGACAATATTCCACAAGAAGAGAACCAATCTGGTTGCCGTTAAACTCGACGTACTCATTCCCTTCACGCACAACCATGCCCACGCGATCACTATCAGGATCGGTAGCTAGAACGAGATCGGCTTTGATTTTTTTGGCTAGATCAACAGCCATCTTCATCGCCGCCGGATCCTCGGGATTGGGTGACTTCACCGTTGGAAAGCTACCATCGGGATCTTTTTGCTCAGGGACAACTGTTACGTCCGTAAAGCCAAAGCGCTTAAGACCTTCTGTAACGGGATACGCACCGGTACCATGCAAGGGCGAGTAGACGATTTTCAAATCGCGCCCTTTTTTGCTCACACTCAAGGCGCTCAGACGCGCAAAATATTCCTTATCGAGCTCTTCCCCAATCTCTTGAATCAGGCCTTTTTGCAATCCTGTTTCAAAACTCATCACAGGAATCTTGCTGTAGTCCTCGACACTCAAATAATTTTTGATAATCGCCTTATCGTGCGGCGGGACAAGCTGTCCTCCCGTGCTCCAATAGACTTTATAGCCATTGTATTCGGGGGGGTTATGACTGGCTGTTACACAGATACCTCCCTGGCATCCGTAAAAACGTGTCATAAACGACAGCATCGGAACGGGGCGAAGTTCTTTTGTGATAAGCGCCGTAATCCCCATTCCCGCAAGAACTTCCGCCGCCGCACGAGAGAACTCTCGTGAAAAACGGCGCGAGTCATAGGAGATAGCAACCTTCAGCGCTGTGTTGTCTTTGAAGTATTCTTTGAGGTAGCTGCCAAGAGCGAAGGTGGCCTTGCGAACGTTATAGATATTCATACGGCTCGAACCCGCACCGATAATGCCACGCAGTCCACCGGTTCCGAACTCAAGGTCGCGATAGAAACGTTCTTCCAGCTCTTTTGTATTGTTGGAGTCGAGGAGCTGTTTGATTTCGCGACGTGTTTCCGCGTCAAAAACGTCTGCTGTGGCCCAATAGTTACTGAGTGCTTTAACGTTCCGGCTCAAGGTCTGGCTCCTATCCATAAAAGGTCTGGAACCAAAGACTATTCAATTCCTCGGCCAAGGCCAAGCGTATTCAGGAGCCCCTTTTTGGGGTTTTTCCGTGACCGACTGCGGGTAAGTCAGAAGATAGATTAAACCCAGTCCACTCACGCGATGATGGCCGCAATGAAGCTTCCCGGTCACGGGAAAATTATGCTCAATCGTCGTTGTTGGTAAGTTGGAGACAATGTTTGGCGCAAAAAAGCGCGTTTGTTCTTTTTCCCATGAGGCCTGATCACCCACAATGGAAACAACCAAGGGTGCATCCGTTGCGTTCGCCCCATCAATGGCATCATCGAAAGATTTAAACCGATAAATGGCCACATCCGGACTCATCAGAACATTGCTCTGATAAGCTTTGTTGGCATCGACACGATCAACCACGTGGACACCTGGTGAAACAAAATAACCGCCAGTTCCCGTATCGTAGGCTTTTCCCCAAAGAAGGGTTTCCTGCGATTCTCGCTTCGCCATGGTTTGAAAGCGCAAGAATTTTTCTACCGCTTTGTCTGAATACAGCGGCCCCATAAAAGGCTGCTCCTCACCGTCCGTGGGCCCTATGGGAAGGGCTCGCACCGCATCGACAAACCGCTCGGTGAAATTTTTGAACAGGGCGTCAGCGACAAAAATGCGACTCGTGGAAGTGCACAATTGCCCCGCGCTTTGAAAAGCACCGTAAATCGCGCAGCGCAGAGCCGTGTCCATATCAGCGGAGTCTTGGACAATAAGAGAATTCTTTCCGCCCGAATAAAGAGCCATCTGCCGGCCATTCATGGCGCGGCTTTCTTTTCGAATCATGTCGCAATGCTCGCGAGATCCTCGATAGATGACAGCTTGGATGCGATTGTCGGGGAGGACTTGTTGCAAGAAAGTAAAGTTGCCCGTCATCACATTCACACAGCCACTCGGAAGATCCATCGCCTCAAATATGTGTGAAAAGAAGGCCGCTTCTAGCACGGCATGACTGGATGCCATGACCACAAGAGGGCACCCCGCCATCACCGAAGCTGTAAAATACTGAACAAAGCTTGTGAATGGTACCGAGAATGGCAAGAAGGCAACGGTGACACCAACCGGTTTTAATTTAAAGCGAGAACCGTGCCCCAAACTGACCGGACGGAGAATCTCATCTTCAATCGAGCCACCAGCGCTTAAGACAGACTCTAAGAAAGCAATCCCTTGGGCAACTTCCGCTTCGGCTTCCCAACGCGCTTTTCCAAGGCCAATCTGTAGCCCCAGACAGGCCGTTTCTTGATAGTCACCAATCATTTGGCGAAAACGAGTCAGCCACTCAAGTCGCTCTGCCAGCGAAAACGGGAAACTATTGCGTGACTGATAAGCTTTCTCCACGGCGAGAGCGACCGTATCTTTATCAAGGCCGATATCTGCGATTTTTTTATTGCGACTCGGGTTATAGGACGCCTTGATGATCGAAGCACGATCAAGACGGATCCATTTGCCGCCAATCCAATGACCCGGGAAATCCAGCGGCAACTCTCGTTTTGCAATCGTTTGTGCAAACTCAGAAAGACCCATGAGCAGACCTCCAAGGGGAGATGGTACCGGCATTAGGAAAAGAGGGTGTCAGCCGGCTGAACTTAAGGTACATTATATCGTAAATTACTAAAATAAGTTCGAATTCTTATAGCATGATTAGGCGAGGGGCATATGTCTTCGCATGAGCCGCCAGCTTCAGTCCTTTTAGATCGCATCAACGCGAACTGGTATTTTTTTCAGAACAGTTCGGTAGGTGGTCCATCATCCCTTGAACAAATTCTTCGCCT
>CAYOJQ010000047.1:0-25500 GCA_964404325.1 uncultured Oligoflexales bacterium
CGGTTTAATGTTCTTTCCCGAAAAAAAGCGAGCCTTCTCGGAGATTGCGCGGGTCCTCAAGTCTAAGGGATACCTGATTGTCGGCAGTTGGGCTCCCATTGAAACATCGACAATGATGACCGCTGTTTTGAATGCCTTGTCTGCGAGCCAAAAGACGCCTACAGCTCAGAGACAGCCTGGCATGTTGGATAAGCGCGAGCAGTATAATGAGTTGTTGTCCGGTACACCTCTTGTCCTTGAAAAATTTGTTGAGTTTGAAGGTACGATGAAAGCCTCGAGTGCTCGTTCTTTTTGGGATGATATGGAAAAAGGCACGGCGCCGATCGTTATGATGAAGCGATCCATGCATCCTAAGGAATGGCGGGAGGTGCGTGAAGCCGCTATCGCGTATTTAGATAAGTCCTACAAATTTCCTCGACGCTTCGGCTCAGTGGCAAACATAGCCGTATTGCGGAGAAAATAAGGCGCTCGCTCGAGCGCCCTTTTTTATTTACTCAGAAGCTTTTCAATATCTTCTTCGATTTTTTCCGGTGGTGTCTGCGGCGCGTAGCGTCCTTGCACCGTACCCTCTTTATCCACGAGAAATTTCGTGAAGTTCCACTTGATGCCTTCAGTTCCAAGGAGTCCCGGTGCTTCCGATGTCAAAAACTTAAAAAGTGGATGCGCATTCGTGCCTTTCACATCAATCTTTTCAAACATGGGAAAAGTCACGCCATAGTTCAGTTGGCAAAATTGTGAAATGTCCTCATTGCTCCCCGGCTCTTGTTCACCAAATTGATTTGACGGAAAACCTAGAACGGAAAAATTCTTATCGTGGAGTTTATCATAGAGCTTTTGCAGGCCCTCATACTGTGGCGTAAAACCACATTTGCTGGCGGTGTTTACGATTAAGAGAACCTGTCCTTTGAAGTTGGCGAGAGAAACACTGTCTCCCTTGAGCGTTTTTGCCTGAAAATCGTAGATTTGCATGAAGCCTCCTCATTAGGGCCCGATCATAAGCGTATTTTCAAAAGATGGGGAGCGGAAACTCCGGAAGAGCCAACGCATGGGGTGTTATCCCCTCACCGACGCCACCTGCGGAATCAGCAGGGGATGGTGGTATTGCGTTTGAGTTTGGAAGGGGCTCCGCTGGTGTTGAGGGCGGCTTTTCGTCACGACTTAAGGCTAAAAGTTCCTGTGCTTTCGCATAAGGAAGTAAATCCGTTCCCTTTGGCTTTTCTTTGAGCATCCAGATGAAGTCAGGACGTTCCCGACTTTTCCATTCACCGCCAATAATCACTCCGTTCGCGTCAAGCTCCAAGGAATACGCGTAGTAGGCAATTTCAGTGTATTGTGTTGGATCGTTCGAAAGAGGGACAAAACTAGGGGCGGCGTGCGTGACGTAAGAAACGTAAATCGCGATGTTGGCTATTTTCGCGGTGCCAGGAGCGCGAACATCGCTCAGTGGATCGTCGTCAGGATCGTAATCATCCACTGTTGAATGGCGCACCTGATAGCCCACGACGGCTTGGTTCCAAACTTCAGCCCCCATGAACATGTCGAAGACAAATCCGCGACGTTTGCTCTCATCCTGGTTTCCAAGTAACTCTGCCAACACGAGATGGAATGCACCGGGATTAACGTCTCGACACTCGGGCGCAGCAATGCGCCCTCTGCTATCGACCTTAAGTTCGTGATCCTCTGTTTGGCAACGGACGCCAATGAATCGATCGGTACCTCCCGCATTGGCGTAGATGTATGTCATGAGGGCTTTGATGTCAGAAGGATAGAACGGGATCTCTAGTCCTTTTTTATTTTTAACCTTTAGAACAGGACCGGGTTCCGGTTCCATCAGCGATGCGGGCGCAAGGCCATGACAAAGGCCAAACCAAGAAGGAATTTTTTTCGTTTTTTCGTCAACGGCTTCAAGCATCTTCTCTTGTTCTTGTTTCGTTAGCGGAAAGTCATAGCGATCCATGTAGAGATCAAATTTTTCAGCTGGCGACAATTTGGCGATGTCGAAAGTCGGCGAAGGGGCTGTTGAGAAGATTGACTCGTCAATGGGCTTATAAACAAAAGTTTTATAGTCTCTACTTGCCGTCTGAACCTGCCATCGACGACTAATTCCTCCTCCGTATGTGGGCCAATAGTCATCGCTCCATGGATAGTGCTCTTTCGGTAAATGACCTTCTAAAGGAAGCGAGGCAAATTTTTTCGGTGTTACATCGAAGTGACTCGGATGGTTCTCGTAGTCCCATGCCTCACGTAATTTTGAGACAGAGGCATCTGAGACCGAGCAACTCACCACTAAAAATGAAGCCGCCAGCAAAAGCGTATGAGATGACTTCTTCGCGTATGGGTATGTCATAGAAGGTTCCCCCTACCGATCCCTCTATTCCTAAAAAAACCATCCGGGGAATCAAAATTGCATGTTTTATACCGTTTTTGACGAGCGAAGGATGGGAGGCCAAAATTGTGAAACTTTCATTCATTTTTTGGGGATTGGGAGTGCATCTTTGGCTTGTCGGCTGTGGTGAAAAGCCGCGCGATGAAAAAAAAATGACTTTAAACGTACCACCAACGGTTCCCACGCTGAGTATAAATGCTATTTTGCAGCCTGATGAATGGAGCAAGCCGGAAACAAGTATCAATCTTCCGACAGAACGTTTGGAGACGGAGCTAAAATATAGTCTGCAAAATATCCACGCGCTTAAGTCTATTGAAAAGCCAGACTATGATTGTTTTTTTAAAGGGCTCATTTGGAAGGGGACTGATGTTGAAATGCGGGCGGAGGGAGAATCACGGCCGGAGTCGTGCGTGGTTAAAACAGCTGAAGGAAAAACTCTCACTTATCGCAATAACAAGGTTGAACTGAGCGTCTTTGTTCGCTGTGAAAAAGGAGGCCTGCGTAACACGATCCTACCGAATAGCCCCGTGTTGAAATTTGACCCCGGCAAACCTTTTTGCTCATCTGGATCAGCAGCCGTTTTCTATCAATCTCGATTAACTGGAGAAATTGAATATCCACTTGCGAGTGAATCCATAACGATCGCGTACAAAGCAACAAGCGCGCGGATGATGCGTGACGGCAGTCCTTGTCTCTCACTGCGAGAAAATGGCCATGTGCGAGTGAATAATGACTGTATGGATATTAATCTTCTAAAGAGTGAATACGCTGGTAAGACAAATTGGATGTTTCGGTCTTTTACTTACAAAGATATTTCGGGAGATGTGACTTCCTCCAGGCTCAACGCGGGGCGATTCGAGACGGAGCTGAATAACTGGGTGGGTCGCGTAACTCTGACGGAGATGGGGGCGGACTACGAACTTAAAAAAGGGGAGGATGTGCAGAAAGGCCATTTAGAATAGATGTGCATCGTCATAAAAGGTTACGAGGTTGTAGCAGTTGTGTTGTTTCTTTCTCCATGAGAGTCTTTGGTTTTTTACGGATTTGCCTTTACCGCCGGACTAATGTCTTCCTGGCATATACTTTGCACATCCAAGCGAGAATGCTTGGAGCAAAGTAAAATGACGCGAATTACCTTCAAACAGTTGCGCCAATTTAGAGGGCGCTGCGAGTCAGGTTGGCTAGGGCGAATGACGGATGTTCTCTTTAGCAATATGACGCACGGCATTCTCTTCTTCCGTTTTCATTTGCGCCCATGGACATTTTGGCGAGACTGTTTGGTTCCATATAGTGATGTCGTGGATATTAGTCTGCATCGGCGCGAAGTGACAGTCTCGTTGACCCTTCATGAAATGAAGATGCTATCTCACCCATCCAGTAAATCTTACGAAGAAGTTTTTTCTCAGATTCATGCGGCACCGGCCGTTTTGTCAGCCCGTCGGCATAAGGAGCAGCGCGATTATGAAGAAGCGGAGCGCCTCACACCGGCACTCTATCATGCTCGGCAGCTGATCGATTGTGCGCTGGAGGCTGAAAATGGCGTCGTTGGATTTGTTGATGATTTGTTGGTGGATGTGGATCGCGGAACGATACCATTTTTAATCATCAGCCGTCAGACATTGGTAGCGACTGAGTATTTCCTATGCCCTTACTTTGTTCTGAGAGAAATAAATGAGGGTCTTAGAACTCTTTATTCTCATCTTCATCGGGAAGATTTTTTAGCAATTCCCGCCTACACCAACGATAGCGATTCTCATGGTGATATGAAAATTTGGCGACAATACGCACTTCTCATGCAGCAACATCGCCCACCAGTCACAACCGAACGTACCGGTTAAAACACATAACCAATATGGAATGTCAGAAACTGCCAGGTGCCAAGTTTGCTGATATCCTTAAACAGATCTTCAACTTCCTTGCGCTTTTTGTTGAGCTCCGCAGGTGGAACCTGTGAACCGCCCGTCTTTGAATTGACATCTTCTTTTGAGGAAAGCGGTTGAGAGTATCCAACCCAGTCGATTCCGGCGTTGTATCCATTTTCCCAAGACCAAAGGTTTCCAAGAGCCACGTTTACAACAGTGCTCAAAGAAGTGTTCTCAGCTGAGATGGTTGAGTTTTGCGTGGTGGAGCGGATTTCATAATCGGTTTTTACAGTGCGTTGCCCTAGGGCGCCTGTCACGTAAAAGCTATCGCCAACAAAGTAGCGTCCAAAAATAAGACTTAGAGAGCTGGAGAGCTCATTTTTCTCTGTTGTTGTGCCATCGGTAGCGGAAAGGCGATTCTTAAAATCCTCAGCACCACGGAAGTAGGCGAGGCCCATCTGAGCATTGGGATTAAGTTGATAAAAGAACTCAAAGCCAGGCCCCATGACCGGAGACACAAAAAGACCAAATCGAAAGCTAACTCCAAAGCGCTTTGTGGCTCGAATTTCACTCAGAGGCTTGTAGAGAGGCTTTTCGCCCTCACCGAATTCATCAGGATCAGCGGAATCGTCGCGATCGCTCTTAGGAACGAGGACGTCTTCCTTCGGCGCCGGACTAACTTCCTTATTGGCGTTTTCTTCCCATGCGGCTGGTTCTTCCGCTTCTTGAGCGAAGCCGGATGTTGCGCATAGCAATAGACCCAGTGCAGCGATAATTGATCGCATAAGGCGCATCCTTTTTGAGTGTTTAGCTCCCCTTATTGTAGGGAAAGAGTATCGAAAAGGAAAGCAGCCCAGTGCTTACGGCAGGCTGAGTTGCGTTTTTAGCCCCAGATAAATCAGCCTTGCCGAGAGAATGACGATGAGGATCTTAAATAGAAGTAAAAAGCGCCTGTCAGAAACACGATCGAGGATCCACTTGCCGCATAAGCTGCCGAATACGACCATCCCCAGCATGGGAACAGCGACATGCCAATAGGGGCCTAATGAAAAGCCCAGCCCAAAGTAGACCGCTAGCTTTCCTAAATGCAGACTCACCTGACACGCGGCTTTGGTTGCCACAAGGCGATGCTTCCGCAGATTCTCATTGAGATAGAAGGGAGCGATTAACGGGCCGGTCGCGCCAAAAAAGAGTCCGACGAAAGTCGCCGCGCCGCCGACGACCACCCATTTTCCCCGGATGTTGCGCTGGATCTGTAGGCGAGGCAGGAAAGTTGCCGCTAAAATAAAGACACCAAGAGCTATCTGATAGATTGGCTGCGGAATGGTGATCCGAACATTAGAGCCAAAAATGGCCCCTAAAAGTGCACCCGCGGCAAACTGCCAGGTGACGCGCCAATCCACTTCACGCCAGTTCAAAGATGCCCGTGAAACATTGCTGGCGAACTGAAGAAAACCGTGCAGCGGAATCAGAATGGGTTGTGGAAAGTATTGGCTCATGACCGCAAGAAGTAAAATACCGCCTCCCATTCCCAGAACGCCTGAAAATGTGGCAGTGATCCATGCGGTCAGACTTAGAACCCATATCTCCATTAGATCTTTGTATCCCACTGACGGCGAATTTCGTAGCCGCAAACGCTCATCGCAATTCCGGCATTGAGAGAGTTCTTATGCCCAAACACAGGAATACGCACGCAAGCATCCGCGGCTTTTAACAGATGAGTTTCAACACCGTGCTGTTCATTGCCAACAATGATCGCGCAGGGAGAAGGAAAGGCGAAGTCATAAATGAGGGGCGCCTTTGATGATGTTTCCAATGCGACGATGGCAAAGCCAGACCGTTTGAGATCTTCGATGACCTTCTTAACATCGGCGGCACTTTCACAGGGAATGTATTGCTCCATCCCCATGGCGGTTTTCTTAACGCCGTTATCTTCAATCGAAGGCGTGTAACCCGTTAGATAAACTTTTTCCGCACCAAGGCATTCGGCGGTACGGAGCATCGCGCCCACATTAAAGGCCGAGCGAATGTTGTGCAGGATAAATCTGAGAGGCGCGGCTTCGTGATGCTCCGCAAGATTATCTTTTTGCGTCACGCTGAATTCATGATCGTAAAGACTCTTGCCAACAATACGTTCGAGCGGAACGATTAGATCACTGAGTTGTTTAACATCCTGAGGTATGCCGAGGCGCTGGACGGGTTTTGCGACGGTGCCCCAAGTTTCATCCGGCAACTGTGCCAGCCGAAGTAGCAGATGATAGAAGTGTTCGAGTTGTTTGGGTGGATGTTGCTCGCGCAGCCATTCTTGCTCAAGGGCACGTCCCAGCTCCGCTAGCCATGTGGCTAGGCGGAGCGGGTTTACCTTCTTCCAGTCGAGCTGCTCTATGTTCATAATTTAGTGGATGCGATCACCTGGCTTTGCGCCACTGTCGGGTGAAAGAATGTGAATTTCTTTTCCTCCAGGACCAGCGGCAAGGACCATGCCTTCCGACATGCCGAATTTCATTTTGCGTGGTTGGAGGTTTGCGACCATAACCGTGAGTCGTCCAACGAGGTCTTCCGCTTTATATGCGGATTTAATGCCAGCGAAGACATTTCGTTGTTCAAAACCAAGATCCAATGTGAGCTGCAAAAGTTTGTCGGCGCCGGCGACTTCCGCGGCATTGACAATTTTTGCGACGCGCAGATCGACTTGATTGAAGACGCCGATATCGATAGTGGCGGCGAGAGGTTCTTGATCTGCCGCTGGAGTCTTGGCTTTCGGCGCGGGCGCTTCCACTTGTTTCGAATCTTCCACCAATTCCTCTACTTTCTTCGGATCAATGCGCTGCAAGAGATGCGTGAACGGTTGCAGCGGATGGTTTTGCAATGTTTTCTGGGCGTCTTGCCACTGATAAGGTTTTTCACCAAACAGCGCTTCGACTCTTGCCACGTAGCTTGGAATAATAGGTTTCAAATAAATCGCCATGACGCGGAAAAGATTCAGCGTGGACGTAAGAATTTGTTTGGTCTTCGCCTCGTCTTGTTTAACCAGTTTCCATGGTTCGTGCTGATCAAAGTATTTATTCGCGTCATCCGCGATTTCACGAATTTCTTGCATCGCCTTCGCGAACTCGCGCTCCTCGAAAAGTGCGGCAATGGCTTCACTTTTGCCTTGAGCCTTTTTAAGAAGAACCGCTCCCTCCGCATCAAGAGTGCCCATGTGTCCGTCAAGGCGATGCAACATGCTCGCGCCGCGAGAAGCCACGTTTGTGATCTTACCGATAAGGTCTGAGTTCACACGTGTCACGAAGTCAGTGAGGTTAAGGTCAATATCCTCAATGCCGCCTGTCATCTTACAAGCGTAATAGTAGCGGAGGTAAACAGGATCGAGGTGCTTCAGATAAGTATTCGCCTTTATGGATGTCCCTTTAGACTTACTCATCTTTGCGCCGTTTACGGTCAGCATACCGTGGGCAAGAATTTTCGTTGGCTTGGAAAACTCAGCGGTTTCAAGCATCGCCGGCCAAAACAAAGCGTGGAAGTAGATAATGTCCTTGCCGATGATGTGATAGATCTCAGCATCCTTGGATCGCCAGAAGTCGTTGAAGTCGCGTTTATTCTGCTCGCACCACTCTTTTGTCGCCGCAATGTAACCGACGGGTGCATCCACCCACACGTAAAAGAATTTCCCCGGATGTCCTGGAATCTCGAAACCGAAATAAGGCGCGTCGCGGGAGATGGTCCACTCGCGTAGATCTTCTTTAAACCACTCGTCCAGTTTTCGTGCAACTTCGGGAGCTGTGTGCTCGTGCACCCAACTTTGCAACATGTCGCGAAAGTCGTTTAAGCGGAAAAACAAATGCTCGGTCTCTTTAGAGACGGGAGGGGTGCCGCAGATGGAGCAGCGGGCGTTTTTCATATCGAGAGGATTATACGTGGCACTGCAAACGTCGCAGGAGTCACCGTATTGGTCTTCCGCTTTGCATTTGGGGCATGTTCCGACAATCAATCGATCCGGCAAGAACATCTTATCGTGTTCGCAATAAGCCTGTTCCACCGATTTAGTAACGATATGATTTTTGGCTTTCATCTTGGCAAAAAATTCTTCGACCAACTTACGGTTTGTGGGGGAGTTGGTGGAGCCGAAGTAATCAAATTGGATTTCAAAGGCGTTGAAATCTTTAAGATGAAGATCAGCCGCGCGCTCAATCAATTGTTCTGGGGTGATTCCCTGCTTGCGAGCGCTAATCATGATCGGCGTGCCGTGCGTGTCATCGGCGCAGATGTAAGCGCAGTCGTGACCACGCATTTTTTGGAAACGAGACCAGAAGTCCGCGAGGGTATACTCCACGATGTGCCCGATGTGGATATCACCATTTGCGTAGGGGAGGGCGGCCGTTACCAGAATGCGGCGTTTTTGGGACATGACGACTTGGATCCTTTGCGCTCATTATAGGGTCTCGGTTTTATAGACGATTTACTTTGTTATAGCCACCCTCGGGTTTCCTCCTTTGCGGGGTTCTAGGAGCATGCTATAGATCTGCTCCGTCCACGTTCGACGGACCTATCTCACTATAACCACTCGGGAGTTGCATCGATGGATGTACGGGCTGCACGGCCTTTGTACGGCATGAAGCGCGGCAAGGCTTTGGAGATTTTGACATACGGAGTGGTTGGAGTGACTCGAGACGGTATCTTGGAAGCGTCCACTCCGGGCGACGTAAAGATGGTCTCTCGTTCCATCCTTAAACCTTGGCAATTTTTGGCGGCCGACGTTTTTACCGACGAAGATTTCTGGGCCATTGGCATTGCTTCTTCGTCGGGTCAGGCGATTCATCTGGAGGCGCTTGCTTCCCTCAAGAAAGTCACTGGCGGTGAAGAGGCGGATTTGGTGTGCGGTGAAAGCTATCCTTTCGATCCCGAAGAGGAGGCGCGCCTTCGCGTCAGTGGTCGTCCTAAAAGCAAGCTCTATCACTTCTGTTGTGGCAAGCATCTGACCTTGCAGCATGCGTGTCGTAAAAACGGGTGGGATCCCACAACCTACCACAAGCTCGACAATCCCGTGCAGCAACGCCTCGTGAAGATAATTGAAGGTATCGCGGGTGAACCTGTTGAATGGATGGTGGATAGTTGCGGTCTTCCCACCCTTTATGCTCCCCTCCGTGTCCATTTAAAGTTGTGGTCTGAATTGGGGGCGAGCCGTGACCCGCGAAAAATGCAGATGAAAGAGCTTTGGCTTCGCAATAGCCGCCTTGTTGGTGGTTACAATCGACTCGATTCCGACATTGTCGAGGCTTCCGGTCACCGTGTTTTGGCGAAAGAGGGTGCCGACGGCGTTCTTGCGGTGCAGACCGTATCGGAGCGGAACGAGAAACAGATGGGCATTATCATCAAACTTGTTCAAGGCTTCACCGAGCGTGATATGGGTCTTGCCCTTTGGACAGAGTTAAATGCGCGTCAAGCCGATCTCCCCGATTCCTTCAAAGCTATCTTAAACTTCTTAGAACAAAATAAGCGCACGCGTTGGGTCAAGTCTGATCAAACCTATGTGAGCCCCGCGGAGATCAAATAACGCATGAAACGCCAAGTCATCACCGTAAGTAAAAAACATGACGGCTACCGTCTTGACGTCACCATCTCTGAGAGTGGGCTCGATCTTTCTCGTCGTAAGATTCGCTCCATCATTGATGTGGGTGGCGTCTATGTGAATAAGAAGCGCGTTCGTATTGCTTCACGAACGGTGCATGAAGGCGACCGTATTGAGCTCGATTACGATCTGCAAAAAATTACAAGTTTTAAGCGTCCGACGTTTAAGCTGACGGAAGCGGACATTCTCTTTGAAAACGAGCATGCGTTGGTGGTGAATAAGCCAGCGGGTCTTCCCACGCAGGCGACGCGGGAACAGTCCGTGATGCACGTCATCCCCTTACTGAAGAAATTTTTTGAAGAGCTTGAGCGTCCCGCGACCGACTTCACGTTGGTGCATCGACTTGATATGGAAACGTCCGGTGCGTTGATCGTCGCGAAGAATGCGGTGGCGGCGCAGTTTATTGGCGACCAATTTCGCAATCACACCATCGAAAAAGAATACCATGCGATCGCCGCGGGTGTGGCGAAAGCAAAAACTTTTAAGGTGGAATGCCAGCTTTCAGCGATTCAGCCTAAAATTGGTATTGTGAAAGTCGTGACGCGTGGCGGAAAGTCTTCTCTCACGCACTTTAAAATCGAGGCATCGAATCCCGCGCTGAAATTGCATTTAATTTCATGCTCTCCCGTCACAGGTCGCACGCATCAAATTCGTGTCCACTTGGAACACGTGGGATTACCGATTGTGGGTGACAAAAAGTACGGACGGAACAAGGTGAAGCTGCCGGATGAACTGGCGGCTCTTGCGAGCACGCACCAGTTCCTTCATGCGCGCGCTATTTCTTTTTGCCCGGCTTCGGATGCGGCTTCCGTTTCTGTGTCGGCGCCTTATCCCGAGGATATGGTGGCTTTCCTGAAGGCTTCGAAGCTGACTTAGGTTTAAACGGAGCTTCGGGCTTTGAACTGAATGGTCGTGCCGCAGGCTTCTTTACGGGCTTTTCTTCCTCAAGCGGAAGAGTCTCGCCGCGTAGAGGAAGGATGCCGCGTGCGGTTTCCGGCTGACGTTTCTTAAGGCCATCCGGTGTGCAAAGAAGAAGTTCTTTTTGTTTTTGGTTCCCAGCTTTTTCTGGCTTACCCACAATAACGGCCGTTTCGAGCGGCTCCAACTTCAGCCCTTCGCTTGCGAATACAAAACCCGCGGTATTTAATTTACTGCGATCAATCTCTAAACGCTGATCGAGTTTTGCCATAATAATTGGTTTGCTCCAGCGCTCTTCGCTGAAACACCAATCCTTCTGACGTTCAAGCATGGGGCACAGAGCAATTTTGGGGCAAGGATAGAGAGCCTGCCAGCTCTGTTCGCTCAATTCATCACGTAATTCCATAGCTGCGCGTGTGATGCTTTGGTTCGCCGGCTCAAGGCAGAGGATCAAGGCATTATGTTTGGATAGTTGTTTAAACCAATGAAGCAGACTATCGCGCGCCTTAGCGTGGCGCAGAAGTTCGTTCCACACGTATCCTAAAACAACGATGTTTGTTTCGTCTGGGTTCACATCCAGACGCACGCCCTCTTTAAGCTCCCACTTACGGCAATGAATATTCTCTTCAGGAAGGTATTGTTCCATAAGAAAGCGCGCGCAATCCAAGAAGGCGCCTTTATTGTCCGCGAGTTCCACGTGAATATTCTCGCGTCGAACCTTTTTACGGAATAGCCAGCTCACCATCGCCTGGCTCATGGCTCCGGTGCCGCAGCCTAAATCCCAAACACGAATGGGGCTGGATCCGAAAGAAACGCCACCCATGCGTTTGGAAAACCGGGTTAGGACCATATCGGCTCGGGCGCAGTTCGGAAGATGAAAACCGAGAAGGTAGGCGATGGTCTGGAGCTTTGGGTCTTTTAAATAGCGTCCCACCTCACCACGGTTAACCGTAAAGGCCTCCCAAAGTTCGAGCACCGCGGGCGCTTCGTGGCGAGCGATAAGGTTGCAGAATTCTTGATCTGACAATTCTTGCGGGTTGCTTCCCCGGGGTGGGCGCGCAAACTGCCGCAAGGTCTTTTGCCATGCCTTGATGGTGTGATCGGAAAGGGTCAAACCACCGGTAAATGGTTGGGATTTTGTTGGTCGCACTGTGTTGGATCCTAAACTGGCTTTGCCCGGGAAAGGGTGATATCGTCGCGCCGGTCCAATAACATACAATCCGGCCTGAGGCGAGGCGAACGGTGCAAGAAGAGTTAAAACAAGAAGAAGCCCCACAAGCCCTTCATATCAAAAAACCCGACTGGTTAAAGACAACAATTCCAACTGGTTCGGCTTTTTTTGATATCAAGCGCGATCTCCGCGGCAAAAACCTCTATACCGTCTGCGAAGAGGCGAAGTGCCCAAATATCGCCGAGTGTTGGACGACGAATACGGCCACTTTCATGATTTTAGGCGACACCTGTACGCGCGGCTGTCGCTTCTGCAATGTGAAGACGGGTAACCCTCAGGGTTGGTTGGATCAAGACGAGCCACGCAAAGTGGCTGAGAGCGTGACGACGATGAAATTGAAATACGTTGTCATAACGATGGTGGATCGTGACGATCTGGAAGACTTCGGTGCGGCGCACATCAATCGCGTGTTCCAACGCATTCGCAGTGAATCGCCCGAGACCGCCATCGAATTTCTTGGTTGTGATTTCCGTGGCGAGACAGAGCCTCTTAAGACCGTTCTTCTTTCAAAACCGGAAGTGTACGCTCACAATATAGAGACTGTCGAACGGCTAACACCGCGAGTGCGGGACCGTCGCGCGACTTATAGAACGTCGCTAGCTTCCCTGCGCAAGGTCAAAGAAATTGCCGACTATCCTGTGCTTACGAAAAGCGCGTTAATGCTTGGCCTTGGTGAAACCAAGGACGAAGTGATTCAGGCGCTGAAAGATTTGCGGGAATATGACGTGGATTTCCTGACCATTGGTCAATACATGCGCCCAACGAAGAAACATCTCTCCATCAAGCGTTTTGTTCACCCGGATGAGTTTAATGAGTACGCGGCTATAGCCTCGGAACTTGGTTTTAAGTCTGTGGCGTCTGGTCCGTTGGTGCGAAGCTCTTATAGAGCCCGCGAATTTTATGAGCGCGCTATAAACGCCAAATCCTAAGGATCGCCCGTCGCATGCGTGATGCCTTTTTGAGCACGCTTCTATCTATTCTTTTTGGCCTTCTTCGCGTGATGCCACCGCGCCTCGTTAGTACCTTTGGTACGAGTCTTTCGATGCTCTTGTATCGATTGGCGCGAAAAGATGTGAAGCGCATTTGCCTCAACGTTTCCAAAATCTATGGCCTCCCACAGCACAGTTCGTTCTCTCGCAGTTTTGCGCGACAAGTGATCTCTCACCAAGTGAATAGCGCCCTTGAAGTTTTCAAAGAGAGCGTCTCACCCAACACTCTTTCCATGCGTGGTATGGAAGAATTCGCGCGGTGCTACAAGGAGCAGCTCGCAAAGGGCCATGGTGTCATCGTTATTACGGGACATATGGGCAGCTGGGAGCTTGTGGGGCAAGCGTGTGCATTAGTCGGTGGCGATTTTCACGCCCTCGCTAAACCGTCTAAGCTTTCTCAGCTAACAAAGGCTCTCGATGACATGCGAAAAAGGTTTGGCATCAAGGTTATTTGGACGGGTCGCTCCATGCTCTTCAAACAAATGCTTGGAGCGCTCCGATCCGGTGGATCACTGGGGTTCGTGATGGACCAAAAACCTCAAGGCGGCGTAGGTCCAACTGTGGAATTTATGGGGCGTCCGACAACGTTTGTCGGTGGTCCCGCGGTGGTTGCCGTAAAAACGGGGGCGCCCGTCGTAGGGGTTTTTTGTATGCGAGAGGGTCCCTGGCGGTATAGAATTTTTGCCAAGCCTATCTCCGTAGAGGATTCGGACTCTGAGAACGCGTTGACACAAAAGATGGCGGCGCTCATTGAAGATGTTGTGCGGACGTATCCCGAGCAATGGGCTTGGAATTATCGACGCTGGAAATTTCCTGCTGAGCCGTAAATGCAAATTTCTTTTCTGAAAAAGCTAAAAAACGTTCCCCTCATTCGTTGGCATGAAGTGATCACCTTCGCGCTGGTTTGTATCCTTGCGAGCCCAACCATGACCTCCTGGGTTATTGGTTTAACTCTAACGCTATTAGGCTTAGGGTTACGCTTCGCAGCCATTGGGTACCGTCCAAGCGCCCGTTGGGTTATAGCGGGGCCTTATCGTTTCGTACGTCACCCCTATTACTTGGGTACCTTTTTATTATTATTCGGCTTTTGTGTGGCAAGCCGTTCTACCACGGCGTCCGTGCTGGGGCTTCTAGGAATGCTTCTCGTTTTCAGCACCATCTTTCGCGAAGAGGAAGAGCTGCTTTCTCGACAAGAAAGCCCACGGTTCCGGGAATACCGGATGGCGGTATCATCTTTTCTCCCGTCGATTGTGCCATTTCCTCATCGTGATGAGGCCGTCTATTCCTGGCGTTACGCCCTCTTGGGGCGTGAGCGGCGCGAGCTTGATACCCTCATTGCTATTGTAGTAGGTTATGCCTGCCTATTCGGATTCATGCAGTGGAATGCATCCAGACTCGTGCAGAGCTTAATTGCCAGTGCCCTCATTGCAATCCTGATAGTCCGAATTTTTTATACGTATATGCATCGTCAAACCAATCAAGAACATCGATTCGTTGGAGAATAGTTTTGGCTACACCGCATTGCTCACCTTATCCTGATTATTTTGACATCAACGATTTGCTCAACGAAGAGCAACGTATGGTGCAAACTTCCGTTCGTGATTTCGTTAAGAAGAAGCTCGAACCGGTTGTTGCTGAGTGTTACCTGCAGGAAAAATTTCCCACCCAATTGATTCCAGAGCTCGGTGAGCTTGGCGTCTTTGGTGCAAACCTCAAAGGTTACGGCCTACCGGGAATGGACAACATTTCCTATGGTCTGATCATGAAAGAAATCGAGCGCTGCGATTCTGGTTTCCGCAGCTTTGTGTCCGTTCAGGGCGCGCTTGTTATGTATCCAATCCACGCGTTTGGTAGCGAAGAGCAAAAACAAGAATGGCTTCCCAAATTGGGCTCCGGTCAAGCCATTGGTTGCTTTGGCTTGACGGAAGCGGATGGCGGCTCTGATCCCGGCGCGATGAAAACACGCGCTGAAGATAAGGGTGATCACTGGCTCCTCAATGGTTCCAAGATGTGGATCACCAACGGAAACTTGGCTGACGTCGCTATCGTCTGGGCGCAGACAAAGGATGGCGTCCGTGGTTTCTTGGTGCCGACAAATGTGAAGGGCTTTGAAGCTCGTAAGATGGTCGGAAAACTCTCTCTCCGCGCATCTATCACTTCTGAACTTTACTTCGACAACATCAAGTTGCCGAAGTCCGCGCTGTTGCCAAAATCAGAAGGCCTTAAATCAGCACTTAGCTGCTTGACCCAAGCGCGTTACGGTATTTCTTGGGGTGTTATTGGCGCAGCCGAGGCATGCTTTGACGAAGTGGTTAATTACACGAAGGACCGCATCCTTTTCGGTCGTTCATTGAACTCCTTCCAATTGATTCAAAAGAAACTAGCGACTATTTGCACGGATATTACCAAGGCTCAGTTGTTGTCTTTGCGTCTTGGCCAGTTGAAGGAGCAGGGTAAGTTGCATCATGCTCATGTGAGCATGGCGAAGCAAAATAACTGTGAGACGGCTTTGAACGTCGCCCGCGTATGCCGTGACATGCTCGGCGCGAACGGTATCATGGCTGAGTATAAAACCATGCGTCACATGTGTAACCTTGAGACCGTCATCACCTATGAAGGTACCAACGATATCCATTCGTTGGTCGTCGGTCAGCAGATTACGGGTATACCCGCTTTCAAGGGCTAAACCAGGTAAGTATTTCATCAGAAAGGCCAATCCGTTTTGGATTGGCCTTTTGTTGTTTTAGCAAAAATGTAGAAATCCTCTCGGCACGACCCGTCGTTAAAGTTTCCGTTTCTTAAAACCCAGTCTATTAAGTTTCAGTTTGTCATCTTCATTGTCGATAACTGATGAAGCTGAAATTTTTTGTGTTAGGGAAATACTGATTGGTGCCGCGTTCAATCGAAAAACTAGAAGTCGCGAATAAGCTCATCTTTGTTAAAAAATACGAAGAGGCGCGAGAAATCATTGATGCCATGTTGCGCAGTGAGGAGCATCGCTCCAATCTCCTTATCCATCTGCGTCGCATTGAATTGGCGACCAAGTTGGAAGATTTGGACGTCTTGCGCCAACGCTACACCAAAGAGCTCAAAAAGCATGAGAAAGACGCGGGCCTTCGCATTGCACTCGTTCTAGCGGATCTTCACGCCGAAGAAATTGACCCGACAAAGGCAACAACTCAATTTCAAGAAATCATGCGCGAAACTGGCAACCATCCGGGGGCTTTTTACGGCATCGCTTTTAGCATGGAAATGCTTAAGAACAACGAACGCGCGATTTTCAATTATCAAGAATGCCTAAAGCTAGATGCACGCTGGTATCCCGCAGCGTTTGGCTTAAGTCAAATCTACTACCAAATGGGTGAAGATAAGACGGGCGACCATTATTTTTACCAGTTTGAGGAAGCAGCTCCTTACAATGTTTATGGCAACTTTGAGACACATCGCCGCCTCTCCATAGAGTTCCTGCAACAAGAGAAGTACGCGGAAGCCGAAAAAGCGATGGTAAGCCTATCCGAGTGGTGGCAGGAGAACAAAGGTCATTGCCCGGCGGAGATTCAGATCTACGAGTCTCTCACGATTGCTCGTCTCGCTGAGCAGCAGGGCGACGAGGCAAAAATGAATTACCGCCGCATGCAGGCAACTGTTGTCGCGGGGCGTCTGTTAAGTGAAAAGAAAGTCCCCGAAAGTGTTCTCTATTTCATAGCGAAGAGCTTCGAAGAGTTCTCGCAATTTGAACAGGCTTACAAGTTCTACAAAAAAATCCTCGCGAGCGAAGACGGTGCTCGCCCAGATGTGATTCAACGCATCGGTGGTCAGTTCTTGGTGATGGGCGAGTATAAGCAGGCGAAGGATTTATTTGATGAAGCCTACTTGCACCATCCAGATAATCCAGACATTCGTTTCTGCCAGCTTGTATCGAATTTGAAGCTGAAGGGCGTGGATGTAGAAGACTACCTGATCGGTAAGGAACGGATGAAGCAGCTTATGCAAAATCCGACGGATAAGGTTGAACTTCTATCCCTTCTCCATTCTTTGCTAGCCAAATTTAAAGAAGACTCAGAGGTTCACGCTGGCCTCGCGGATCTACAGATGCGCGTTGGAAGCTACGAAAAAGCTGGTCAGCATTTTAGAACGATGTACGAGCTGGATCCACGCAGTCGCATTAGCGGACTGCGTTACGCTTCGTTTGAAATGCAGTATGGTGACCAGGAAAAGGCGCTTCATGTGCTCGAAGCTTTGACCTCAGCCCGCAGGCTCGATGGTGAAGAACTTATCGAAGTCTATTGGCTGAAGACAAATTACTATTATCGCCACCGTCAATACCAGAAAGCGCTTCAGTACTTGCGTCAAGCAATCGCGGCGGAACCTTGGAACGTTTCTTATCTGGTGCAGCAGGTCCTTCTTCTCAATCATATTGTGAAAATTGATCCGGAAATGGTGCAGCATGATCGCACGCTCGATCGATTAGCTCGGGGTGAAGAGACAGAGCTTGATTGGAAAGAGTTTGAGGATAGGACTCGTGCGATTGAGGGCGTTCATGTTTATGAACTTGCTTATGTGCGGGCGAAAATAGCTTTTCTTTATGCCGGAAACCGTGATGACTATCTGAAGCGGTTACTTGGCCTCGCGGTGAAGGCCGATGCTTCCCAGTGTATTTATGACTTTTTGCGTCTTCTCAACACCAACTACGACAGCCCGTCGATCTATTGGGCGCTCGGAATGCTGGGCAAAGAACTCTGGCAGCTCGAAACCGCGGTGATGTGGTTTGAGCAGATTCTCTTACACCCGGATGTTACCAACGCGCAAAAAGCGAAAGCCTATTTGGAGCTCGCGGACTGTTATGTGTGGCAGAACCAGAACCTCAACAAAGCCGTGGAGCTTGTTAAGCTTGCATTTGATTTAGGTGAACGAGAAAGTCCCAGAGGCAAAGTTGTTCTCGCGCATGCCCATTTGCGTTTGGGTCTTGTGCGTCAGGCTCAAGCCCTCCTGGAAGATACAGACAATCAGCGTGATCCAGAAGCAGTGTACCTGCGTGGTCTTGTTCATTACCGCAACGGCGCGCAAAAAGTTGCCAACGAGATCTGGAAACCACTTCTCACCATGCGTTCTGAAAACTTGCGCTTCCACAATATTAAGCAGGAGGTACTTAAGTTTTACTTCGACAAGGAACCCTATTTACGGGCGAATTAGAGTAATTCAGTTTTTCTAAATTAGCATCAAACCCCTGTCAAACAAGGCTTTTCAGCCTTTGTCCCCCGCTTAACTGGCTCCGCGGTCAAAAGATATTGACACTCACACATCAATAAGCAAAATTAGCGACGAGCAAATAGCGACATACATCGTGAATACTAAAGCCGGCAGAAAAAGTCGGAGCTTTGACACCAGTATTTAAGCGCTGGAAGTGACGGAATTTCCTTCGCTTTGGTGAACTGGGTAAAGAGCTCGATTTGTTGTGCCGATACGGAAAGTTAGTCGCTTACGCCTAAGTTTAGTTCGGAATATTTCCGCCGGCAAACATGCCGTGTACTCACTTTTCCTTATAGGAGTTGGGGAATGGGTCAGATGATGCAGCAATGCGGCCATTGCATGACCAGCGAATGCCGAAGTCGTCCGCGTGATTTCAGCCCACAAGTGTGGAGTCTGCTTGTAGCGTGGGAAGAAGTGAATGAGCGGGTGATTGATCAACCGCTCTGCGATGTTTGCTACGGAGATATTCGCGAAATTTTGATCGATCGTTCTAGAGAGATGGAAGAAGCTCTCCGCACCGGTCAAATCAAACGTCCCGCGGCAACAACTGTTGACACGAGTGTCCGTGCAAAAGCAACCAAAGGACTTAAGGCAAAAACGGCGACGGCGACTGCGAAGGCAGCGCGCGGCAAGAAGCCTCAAAAAGTCAGCCGAATCGCAAGTTAGTCCCCATTCAGCGAACATGCCAGAATCGAGACCGCCCCAGGGGCGGTCTTTTTTTGTTCTAACTGTCCGAGCCCTCAGGCTTTTGCGACTGCTAGGCATTTTTTTCTCATTAAAATCCGCTTCTTAGCTAAAGTTTGCGCTGATTCTGCCGATAAGACCACCGCAGTGAATAGTAGTGTGTGATCCCAAGGAGGGGAGAAAGATGGCGGGCAAATACCGCAAGGACAAAGCGCCTCAAAAATCAGCGGAGCAGCAGGTAGTGGCACCAAAGATGTTGCAGAACAATTCGTACAAAGGCGCGCTGGCGGCATATTGGAATGGCCAAGTAAACAAGGCCATCGAATTGCTAAGCCCGGAGTTGGAAGGTGATTCTTCAATCATCGACACCGCGCCTCTCTATCGATTGTGGATTGAAATTCTCGCGGACAAAGGAGAGATCGCCGCTCTACGCCATCTCGCGGATCACTTCGGCTTTCTTCTCGAAGCGGAGGAAGAGCCAGTCATTCATACCATGAACATGGCGCTCAAGGGGTTGATTCATTTCGAACTCGATGAAGTGGACGCGGCAAAATTGATGGCGCGTTCCGTCGCGGATCAAAAACTGAATCCCTACGTTTTGGAGTTGGAGCAGCTTTGTCGTAATCGTACGAATCTCGACAAAGTCACGAATCTCCTTCTTCCGATTAAGAACCATGTTTTTGACTACTGCCAACTCGCGACTTTGGCGAAGACGCTTTATCAGGCCAAAGATCACAATAACCTGAAGTGGGCGGTTGAACGCATCGGCCAACTCTATCCAGAGGCTCCGCTGGCGGAACTATTTGCGATGCAGGACGCCGTTGAGAAAAAGCAGTTTGAAGCTGCGAAATCTCATGCGCGCACTCTTACAAAAAGATTTTCCGACAATGTCGAGTTTGCATTCCAATACGGCTATGTGGCCGCGAAGGCCGGTGATCACGATAACGCCATCACCGAGCTAACACGTGCTAGCAATATGCTTCACCACGAAGATCCGGATGTTTTGAGCTGGCTTGGTTTCAGCTTGGCGCGCAAAGCTGCTCATGGTCGAAACACCGTTTTGAAAAGCGAAGCGGAGAATTATTTGCGTAAAGCCATCACCCAGCTCCAGTCTCTTGGTCTGCCAACAACTTTTGCGAGCCAAGAACTCTCGACGTTGCAGCACGCTTTCAATCAAGTGCCTCAGGTGCAGAACAATAAACTGTGGATGGTTAAGGTTTCCGCGAGTGAATTTCACCAATTGAAAACGGGTGCGCTTGAACAGATTGAAACCATGACGCATGCACTCCATCCAAATGCGAAAGCAGGCGATCTTTGTATCATTGTTGGTGATGACTATGCATCGAAAGCTCTTAACGAGCGTGGCGTTACCTGGCGTCTCGCGGCTCTTTATTCCGTGACCTCCAATGCGTACCGTCATCCTTTGAAGGGACATGTTGTTAACATGACATTGATCAATCGCCAGGACAAAGTATCCATCCCGGTGAATGTGACCAAACTCCTTGCTTCACAGAATAGCGACGGAAAGCTGGATCAATCGCGTATCGCGCGTGCCAACGGCGTCTATGAATTGGATGCGGATGCACAGCGTGTGTTTGCCGATATCTTAGAAGAGTTTTCGGACGAAGCATTCCATATTAGCGACACTCTGAGTTATTTCAGACAATCAGTGTAAAGGGTCAGGTTCATGTTTAAGCATTGCTTTAAAACGGTGCTTGCTCTTAGCGCCATGCTTCTTAGCTTGACGGCATTTGCGGCAGGCGAAAACGAGGCGAAACCCAACGTTTCAATCTCTGACGGGAGCCGCCTGCAGCTCAAAGGGAAGGGGTTTAGCATCGTCCCGCCAAAGGGATGGGAAGTCCATTCTGATGTTCCTGGAGTGAGTTTTTTATTTCAGGTTCCTAACAGCAACGGACTGAAGTACCAACGCAACATCACCGTGCGCTATGCTCAGGGTGAAAAGACCATCGATGAGTACACAGCGGACGAATACCAAGATCTGATCGTCGAGAACCGCAGTAAGATCTATGGCAACATGAAAAACTACCGCATGCGCAATCGTGCGGAGGTTGAGCTGGCTGATGGTAATAAAGGCCTATTGTTCTACGCTGAATTCGATTTCGAAGAATTGCCCATGATGGAGATGCACCTTCTTGTCTCTTCGAATCGCGGGCATTTCCTGATGAGCTATACGGATTTGGCTGAGCATTTTAACCCAGATTCGAATACCCCATATTTGCAAGAGGCTTACAACTCGCTCATATCCGCGAAGGTTGATCAACCAGCGGGAGCGCGTTTTGGCTTCATGGCGAAGTGGGGCGTTGTCATCGCTCTGCTCGTCTTTGGTTTGTTCGGCTTGCGCTGGCTTTCAAGTAGCTTTATCAAGCGTCAAATGACTCAGGAACATGGTGAGTTCATGAGCGACGACACGGTTGAATCCGGCGTTTCCGCCATCTCGGGAACTTCGGCCGTTGACGTGAGCGACTCGCCTCGTAGCATTCGCAGCGCGAAGAAGACGCGGCTTGAAAACGATGATGATATGGACTATATGCCGGTATCCGCTGAAGCTGTTGAAGAAGACGAGGCCGACATGGGCTTGTCCGGTATTAGCTGGCAGAAGACGCGCTCAACAGCGCGCAAGCTCAAGAAGAAAACGCCAGCGATACCAAAGAAGAGAGCGGTTAACCAAGATTTCGATGATTCTGATGATGACTTAGACTTTGAGGCGGATGACTAGCCTAGAATAACTAGGGACCGCCTCATCTAAAAGGAGGCGGTTCTTTGTTTAGTGCCATTCAATTCCAAAACGGTCAGTTAAAACTCCTCGATCAACGACTCCTTCCCGCACAAGAAATCTGGCTCGATTATACGACACTCGAAGAGGTCGCCGTTGCGATTGAAGATATGGTCGTGCGCGGAGCGCCAGCCATCGCATGCGCGGGTGCCTATGGTCTTGTTTTAGATGCCAACCTAAGCAAAGCCAGTCACTGGAGCGGCTATGCGTCCGACTTTGCCAAGGCGCTTGATCGCATGGCTCGCACGCGTCCCACCGCCGTGAATCTTTTTCACATGATTACAAACATGCGCAAGGTCGTGGCTGGTTTTTCAGACACGATGAGTATGGTTGAGGCGCGTGCGCGTATTGCAGAGGAAGCGGACAACCTTTTTCAATCAGACCTGGCCACATGCAAAGCCATTGGTGAATTTGGCCTTGGGATCATGGCGGGAAGCAATCTAGCTGTTATGACTCATTGCAATACGGGATCGCTCGCCACGGCTGGTTTCGGCACGGCACTGGGAGTTATTCGTAGCTTTCATCAGGCGGGACGCCTTCGCCATGTTTACGTGGATGAGACCCGTCCCTTTATGCAGGGTTCGCGATTAACGGCCTTTGAGTTGATGCAGGAAAAAATTCCTTTCTCCGTTCAGGTGGATGGAGCAGCCGCCTTTTTGATGGCGCGCGAGAAAGTTGATTTCGTCGTGGTAGGAGCTGATCGCATTGCGGCAAATGGTGACACGGCGAATAAAATCGGTACTTACAGTTTGGCGATTGCGGCGAAGCACCATGGCATTCCCTTCTACGTAGCAGCCCCTCTCACGACCTTTGATCCAGCCATCAAGTCGGGCGCGGATATCCCTGTGGAAGACCGTGACCCGAAGGAAATCACGCACTGGGCTGAGAAGCCGGTGACACCGCTGGGAAGTCGCGTAAAAAACCCGTCCTTTGATGTAACTCCTGGTGAATTAATCGCTGGGATCATCACAGAAAAAGGCATCCTGCGTTCCCCTTACACAGAGTCGATTGGCAAACTTTTCTGAGTTGACAGGCCCTCTTAATTTTGGGATAAGCAGTGCTCTTTGGCGGGGGCATAGCTCAGCTGGTTAGAGCACTAGCCTTACAAGCTAGGGGTCCACAGTTCGAATCTGTGTGCCCCCACCATTTCTTCCAAATTACTTCGCATAACGTCGTTAGGCTGCGGCCGCTTTCTAAATTCTTCTTTTCCCGTTCGAATAAATAGAACAAAGTCTCCTTAATTCAAGCTCAGGAGAGTCTTTATGACGCGTTTCGGTGTTCCTTCTATCCTCTTGTTTTTTGCCTTTCTCATCACGCCGTCGTCATTCGCAAAGGATTCTCTCGATCCTTTACCGTCATGGCGAAGCGGTGCCGTGAAAACTTCCATCCTTGAGTTCGTCAAAAAGGTGACCAACCCCAAGGGGGCCGATTTCGTTCCACTCGCGGATCGCGTCGCCACGTTCGACAACGATGGAACTCTTTGGCAAGAGAAGCCTCTTGTTCAAGGCGTCTTTATGCTCGAAAGGCTGAAAGTCTTGGTGGCTAATGATCCTGCCCTCATGGAAAACGAGACGGTAAAGCGGGCCACTCTTGAAGGGCTCGGATTCCTGGAACATGTGCATGGTAAAGAGCTGGTGGAGCTTTTGAATTTGACGCAGACAAACTTAAGTCAGGCGACATTTGATAGTGAAGGCAAAAAATTTCTTGAGAGCGCGCGTCATCCTCGGTGGAATAAAAGATACATCGACCTCACTTACAAACCGATGACTGAATTACTCGGGCTTCTACGAAAGAACGGTTTTAAGGTTTATATCGTTTCTGGTGCTGGCGTCGATTTCATGCGTCTTATTCCGAATACAGTTTATGGTCTGTCGCCGAATGAATTTATTGGCAGCAGCTTCGTAAAAGAGATGCGCGCTTCTGGCGGTCATTCCGATTTTTGGATTCTTCCACAGATCAGGTCTGCCAACGATAAAGCCGAGAAAGTCATCAACATCGATCTTCATGTTGGTAAGCGCCCCGTTTTTGCCGCCGGTAATGTCGGTGGCGGGGGAGATGTTGGGATGTTGACCTACTCAAAAGAAAGACAAGGTGCGTCGTTACAGCTTCTTGTGAACCATGACGACGCGACACGCGAGTTCTCCTACGCGGAAACCAATGACATCTCATTGGCCGCGGCGAAAAAATTCGGATTCCTCGTTATTAGTATGAAAGATGATTGGCGAAATATTTTCGGAGAAGATCGGCCCCCAGCGGTGCGGGAACATCGCAAGGTGCCGGCTGCGAACTAGGGAATTAGTTGAAGGCCAAGGCCTTTAGCATTAAGGGTTTTGATATGATAGTCATCGGTGTCCCCGGGCAAGCCGGGGCTAGGAGCCGGTAAAGTTGTAAATACCAGCTCATAGACTTCAGTTGGTTTGGGGTTCTTAAATGTAATGGTCGCGCTGACCACATTGGTTTTTAAATTGATGGTATTAAGAATCTTTTGGTCGCTTCGACGGCGCACATAAACAGGCGTCGAGAACCCTTCTTGAATCCCGCAGATTCCTGATAGTTGGATAACGGTTTCCCCGTCCGCCCTAAAAGCGTAAATGGCCGTATTTCCCTTCACGGGAGCTTTTGTTGCTGTTTCCCATTGCCCGTTTTTAACGCAGTCTTGGTTTGGAATCGGATCCCAGTCGCCGTTACCAATGCGAATTCCATACAATCGCTCTTGCGACGGAAGAAGAGAAATTTCTTCAGGTATCGGTAAGCCACCGGGAAGACCATCCATATTGAATGTGAGCCACTTGTCGAAATACTTTACCTTGAACTGACTGCCTTTTAGAGCATCTTTTGGAATATGGAGGTTCCAGTGCCAAGGAGATGCGAGTTGGTCAATTAGGGTTTGAATCGAGATGGTTATCTCGTCCCCTGTGCTAGCAAGGAACGAAAGATCCGTCACGGAGTCGGGTGTAAGCGGTATTTTTTGTTTAGCGGAATCGACGATGCTACAGCCGACTCCGACAATGTTTGGGTCGAGTTCGACAATCGCTGGATCTTTTTCACAGCTTAAGCTCACAAGGAACGATCCGCCCGTTTGCACGGGAGCATCCACTCGCGCATCGTCACCGCTATCGGTTCCATTTGGATTGGTTGAGCTGTCGGCTGGTTTGCTGGGTTTTGACCCATCACTTGCTTTGCCCGCAAAGTTCGCCTGATCGCAAGCTCCTAAGCTTAGGATCATGAGCGCTGAGATAAGAATATTCGCGTGTTTGATGCAACCAGCCATATTCGTTCTCAAATAGTTAGAGATGGTCTCTATAGTGGCTATGATCGGCTCAAGACGAGTAAGGCTTGATCATGCCTCGGCGTTCCCATAATTGAGCATTCTTTCCGACGGATTAAAGTGGCTTGTGGCATCGCAATTAAATTGGGGGCAACCGGGGTGATTGAATTTTTGCCCCGGCAAAAGGACGTAAGAAAGTGGTATGTTTTGCCGGGAGTACCCATGAGGTCTATAGTAATATTCATGGCGTTTAGAGTTAAGTGGAGGTGAGTGATGAAAAATGTATTGAGCCTTTTGTTTGGTTTGGGTGTGACGCTTTTTTCCTCGACTGTTTTTGGAAAGGATCTGAAGGTTGGTGATCCCGCTCCCTCATTCACGGCCAAAACATTTGAAGGTAAGGGCTTTGATCTTCAGTCTCGTAAAGATCAGTGGACCTGAGGGTAGACCCTAAAATCGAAGTGCTTCCAACTTAAGTCTCCCTATGCTAAC
>CAYOJQ010000048.1:0-314 GCA_964404325.1 uncultured Oligoflexales bacterium
GTGGCGGGTTATTTTTCTATTTTTTGAAGAGTTTTTCAGCGAGTTCTAATTGTTTAGAACGTTCGTGATCTCCATCACCCTGTTTCGTCGTCATCTCAAAGAAGCCGTATTTCTCCGCGTCTTTGTTTCCTGGTTTCTGAGCGAGACACTGGATCACGTGGTGACCGTCCACAAGACCTTCTTGATAGAAAAGGATGCGAAGGCCGGTGAGATTTTTCAAGACCTCGTTAGAACTGAAAAAATAGTTTCTATACTGCTCATCTTTGCCGATGGCTTCTTGCATTTCCGGTACACCAAATGATTCGATAAGAAGA
>CAYOJQ010000048.1:324-25165 GCA_964404325.1 uncultured Oligoflexales bacterium
AAGACCGCGTACAATTTCCGAGTAATAACGAATCACGCCGGGCTTAAAATGAGTCATGATAATGGAGTCGTACTCCATAAGGCCCATGAGGAAAAAGTCGAGATCCTGCGTCTTGGCTTCGATCTGAACGCCCGTATCTTTTGCGAGTTGCTGCGCGTGTTGAACCGCCACTTCCGAGATATCAAAGCCCTTAACACTAAAGCCTTTTTGCGCGAGATACACGCTGTTGGCGCCTTCTCCCATCGCGATATCAAGAACCTTGCCCTTCTGTAGACGGGGAAGCATGGTCATAAGAAAAGGAGAGGGGGCTTTGCCATAGGCATAGGGCTTTTCCGTGAAGAAGTTGTTCCAATATTCTCGTGCTGTTTTCGTCATAGCGCCCTCTTTGATTTAGCGTCGGCTGACAAGTCTGCCCCGCAGCTTCTTTTTTGCAACAAAAAAGCGTCGGCCTTCGCCTGCGAAAAGCTCCCCATCTTTCTTTATCTTAGTACCGATCGAATGCGATCCAAATTTTAACTCTGCGAAATTTTTAACAAAAAAAATGGCGCGGCTCTTGCGATAGAGAGAGGAACTCGAAATAAGGAGATGTGCATGCGGTGTTTCTGGGGATTCTGTTTTCTTGTTCTCGGTCTCGGTGTTCTTCCCTCGGCGTGGGCTCAGGAGGGCGAGGTTCCCGACAGCGTGACCATCAACCAACTCAATTACGGCGGGTCGGGATGTCCCAGCGGTAGCGTTGGTGTGCAGCTCGCTAGTGACGCGCAGGCGCTAACTCTTCTTTTTGACGACTATTCGATTGAGAGCACGGGAGGCGCTCGAACAGCGGATGCCTCTTCTCTGAACCGTCGTGGCCCGTTTCAACCGGGGCCTTCTCGTCCCGGACCAGGGCGCCCCGGACCAGGAGGTGGCGGTAGACCCGACGGAGGAGGGAAGAACGAAAAAAATTGTACGGTGCAACTCTCTCTCAACGCCCCCGCTGGGTGGGCTTATAGTTTGATGGCCGTGCAAATCCGCGGTTACGCGAACATCGACGCCGGAGCCTGGGGCACACAGTCCGCCGCTTATCGTATCGGCATGAATGGTGGGCAGCGAGAGTTAAGTCGATTGCGTTTGGACGGTCCCTACAACGACAACTACCAGCAGGTGTTTGATCTACCGATTAAGAATCTTCAATGGTCCGCGTGTAGCGCCGGCGCGAAGGGTCTTCGTCTCGATACGCGCATCATGGTGAATACTCCCCATAACACAATGGCGTTGATGACGGTGGATTCGATGGATGGTTCGTTGTCACAGGAATACAGCGTGATCTGGAAGCGCTGTGAGGGCGGCGATCCCACGCGTCCACGGCGAGGGCAAGGTTACACCGCGAGCTGTAAAGTTCTTCATCCGGGGCGCGATGGACACAGTCGCGAATTCCTCTCATGGGGTCGCGGTCGAACTCCTGAACTTGCATCGCAACGAGCACAAGAAAAAGCCATGAATCGTTGTCAACGCGGCAATCGCGGAGAAGGTAACTGTAAGATTGTTCCTAGCAGTTGTCAGTCAGCGGAAATGTAGGTGGTTCAGCTAATCTAGGCATGTGCTTTGCAGTTGACGGTCTTGATTTTTGACGTACGTCAAAGGAGCAAAGGCCGTTGCCATTTCTTAAAAACAATCCTTCCGTGATGCGTCGACTGTTACTTCTTGTTGTCGCCACCATTGTTTCCTACGCCGTGATCCTTGGGGTCGGTCTTTATTGCATGCGTCAGATCGCCAAGGATTCGTCATTCCTCTATCGTTTCCAATTGGTATCGATTGAGGAGATCGCGACCGCATATCCAGAAACATCTAATCTTAGAACCGTTCTTCTCGCATCAGCTCCCGATCAGTGGGGGTATCGCGATTATTACGCCTGGGAGCACTCATTAAGTAAGCTAAGAAATTTTCAGGAAAGATACGACGATCAATGGCGAACGGTTCAGGGAGTGACCGAAGACGCGCGTCGTTTTCGTGCTGATATTGCGGAAAGTGGTCAGAGCCATCTCTTGAGCGAGGAATCTCAGGCTTTCGGAGATTTCAACCGCGAGCTGGCAACTTTGGACGATGTGCCACTCAAAGAGTCAAATGTGGTCTCGTTGACGGAAAATATTTTAAACATACAGAGAGCACTTGTGTCTCTATTAGGCGTGAATAGCAAGTACGCATCGGCGGCGCATCTTATTCTGAGTGAGCGAGCAAACCTTTATCGGATTTTCGCCGTCATCGTCTCTCTCGTTTCCGTCGTTCTAACGACTATTCTTTGTTTTAATGTGCGTAGTGCCATAGCTCCCCGTATCCATCGTCTCGTGGAGAAGGTGCGACATTTTCAAGAGAGGGGGGTGAATGAAAAAATTCAAGACACAGGTGATGATGAAATCGCGGTGCTTGCCAATGCCATTGATGCCGGTTTTAGTGCCATTGAAAATCGAGAAAAGGATCGCGAGCGCTTTCTTGCCATTGCCGCGCACGAACTAAAAACGCCGATCACATCCATTTACGGTTTTTCATCCTTTCTCGTAGAACATCCTGAAGAAGTTGATGAGCGCAATCGAGCCGTGGAGGTAATCAATCGTCAGTCATGGCGACTGAGCAGACTCGTGGAAGACCTTTTCTTAGCCGTGAAGGCACGAAGCGGCCAATTGCGTTTTCGCCCCGAGTCCGTGGAGTTGACGTCGCTGCTCAAGAAGGCCGCTCAGGAAGTAGAGCCTTTCCTTCTAAAGCAAGAAATTGAAGTGAACGAGAACGAGAAGATTTTTGTGCTGGGGGATGAGACCCTGTTGTCTCACGCTTTATGGAGTCTTCTGTCTCAGGCTTCGACCCTATCCGGGGCAACCGAACCACTCAAAGTTAATGTGCAACGACAGGGGACGTTTGCGTCAATTGTGATAAATTTATCTGAGTCGAATCTCACAGACGAGTCCATGCAGGTTCTCTTCACCCCGTTCCATTCCGTTGAGTTCGAGGGACAAGTAGGAGCGCGCGCGAGCATGGGGCTGTATCTCTGCCGTGAGATTGTTAAGCTGCATAACGGGCGGCTGAATGCCTATGTGGGTGGGGGTGGCACATATTTGCAAATGGAGCTTCCGGCATGAGTCTGCATCAAAAAACGGTACTGATCGTGGATGACGATCCCGATTTCCGTGAGTTGTTGCAGATCTTTCTACGCAAGAAGGGCTTTGTCACGAGAGAGGCTCCGAACTGCAAAAGTGCGATCGCTGCCTTGGGGGAACCCGCCGCGCACGTGGACGCTGTCCTGCTGGACTATTACATGCCGGGACTTCCGCCCAGTCGTTGCACGGAGCGACTTAAGGAAGTTCTGCCAGAAGGAACGCCCATCATTCTCATCACCGCGGCCGTTGATGCATCTTTACGCGCGCGGGAACTGCACTTAACTCACTACCTTCCTAAGCCATTCGATATGGATGCTCTGGTGGGGGTGATCCGGCGGGCGATTGAGTCCTGTTCCGAGATAACAAACGGTGAGTCTTGGACCAGACCCAGCGCGTCGCTAGATTAATTATGCCGTGAAATATAAAAATTGACTTGTTCGGTAGGGTTTCGTGGGTGTACCGATCCTTCGTCATGAAACCACGGAGGATTTATCGATGATTCGCGCTTTAATTGCCGTCCTTTCCTTATTGTTTTCCTTGAACGTATTCGCAGCGCCCCTTTGCGCCCCCATCTCAGAAACAAGTTGTGCTTCATACCCGGAACAGGCTCAAATCATTGCAAAAGTTGTTGCCACGGAAGGGAGCGTTGTTGACGGCCAGAACGTTTGCGCGGTCAGCATCGCACCAAGATACTTCTCGAACCACGCTCTCTGTCCCATGAATGAGGAAGAAAATCTTCAGTACGTGACGTGCGGAGCTTGTCCTGAAGTCGGAACAGAAGTTTCCGGCGTTCTCGTGAAGGATGCGTCTGGGATCGTGCGTCTCGATTAGCGTCAGAAAAAGAGGGAGCATTTCGGCATCCCCTCATCTCCGCTTCCCCTTGGGAAAGATAAGACTGGACAACGTGAAGGGATGATTGCAGATATGTCTGTCATTGAATGCAATGATCCACTTAGTTTTTCAACGATCCCGGGGGGTCCATGAAGTCTTTTTTTGTCCGGAAGTCGATTGCTGCACTTCAGCATGAGGCTTGGAACCATGAAGGACATGGTCTTAAGCGCTCGCTTTCGGCGTTCAACCTGACAATGCTTGGTATTGGCGCCATTATCGGTGCCGGTATTTTTGTGATCACGGGCCAAGCAGCCGCTCACTACGCGGGACCAGCCATCGCTCTTTCTTTTGTTGTTGGCGCCATCGCCTGTGCTTTCGCGGGACTTTGTTATGCGGAGATGGCTTCCACTGTTCCTGTTGCGGGTTCGGCTTACACCTACGCTTACGCGACCATGGGTGAGTTCATCGCTTGGTTGATCGGTTGGGACTTAATTCTTGAATACTCCTTGGGCGCGACCACGGTCGCCATCGGTTGGTCAGGCTACGTCATTAGCTTTCTCGCGAACATCGGCATTGCCGTCCCTCCCGAATTCACAGCATCACCGAGTACGACCCTTATCAATATCCCCGCTGAAATAGCCGCGAATATCGGCACCAACTCGGGATGGGTTAATCTCAAAGGCGCGAAAGAAGCCATCCTTAGTCACGGGATGGATCTCGCATCCTTCTCCATCGTGCATCCCATTTTGAACTTGCCAGCGATGATCATCGTTGGTCTTTGTACGTTGCTTCTCATTGTCGGCATTCAAGAGTCCGCAAAGGTGAACAACCTATTCGTTATCCTTAAGATTGCCATCGTGCTGTTGTTTATTGGCTTCGGTATTTGGCACGTGGACGTAGCGAACTGGGGTGGATCCTTTATCCCCGACAACACCGGTGAGTTTGGGCGTTATGGTTGGAGCGGTATCCTTCGTGGCGCTGGCGTCGTGTTCTTTGCTTATATTGGCTTCGATGCAATTTCGACCACAGCGCAGGAATCCAAAAACCCACAGCGTGACATGCCCATCGGGATCATGGCGTCTCTTATCATCTGCACGGCGCTGTACATTTTAGTGTCCTTCGTGTTGACCGGCGTAATCAACTTCAAGCTTCTTAACGTCCCCGATCCTATGGCGGTCGGTATCGACGCGATTGGTCTTAAGTGGCTTTCTCCGCTTATCAAGCTGGGCGCCATCGCGGGCCTGACGAGCGTTATCCTGGTTATGCTCTTGAGTCAGCCGCGCATTTTTTACTCCATGTCAAAAGACGGGTTGTTGCCGTCCGTTGTCGCGAAAATTCATCCGCGCTTTGGTACGCCGCATGTCACCACGGCAATCACGGGCCTGGTGGTGATGGTTTGCGCTGGTCTTCTGCCCATGGACGTTGTTGGCGAGCTCGTGTCCATCGGAACACTTTTCGCTTTCGCGGTCGTCTGTGTTGGCGTGTTGGTTTTGCGCATCACGCAGCCAGAAATTAAACGCCCCTTTAAAACGCCATTCGTTTGGGTGGTGGCGCCTTTAGGCACTGCCTTCTCCATCTTCCTTATGGCGGGACTGCCATTAGACACGTGGTTGCGTCTCTTCGTCTGGTTGGCGGTGGGACTTGCGATTTATTTCCTGTATGGCAGCCGCCACAGTAAGATTCGCAATCGAAAACCGATGCAAGAATAGTTTTGACGACAACGAGGGAGCCAAAAGGGCTCCCTTTTTTTGTCCCTATTTTCAGTAGATCAGATGGCAAGGGGATTGCTTGTGCAACGGCACGAGGATTTCCATTCGATTTGATGAAAGGGGAAAGTCATGAAGGATATCTTGCAACGTTCCGTGCGGTCCGGGTTACTTGTGTCGCTGGCTGCACTAGGTGTGGCGTGCGGTTCAGATAATCTGTACCAGCTCAAAACTCAAAATGATACGACGCGCAGCACCGACGCTGAATTTAATATCACCGCGGGCGCACCTCTTAGTGATTTGAAAGATTTTAACATCAAACTCACGGAACAATACGTCCTCAAAAATGATATGAGTCAACATTTCAATCTCTCCGGCCAATGTAAAGAAATGGGCTCGGACAAAATGCTCTGTGCCCTGACGGACAAAATGACAGCGGACGCAAAAGTTATTGGCATGGAGACTATTATTTCCGAGCAGGAGTACCTCGCTCTTCCAGACGCGGAAAAAGCCAACTATCACTCCCACAAGGATGAAATCGCTTCTGGACGCATGACCGTCGCGGGTGCGAATGAGAGCGAAACAAAAAATCTCATGGACAAATTGTCTGCGTCCTACGGCAAGGCAGAGCTGCACATCATGCCAGGGACCGACAAAGTGCTTTCGGAGATGTTGATTTTAACAAACATGGGCGATCAGGCTTCCTTTGGCGTGATGGGCGGAAACACCGGATCATCCTCCACGGGAACGATGGCCACAGGATCATCCGCGGCGCAAAATCCCACTCCTGCCGCTGGCGGTAAATCAGCCGTACAGAACGCGACACCCGCGGCTCCTCAGGGTTCTAAAGAACAACCCAAACAAGAAGAGCCACAAAAGCCGGCAGAGCCATCCAAAGGCGAGCCCGCTCAGAAAGCCGTTCAGTCAGCGGCTCAGGAACCTCTAAAGGCACAAGGCCAGGAGCCAACATCACCAAAGTCCCAAGAACCAACACAAGCGCCCAAAGAGCCAGCAAAAATGTCCGCAACTAAAGAGCCCGCACAAGCGCAAGCTCCCGTGATGAAAGCCCAACCGGCCCCCGCGCCAGCCCAGGCTCAAGGTGCGACAACCATGACAAGCGGTCATAAGGTTCAGGAAACTCCCGCGGCTTCTCAGCACGCGGCAAAGAATCCCTCTCAAGGTTCAGTGAACGCAAGCTCCACAACCAAGGCGGAGCCGGCGAAATCACAGGAACCAGCTAAATCACAAGAAGAGCCACAAGCCTCCGAAGCGCCTAGCAAAGAAGCTCCCGCAAAGGTGGCGACGCAGCAACAATAGCCACCGTTTTTAAGAAGAAGAGAGTGCCGGTCTTGGCCGGCACTTTTTATTTGGCCGGCCAGAATAAATTTTCTTTACAAGCCGATTCATCATCTGATATCCGACCTCCTTCATATTGAAATTTCTCTAATCGGGGGTCAGGGCATTGCGGCGAATTATTGTACCTGTTTTGGCTTGTTTAGGTGTTTCCTGTGGATCTGCAACCAGCGAAAGCGACCTTAAAATTGTGAGTGGCCGTCTTGTGAAACAAAACGAACTCACCGCCGCTTCCACGGTTGCTCTCGTTACGGGTGACGAAGCATTCTGTACTGGTACCTTGATTGATCCCCGCTTTATTTTGACCGCGTCCCATTGTCTTAAGGATATGTCCACGGGTGGCGTACACGTCTATTTTGGTTTAACCGCCAAAGGTGACGCCATCAACGACAAGCGTCTCGTCAGATCTGAATCTCTTTTGATGCACGAGAATTACATTCTTGAATCAGTCGAAGTGGATCCTGATACAGGTTATGCGAAGGAAGTCGTTAACGACATCGCGTTACTTGAGCTTGCCAAAGAAGCTCCAAAGGACGCGGTTATAGTTCCCCTTGTAAAAAACGGGACAAAAGTCGCTAAGGGCTCCGACATCGTTCTTGCTGGTTTCGGTCAAACAAATCCGAATTCCGATGTAGGTGTCCTACGTCAGGTTGAAACCAAATTTGGTGGCGAGCTAGGCAACAAGGAAGTTGAAATCGCCCGCGGCAACAAGAACAGTTGCGCTGGCGACTCCGGCGGACCGCTCTATATTGAGAAAAATGGCCACCTTGAAGTTCTTGGCGTCCTTTCCCGCGGTGATGAAGCTTGCGTTTTGACAGGCATCTACACAGACGTTCGTGAGTTCGGCGATTGGTTAAGCCATTCCATGGATAAGCTTCGCGAGGATAAACCCGTTGCCGCTGCTCCCTCGATGAATGTTCCATTTCCGGCGCCCAGCACGCACTAATCTCTTTCTTCACTTAAAACGAAAAGCCGGTTTTACGCCGGCTTTTTTTACATTCGGAACCAAGTTTGCATAGCCACCTCTTGCAAAAAGGAGGAGTTATGCGATTTTTGGATTTAGAAGGCGTGCGGATCGCCATCCTTGCGACGGATGGTTTTGAAGAATCCGAATTGATCGAACCCATGAAACATTGGTTTCGCGCGGGCGCCGATCTCGATGTGATCTCACCCGGCACCGGACGCATTCGTGCTATGCGGCACATGGAAAAAGGGCGTCGCGTGAATGTTGCCCATCCACTTCATCAAGTTAGCCCCGACAACTACCATGCCCTCCTGATTCCAGGGGGGCTTTTTAGTCCGGATGCCTTGCGAACGAATCAGGAAGTACTGCGGTTTGTGCGCGCCTTCGACGAGGCGCATAAGCCCATTGCGACAATTTGTCACGGACCACAGGTTCTTATTTCCGCGGGACTGGTGAAGGGGCGCCATCTTACGGGCTGGAAGAGCATCCGCACTGACATAGAAAACGCTGGCGGAACGTACCATGATGATGCGGTCGTGAAGGACGACAATTGGATTAGCAGTCGTTCTCCTCAAGATTTGCCGCGATTCATCGAAGCCGGTATCGACCTCATATTAGAGCACCGTCGTCACGCGAAAAGCGCGGGGCGTAAAGCAGGTTAAGGAGAAAGGAGACGAGATGAACATTAGAGACGTGATGACAACGAAGGTGGAAACAATCGCGCCGGAAGCAACCGTGTACGAAGCGGCGATGAATATGCAGAAGTGTGACATTGGCTGCCTTCCCGTGTGCCGCGGTGATCAGGTGGAAGGCATCATCACCGACCGCGATATTGTAACGCGCGTTCTTGCGCAGGGAAAAGATCCTGGAGCCACTGCTGTTCACGACGCCATGACGAAGCATGTCCAAAGTGTCTTCGCGAACGAGGACATTTCCGTCGCCGCGCTACGCATGGAAAATGAACAGATTCGTCGTCTGCTCGTAGTGGATGACGACCACCGCATCGTTGGCATTGTTTCGCTCGGTGATTTAGCGACTTGCATGGAAGATTTGCGTTCGGTGGGAAGAACGCTCGAAGGAATCTCTGAAAGCGCTTAAGGAGGAGCATATGTCAAATTCAGCAATCAACGACATTTTTGGCAGTCGCGCCGGCTTTTGGGTTTTGATTGTGATTGCTATCGCGGTGCTGATTTTTGCACTGGCTCAAGTCAAATGGGATATACGCGGTCAAAAATCCTATGAACGTCCCATTGTCGGACCACGCCCCATGCCAACGGGAGAACCAAAGACAGAATGACAAGGGAAGGAGGATCTCATGCTTGTAAAGGAGATTATGACAGAATGTGTTCAGCTTGTAAGTCAGGATGCCAATCTCATCGAAGCATCGCGACTTATGAGAGACCAAAACATCGGGAGTTTACCCGTCACTGATGGCACAAATATAATCGGCATGATCACGGATAGAGATATTGTGACTCATGCTCTTGCCTTGGGAAAAGATCCTTACAGCGCTTTTGTGCGCGAAGCCATGACTCCTGACGTGGCTCAGGTATTGCAGAATGCCTCCATTGAGGACGCCTTTGCGGTGATGAAAGAAAAAAAAGTTCGCCGTCTTGTCGTGACAGATGCCGATGCGCGCTTGTGTGGAATCATCTCTCTCGGTGATCTTGCGCAAAGCCTGGAGGATCTCGCTGAAGTAGCCAAGACTCTGGGAACCATCTCCAAAGCGCCTCGTGGACCGGAAACGCGGCTAAAAAGTGTATAAAAATTTTTAGATTTTTATGTCACTTCAATTAAGAAGACGTTTTCGACTAATAAAATAGAATCTCTTTTATAAGAGCTTTTATGTAGATTTGGGCTGTAAATCAGCGCAACTCAAGAAACTTTTTTGTAAAGATTTTATAAAATCGCTTTTCGGAAGAATTGAGCTAAACTATGTTCCAGTTCCTGAAACTACAGTGTTGTCCCCATATAAGCCAGAAATGGGTTTGGCGTTTCTACCGGGCACCGGAATGTCCGTCTATGAGGAGTTGGTATGCAGTTAGCGCGCTTTGCACTCTTGTCTTTGTGTCTTGTTGCCTGTGGTGGCCCGGAAATGGGGTCGTCGCTCTCGGAGGCTAGTAGGAAGTATCCCGAGAATCCGAATGAAACCGTAACTCCTGGCACAACATGCGCACATCCCGATTCTTACCGCTACGCTGAAAAAGTTCCTTACTGCAACCGTGACGTCGATAGTTCCCTCAAAAAAGAAATCATCCGCGAATACGATCAAAAATTTGGTTACGCCATCCAATCTCTCCCACGCACCCAATTCAAAATTGACCATTACATCCCGCTCTGCATGGGTGGCGGCAACGATCAAGCGAACCTCTGGCCACAGCATCAAACGGTTTACGAATTCACTGACGCCATCGAGCAGAAACTTTGCCAGCTGATGTCTGGCGGTAAGATGCTACAGAAAGAAGCGATCACTGTGATTAAGAACGTAAAGAATCACTTGGATCAAGCGCGGGCCGTTGAAAATGAGCTCAACGATCGTCTGGGACAAGGTTTCGTCGATGCTGATTTCGAAGTAGTCATGGAAGCGCAAGACTAAGCCATCTTTATAAAAAAAGCTGACTCTAAACCTGCTGGCATTCAGTTGCCGGCAGGTTTTTTTGTGGTCTTAGATTCTACTGCTGAGCGCGATGGTGAAGGACTCTTCGCCTAGGATCGTTAATTGCGGGCGAATCGTGAAATTGTCGAAATCAAAGGTTGCCCCAAGAACTAAGTTGAGAAGATCCTCGCGCTCAAAAGAATTTGTGTTGGAACCAACCTTCGCCTCTCCGTCGCTCATGGGCACGAGAATAAGGCCGCCGTGAATGCCGACGTTCTTGGTCGCGTGAAAATCAGCAATACCACCGAGGTGCAATTCCTTGTTGGTGATATCGATCTTTACGGGGCCAGATTTGTAAGTTTCTTTTTGATAGACGAACAAGCCGAGAGCGTTCACGCTCACGCGTCCTTTATTGTAGACGTTGGCATTTACGCCAAAACCAAGGTTGTAACCATCACCGTCCGCGTTTGTATCTTCGACTTTGCCGTCCAAGATTAAACCGAATTGCCCGACAAAATCGATCATGGGACTAATTCCCATATTGAGAGACGCGCCGATAATCTTTCGGTCATAGGTTGTGGTGATATTGTCGTTCTCGTAACCGATCTCCGATACGGTGAAAGACCCTTCTAAACGCGTTCCGCGACCGCGGGTTGTAGTCACGGGATCGATTAAGGCTTGAGCCAAAAGATTCGTCGAGCCGGAGATAGAAATGAGTACGATGAGTAAGCGCGACAGATGCATTCTCTTCCCTTCTTAAAATCTTCTTGAAACTTTATCACAGATTGAATGGAACAAGCGCTAAGGTTTATCGATCCATCCCTCAAGAGCAACTCGGACATAGCCGGCGTCGCGACCGTGCCATACCGCGAGACCTTCCCCATCACCATCTCCCAAACGTAGTGGGAGGGCGCCGGAGACGCCAATAGGGTCACGTTGAGATGGGCATTTTCCTTGCAGCGTGGATAGGACGACTTGAATGAAACGAGGGAGAAATACTATGAAACGATGGGTAACATGTCTAAGTGTGGTAGGGCTCCTCGCTGCTCCCGCAGGATGGGCAAAAACAAAGGAAAAAAAGGCTGAGGAAGAGAAAACGACCTCAAAAAGTGGGGAAGCGGCCGAAGAAGAGAAAGTGACGCCAAAAAGTGTGGAATCGTCACAAGATATGGAAGGTGAAAAAACGTCCGAGGCCAAGAGCACCCCTGTCGGAAAAGATCAGACAAAACATCCAGTCGTCGTCGTGTCGGAAGAGCTTTTTGTAAACCTGGCGGAGTTGCCAATCATCTTGACGGACAACGGCCTTAAATCATTTAAGGAGCGTAACTACGGAGTTGCCGGCAACGATTTTGCCAGTGCTGGAAAAATCCTTGAACTTCAGGCTCGCGCCACCGATGACCGAAAAGCGAGCAACGAACTGAAGCAAGCGGGCGAACAGATGGCGCGCATTGGAGAGAGAGTCTCCAATGGCAAAGTAAAATCTCGAACGGAACTTGAACATGAACTCGCGCGTGTTGCGTATCACAAAGCTCGTTTCCATCGCCTTCAGGCCATTGAGGAGTGGAATGACAAAGAGGCTCGTAAAGCCGCTCACGATCTTTCCGCCGCGGCCGAAGCAACGGAACATGGTTTCAAACTTGCGGGTGAGGATATGAGCAAAGGCACACAGTCAGTATTGGATGGAGCAAAACGACTCTCCGGTGTCGTCCTTAAGGGAAGCGGTTGGACTGTTGCCGCCGTGGGTAAAGCCATTGATGACGTCGGCACGGAAGTGAAAAATCTAGGTGACAAACTTGATAAGAAGGCTGTGGCTCACTGATTGTTTATTCTCATCATTCTGAACAAAGCGAAGCGTAAAACGTTTTGCTTTGCTCGGAATGACGTTTTCACGCCAATTTTATTTGAGTGAATTGTAAACATAACAGACGTAGTCGTATGTCATGCCGGCGTTTTGGTTGTCCGTGAGAACCGCGGGATACGCATTTTCCTGGAACGTTGAAAAATCGAATTCATAGTCGAAGCCAAACTCTGGTTTCGAAAAGCGCGTTTTTTGTTCCACATAGGTGAGAACGACGGGTTCTTCCGGTGTGGTTGGATCGGAATAAAAAACTTTTTGTGTTTCATCGAGATGGTTATTGAGCACCGTTAGGGAAAAAGCATAGACGTCCGCATTTTCGCCAGTCCCTTGGGCGCCCTTTGGCGCACAATAGAGATAATATCTCGTCATCATGGGACCCAAGCCTATTGTGGGATTTGGTTTAAAGCCGCCTCCGTTTGATTCTGGCTCCGCGTCCGGGATGTTTTCATTTAACGTCACTTCATGCGCTGCTAAGACGCTCGCGAATGTATGCACAAAATCAGACATCTGTGCCATGTTCGCCGCCGTTGGAAGTTCATTCTGACTTCTTTTGACGTAGTCGTATGGAAAATAGGTGAACGGAAGCCCAACGACAATGTTCGTTCCCTTTATGAGCATGGGACCGCCGCTATTGCCGCCATAGGTTGAGCAGTTGTGGAGCGCCGCCGCGTCTTTAAATTGAAAGCTTGGACTATTGAGATATGGGCTTTCGTAGTTGTTCCCTAAAACCCAGCAATTCTCCGTTACCGTTAGAAGACCCTCTCTTCCCTGATGACCATCGAACGAGTCGTCGGCGGGATGCCCAATCATTAGAAGTGGGGTTTTTGTGGCGGGAGGATTCTTTGCTAGAAGCAGAGAGCGACTCTCCACGTATGGCAACGAGGATTTAAATAAAAAGATGTCGTGCGAGGCATCCGTCGCGAGAATTTCCAGACAACTTCCTTCATTGCCTTCACTATCTTTCAACACCGTCTTGCCGTCACACCAGTCTTCTGGCTTTGTGTCCATGCAATGGCGGGCCGTGATCATCAAAGTTTCTTGTTTGCTGTTCGCGACAAAAAACGCCGTGCAACCGGTTAATACCTTCGCGACATGCGTGGCTTCTTCGGCCGTGGGGTCCCGGCGAATCGCGTTTTCGAACATTTGTTTCGCGGAGGACTCGGCGTGATCTCTGTCGCAGGCAAAAGCCATTGGCACGAACGCGAGATACCAATACTTCGTAAAGCCTTTCATAGAGCCTCTATGCGTGTGGTTCACTTAAGAGGGTTTTGCAATGCGTTAGCCAAAAATTTTCACAATAAAAATAAATAGTTGTAGAGATTGTTGAGTCAATGGATTTGACACCGTCGGCGGGCTAACCAAATGTTTTATCGTCGAAAACTTAAAGCTGCTGCGCTAATGTGGCCTCCTCTTTAGGGGTACCCATGCAAAAGAAAATTTACATATTCAACGTCTCCGCCTATGGCCATGTGAATCCCACACTCGCTCTCTGTGAAGAGTTGGTGCGACGTGGGCACGATGTTCACTATTTTGTTGCCGAAGAATTCCGTGGGGTGATTACGGAAACCGGCGCGAAGTTCCATCCTTGCACGGGAAAGCTTGGGTCTGAACCGCCCCCTCCTGTCATAACCAAGGAAGCCATGGCGATGATGCCTCTTCGTTTGTTGCAGGAAGCTGAGCTTGGTTTGGAACAAGTTTTTGCCGAGGTCTGCGCAAATCCTCCCGATCTCATCCTCTTTGATTCCATGACGTGGATCGGGCCAATATTAGCGGACTATCTCGACGTTCCATGTGTGGGACTCGATCCTTCGTACGCGCGCAATGAGCATTTTACGGTGGTTAAACATGTCTTGGGTGATTCGTTTGAACTTCCGGAATGCCCGGGATTCAAAGAGTATGCGGCGAATGTCGCCAATAAATTTGGCGTGAAAGAATACGCGCCACAAGATTTCATGATGCGTCGGAATCCGTTGAACATCGTGTTTCTATCGAGAGAGTTCCAGATCTCTGGCGAGACGTTTGGCTCCGAATTTGAGTTTGTGGGGCCGATGCTGCGTGCGGGTGCCACGGCCTCCGGCAATTGGGACCCCAAAAAAGGCAAGGACAAGCCCATCATGCTCATCTCCCTTGGCACCGCGTTTAATTTCTGGCCGGAATTCTATCGCATGTGTTTTGAAGCCTTTGGCGACAGTGAATGGCACGTTGTGATGAGTATCGGTAAATGGGTGAAGGCGGATGAGCTGGGCTCAGTACCCGCCAACTTTGAACTGCATACCTATCTGCCGCAATTGGCGGTTCTTCCTCACGTCGATTTGTTTATCACTCATGGTGGCATGAACAGCACCCAAGAAGCTCTTTGGTTCAATAAGCCGATGGTTGTTATTCCGCAGATGATGGAGCAGGAGACGACGGCGCGACGCATTCAGTCTCTTGGTCTCGGTCGTTTTCTTCCGAAGAACGAGGTGACTGCGGTATCCTTGAAGGATGCCGTGAATTCCGTTCGCCAAGACAAAGGGCTACCTGAGCGCCTTGAGCAATTCCATGCGGTGACACGAAACACAGGTGGCGCGAGACAAGCGGTCGACGCCATCGAACGGAGTTTTCACTGAGTTTTATTGAGGGTGCTTTATGTCGTTGATGACCGAGTTGTTGGTTCTGATTGTTGTTGCGCGATTGCTCGGTCAGTTATTCGCACGATTCCGACAGCCCGAACTGGTGGGGGAAATGTTAGCCGGTGTTGTGCTTGGCCCCAGCCTGTTGGGATGGCTTGAGCCCACGCCCGCACTTTCGGGTATTTCCGAACTGGCTGTTTTTCTGGTGATTCTTTCCGCCGGACTTGAAATGAACTTCAAAGATGTTTTGGGGTCCATGCGCGGTCGCGGTCTTTTTATCGCTATTCTGGCTTTCTTTTTGCCCTTCTTTTCCGGTGTTCTCGTGGGCATGGCATTTGATCTGGATGTCATGCGGACTGTTTTCCTTGGATTGTGTGTTTCCATCACGGCCCTTCCCGTGGCCATCCGCATCCTCGAAAGTTTTAAGCTCCTCAATTCCGAGATTGCGCGCTATTCCATTGCCACAGCGATTCTTAACGACGTGACGGCGCTTCTGATCCTCGGTGTGATTTTAAGTCTTCCGACGCAAAGAACTTTCGGCGCCATTGCTTCTTCCGTCGCCGTGATCGGCGGCAAGCTGCTTCTGCTTATCAGCATTATTGTGGGTGTTTACGCACTACTTGGTTGGATTGAGCGCCGCGGCATTGCGATCCACAAGATCCCCGAAAAGTTGGTGAAGTACCTTGGAAACGAAGCCCTCTTTGGCATGGTGATTCTGTTTGTGTTGCTCTTCGGCACTGTAAGTGAATTGCTAGGGTTTCACTTCGTTGTGGGCGCCTTTTTTGGGGCCTTGCTGATTAGCAAGGATTACTTCGTCGCGGCTCGTTACAAGGAGCTGGAGCGAACTCTGGCATCCATCACGGCGGGATTTCTGGCGCCAGTATTTTTCGCGACCCTTGGTCTTGAATTTAGCGTGGAGAAGCTTCATTCGCCTTTGTTTGTCGGTGTGGTGCTGTTTGTCTCGGTTGCCTCAAAGGTTCTTGCAGGATGGTTGGGTGGGCGCATCAGTGGCCTGTCGCGCCCCGAATCCCTGGGAATTGGCATTGTCCTAAATGGACGCGGTGTGATGGAGTTGGTGATCGCGAGCATCGCTTACAAACGAGGCTTTATTGGACAGAGTCTATTCTCGACCCTGCTCGTCATGGGGGTTGCTACGACACTGATCACGCCGATTTTGTTTCGGCGCTTTGTGGAGCCAAAGTTACAGAAGGAAAGTGCCGTTGCGCCTGTAACTGTGTGATGATTTTTTGGAGCAGTTCCCATAGCCGGCTTTCGTCAATGGGCTTGTCCAATACTTCCACCGCGCCCAAACGCAGCAATTCCTCGCGAGAAATTTCGGCGAAACCCGTGATGATGACTATAGGCAGAACGAGGCCGCGTTCGTGGATGGTGCGCAAGAGCTGAACCCCATCGCCACCGGGCATCTGGATATCCGATATAATGAGATCAATTGTTTCATTTTCTATTATTTTCAAAGCTTCAACGGCATTGCCCGCTTCGAATACCTGCGCACTTTGATAACGCAAATCATAAGCAAGAAACTCACGGATACCTTCTTCATCGTCAGCAATTAAGATCCGGACACCTTGAAACATTCCGTTCTCCTTCCTTGGAGCCTTCAATGGTTCAGAAAACCGCCGGTGTGCTGGTTCGTTATGCGTCAAATGTGAGGTGCCGCTTTGGTTTCGGGAGGCCAGATCCTAGGGTCTAGAGCATCCCCTGAATGGGGGATATCCCATAAAGCCGCACTCAAATTTGTAAAAACCGAATGAAACCATGATTCTATAGTACGAGAAAGCGATCGAAAACTCAAAGAGCCCATGCGACTGTAAGGACCCGTCATTCCGGTGGACCACCGGCTTTCCTTTACTGATACTGAGAATCATATTTAATTATGTTCCTTTTCGCTGTATAGAGTCGATTCGGCTTTAGGAGAATTCTACCGTGACAGCTCAAACCCATACTCTCTGGGACTTGTTGCCTCGCTACGCGGGCAGGATCGTTGAGATCCTCCCTCACGCGGAGGAGGCTTACCGCAACCGCCTTTATGATTTGGGCTTTTTGGTAGGTGAGGCCGTTACTTGTGTGCGTCGAACACCTTTTCAGGGGCCGCGTGTTTTCAAGATCGGCGATAGCGTTTTCTCCCTCGATCGCGAAACTGCTTGCAGCGTGGTTGTGACTGTTACAGGCGAATCATGAAAAAAATTTTGCTTATCGGAAAACCTAATTGTGGAAAAAGTCTACTTTTCAATCGTCTTACCGGACTAAAGCAAAAAGTCGCCAACTTTCCAGGTGTGACGGTTGAAGTAAAAACGGGTCGCTTCCGCGAGCATGAGTTGGTGGATTTTCCGGGTATCTATTCCTTGAGCGCGTTGACCCGCGACGAAGAGATCGCCGTCCAGAAATTCTGGGGTGCGATTGAACAACCGGAAATGGCTGGCATTCTCTGTGTGTTGGACGGAACACGCCTTGAGCGAAGCCTTCTGTTGGGACTTCAGGTTCTCGAGGCCGCGCGTGAAAAACGAAAACCCATCATTTTCGCCGTTAATATGGTGGATGAGCTGAAGCAGCACCGTGCCGAGGTTCAACTGGAAGCCCTGCAACGCGAACTGGGCCAGACTGTGATTGGCATTTCCGCTCGCACCGGCGAAGGTCTTTCTCAACTTATTAAGTCATTGGAAGATGTGGTCGCCAACGGCTCCAAATTTGTTCCTGCGGGTGAGCCGATTCAAGCTCATCTCGACCGCCAGCTTGTCGCGAAAGACCTGAACCTGCGTTTTGGTCCAAAAGCTGACATCATTTTAAAAACACAAAATAATTTTGATCGCTTTTTGTTATCCGGTGTTGGTGGCGGCATTGCGTTTTCCGTCATCATGATCGTGATGTTCCAAGCGATCTTTACTTGGGCCGCCCCCATCATGGATGGCGTGGAGGCGTTGATTGGTGTCGCGGGTGGTTACATCGCGAACTGGTTTACCAATCCCATCGCGCATGATTTCGTGGCTGATGCTATTTTTGGCGGCTTTGGATCGTTTCTTGTTTTTGTGCCACAGATTTTTGTCCTCACATTTCTCATTGGCATTCTAGAAGATTCGGGTTATCTCGCGCGCGCCGCGGTAATTTGTCACCGGCCGCTGAGTATGTTTGGTCTTTCCGGAAAAAGTTTTGTTCCACTTCTTTCCGGGCATGCTTGTGCCATTCCAGCGATTTTCGCGGCGCGAACCATTGAATCACCGCGTCACCGCCTTCTAACAATGATGGCCATTCCACTCATGTCATGTTCCGCGCGTCTTCCCGTTTACGGGTTGCTCGTGGCCGCTTTGATTCCCGCCCAAACCTATTTGGGTGGATTGGTAGGGGTCCAAGGATTCATCTTCTTCTGCCTCTACGTTTTGGGCATCGTGACGGCTCTTTTGATCACGGGATTGGCCGCGAAAGCCTCCGTTGTGAAAAAGGCTTCGAGCGCGCCGTTTATCATTGAACTGCCTCCGTACCGCATGCCTGCATTGGTACCTCTCATTCGCCGCGCCGTAACGAATTCCTGGGCCTTCATCACGCGTGCGGGCGGCGTTATCTTCGTCGTTACCGTGATTGTCTGGGTTCTTGGTTATTTTCCCAAGGGTGCGGGGCATCTTGATCATTCGTGGCTTGCGTCCTTGGGACATTGGATTGAGCCTTTGGTTAAGCCTCTTGGCCTTGACTGGCGCTATGCGGTGGCGATTTTAACCTCATTCGCGGCGCGTGAAGTTTTTGTCGGTACGCTTGGAACGATGTTCGGTATTGAAGGTGGCGATGAGAATATCGGAGGTATTGCGGACCAAGTACGCGCGGCTGGACTCACTTTGGCGTCCGGTGTGGCGTTGTTGGTGTTTTATGTCATCGCTCTTCAATGCGCTTCGACATTAGCCGTGCTCCGAAAGGAAACGGGAAACGCGCGCTTGCCCATTTTCCTCTTCCTGTTTTACGGCGGCTTGGCATACGTCGCGGCCATTTTGGTTTATTTTTTCCTTAAGACCTAACGACGGTACGGGAATTGCTTATCTCCTGCCAACACGACTCGGGAGGTAAGCATCATGAATATTATCGTAGGCGTCGACTTTTCAGAACAAAGCGAAGAGGCATGCCTACTCATCCGGCGCCTCAAACTTCCCCAACCTGAAATCACTCTCGTTCACACATTAGAAACGTTTTATCCCAATGCCATGGAAACATTCCCCATGCAGCAGGTTGGGGCCATCGAGCAATATATTGCGTTGCAGGAAAAAGAAGCCAAAAAACACATGAGTGAAATGACGCAGCAGTTTGCGTCTCATGGAACCGAAGTGCAGAGTGAAATCCGTCAGGGTTTTGTGGTCAACCAACTGCTAGAGGCGGCAAATGAGAAGAAGGCGAATCTCATTGCTTTAGGCAGTGGTGGGAAAAGCGCTCTCGCAAGTTTTTTTGTGGGCAGTGTGACGCGCAAAGTTGTGAGCGATGCCGACAAAAGTGTTTTGATTGCAAAAAAAACGGATAAGAAAAACGGACCTCTCAAAGTTGTTTTTGCGACGGATCATTCACCCTATTCATTGGCCGCCGCGGATCATCTGGCGCGATGGCAACCCAAAGGTATTGCCGAAATCACCGTCATGACGGCTTATCCCGCTCAGCTGCTCGAAGTCATGAAATCTGTCATGGAACATTACCAAGGGGACGTACGTCCTTGGGTGGAGCGACAACTGCGGGAACAAAATAACGAGGTCATGAAAAAACTCGCGCCCATCGGTTGTCCCGTGACGCAGCGCCTTGTGGCGGGCAACGCCAACGAAGGTATTGACGTGGTGATGCAAGAGACGCAGGCGGATCTTTTGGTATTGGGTGCGGTTGGACATGGATTCTTGGATCGACTAACGTTAGGCAGCGTATCGTTTCATCAGGCGGTGGCGACACCTCATCCCGTCCTGATTTTACGTCCCAACCTCTAGGAGTTTTCTGTGACACGCATGGATGTTCTTATCGTCGGTGCTGGTCCCACGGGACTGTCGGCGGCGTGTGAGCTTGCGCGTTACGGCATTCCTTTTAAAATCATTGACCGCCATCGTGATCTCTCGGATCAATCAAAGGCCCTTGCCGTGCAAGCGCGCTCGCTCGAAATTTTTGATCGTTGGGGATTAGGAGATCGAGTCGCCGCGGCTGGCGCGCAGGTGCAGTCGATTGCCATGACTTTTGAAGGCAAAACGCGCGCGCGATTGGAGCTGGGGCGTCTTGGTGAGGGTCTTACGCGCTATCCTTACGTATTGATCCTGCCGCAACCCGTCACAGAGGAACTTCTCGAAGAGCGTCTTGCCGCATGCAATGGCTCGGTGCAGTGGCACACGGAGCTTGTCGGGCTGCGTGCGTACGATGATGTGGTGGAAGTGGACGTGCGCACACCAAAAGGACAAGAAACGTGGCAACCACGTTACGTGATCGCCGCGGACGGTGCGCGAAGTTTTATTCGCAAAGAGCTTGGGGTCCCTTTTCATGGTGGCACGTATGAAAATCAATTTTTTCTCGCCGACTGTGATATTGCCTGGGATATGCCGCCGCACGAGCTTGAGCTAGTGCCTCATGAGGAGGGAGTTCTCGCGTTTTTTCCCATGGGTGGAAAAAAATATCGCGTCATTGGAACGTTAACGGAAGCACATAGAGAGAAAGCTGAAATCAGCTTCGCGGAGATTGAGGCGGAAGTTTTTCGTCACGCGCAAATTTCCATGAAGCTCGAAAACTGCACTTGGTCGTCCATTTATCGTATCCATCACCGTTGCATCGAACAGTTTCGACATGGTTCCGTCTTTTTCGCGGGCGACGCAGCGCATGTGCATTCGCCCGCTGGCGCGCAGGGAATGAACACGGGCATTCAAGATGCCGTGAATATATCCTGGAAAATCGCTTACGTTCTGAAAGGGTGGGCGATGCCGGAGATATTGAATTCCTATCACGCCGAACGTCACCCGTTTGCCGAACGGCTTGTTAAGAGCACGGACATTGCCTTTAAGGTCATGGCGTCGCCGAAGAAATGGGCGCAGTTCACACGGCGGTTTCTTGTGCCGCATCTATTGCCGCGCCTTTGGAGTCAGATGGAGTTGCGTCGAGAAATTTTTCGCTTCATCGCTCAGATTGCCACACGTTACGGCGATAGCCCTTTGTCAAAAGAGGATGGTGAAATTTTTCCCGCGGGTGCGCGCGTGCCGGACGTTCCTTTGCCAAACGGGATTCGTCTGTACGAAGCCCTTCGAGACGGGAAGTGGCAGCTCCTCATCTGGGGAGAAAAAGGCGATTCTTGGAAGCAGGCTTGGAGTCACGTGATGCATGTGCTTCCCGTCACCGCGGAAACGTTGGCGGCAATGGCGAAGAAACCCCTCTCATCCACGGGCGCCGTTCTCGTGCGTCCGGATGGGTATGTTGGGTTGCAAATGCAGCCTTATGCACCCGAGGCGCTGAAAAAATATTTGAGGCAGTGGCTCTGTCCGGAGCAGGGCTGTCCTAGCTCTTCTTGATGCCACAGCGAAAAATTTTTCCTTTGAGTTTACCCGCGGTCTTTTTTAACCAGCACGCGCGATACCCTTCAATCAAGGTGAAAGCTTGGCACTCCGGAGCTTTCAGACAAAGATCTTTACATTCCGCCGGCACGTTGATGTCATGTTTCTTCCAATCCTTGCCGTTGTGATCCAGGTCGTAACCTTCTTCGGCAATCGCGCGTTCGGCGCCTTCGCCGGTGACAAAACCGGAATACATCTTGATGGTTGTTTTAGGTTTCGTTCCCTTCTTTAAGAAACAACGATTCCATCCGCTGATATGCGTGAAGGCGGCGCACTGAGCGTCCGCGTCGCAGGCATCGCGACAGGCGTCTGCGGTGGGAGTGGGGAGATCGCGCAGATTCGCGGCCCCGATATCGCAGTGTTCTTCGACCTCCGTGGCCGCGAAGATGGGGCTTCCACTAAGTCCGAGAAAAATGAGCAGTATCGCCGCGCGCATGTTCGGTCCTTTCTCTGATGGATGTATCTCACAAACATTATTGGCCTCGGAGCCAGCGCTGACAAGCCTATCTTTACGGTTTCTTTACGAAAACAGGCTAATATCCCAGTTCTTGCTGTGATATAAAATTGACTTCGGGGCGCGTGGTTCCACCACAGGAGATCTATGAAGAATCTTTTTCTTAGCCTAGCGCTCATGAGCTATGCGGCGTTAGCCTATTCCGCGCCCATGCTCCGATCGGATGGGTCAAGCACGGTGTTCCCCATAACGGAGGCTGTGGCTGAGGACTTTCAGCGGGATGTTAAAGGCGCTGTGAAAGTCATGGTGGGGATCTCCGGCACCGGTGGCGGCTTTAAAAAGTTCTGTCGTGGTGAGACGGAGGTGCAAAATGCATCGCGCCCTATTTCTGAAATCGAACGTACCGCCTGTAAAAATAACAAAGTAAATTTTCTCGAGCTTCCCATCGCCTTCGACGCGATGGCGATTGTCGCCAATCCTAAGAATGATTGGATTTCCACCATCACCGTGGAGGAACTCAAAAAGATATGGGAGCCAACGGCGCAGGGTAAGGTGATGACATGGAAACAAGTCAATCCTACCTGGCCAGATCGTCCCCTGAATCTTTTCGGAGCGGGCCCTGACTCTGGTACGTTTGATTATTTTACGGAAGCCATCGTGGGTAAGGCGAAAGCGAGTCGCGGTGACTACACGGGGAGCGAGGACGACAACACCCTCGTTCAAGGTATTAGCAGCGATCAAAATGCCTTGGGATATGTGCCGCTCGCCTATTATGAACTCAATGCATCCCGTCTTAAAATTCTATCGGTGCATGGTGGTGCGAAGGCCCCCGTGAAAGCAGGTGTTCTTCCAAGCGCCAAGACGGTCATGGATGGCACCTATTATCCGCTGGCGCGGCCGGTTTTTATCTATGTCAACGGCGAAGCCGTGAAGAGAAAAGAAGTAAAAGATTTTGTACGTTTCTACCTCAAACACGCCAGTGAACTCGTGCCGCAAGTCCAATACGTGCAACTTCCCGCAACCGCCTACGAAGCGCTGCTGCAGCGTGTGGAAAAACACGCGACGGGTACGGCTTTTGGTGGGCATTCTGTTATCGGCGAGCGCATCGACGTCCTTCTTAAGCGACCGCTAGCACCATGAGGCAAGAGAAAATTTTACATTCCGCCGCCAAACGGCGTGCCCAGGAGTCTGAAACTTTCGGCGACAACCGCTGGGAAACGACCGGTGCGTTATGGCGGCGAAAGTTTAAAGAACGACTCGTGCATGCGGTTCTTTTTCTGTGCGCGTGTTCTTCGATCGTGGCGACGCTTGGCATTGCCGGCATTCTGATTCAGGAATCGCTCGCGTTTTTCGACAAGGTCTCTGTGTGGGATTTTCTCACCGATACACAGTGGACGCCTCTTTTTGCCAACGCTCATTTTGGAATCCTGTCATTGGCGGCGGGAACCTTGTTAACCACGTTTGTGGCTCTCGCGGTGGCTATTCCCGCAGGCACCGTTGTCGCGGTTTATCTAAGCGAGTTCGCCACGGCAAAAGTTCGCGAAAGCGTTAAACCGATTCTCGAACTCTTAAGCGCGGTTCCCAGCGTCGTGTATGGTTACTTCGCGTTGCTCGTCGTTACCCCGCTGTTGCAGAAATTTATTCCCACTCTCCCGGGATTCAACGTTTTGGCGCCTGGTCTTGTGATGGGGCTTATGATTGTTCCCTATGTGAGTTCTTTGAGTGAGGATGCGCTGCGCTCCGTGCCGCGTTACCTGCGCGAGGGTTCTTACGCGCTGGGAGCGACAAAATTGCAAACGGCCTTCCGCGTGGTGTATCCAGCGGCATTCTCTGGGATCTCATCCGCCTATATTTTGGGACTCTCACGCGCCGTGGGCGAAACGATGATTGTGGCGATCGCGGCGGGCATGCAGCCTAATTTCACTTTAAATCCGCTGGAGCCAGCGCAAACCATCACGGCTTATATCGTGCAGGTGAGCCTCGGCGATCTTCCCCATGGCAGCACCGGCTATCAAACGATTTTTGCCGCGGGCCTGACGCTGTTTCTCATCACGTTTGTCTTTAACTTGATGGGCTACTGGCTGCGCCGACGCTTTCGGGAGGTGTACTAATGCACACCGAGAATGCGGGATTTTTATCAAGCGTTCGTGCTCGTAAAAATCTTGAGCAGCTCTTTATCATCGTGGGGATCGTGACGCTTCTTGGGGCGCTTCTCACGCTTTTGGGGCTGATCGTCAATTTGTTTGTGCAGGGTGGGCATCGTCTCACGCCGGAGTTTTTGTTCTCGTTCCCTTCACGGTTTCCCGAGCGCGCGGGCATTCTTTCCGCATGGGTGGGAAGTCTTTCCGTGGTTTCTGTAACCGCGTTATTGGGAATCCCCGTGGGCGTATTGGCGGGAATCTATCTCGAAGAGTACGCGCGTAAAAATCGTTTCACGACGTTTATCGAAATCAATATTTTGAATTTGGCCGGCGTGCCTTCGATTGTTTACGGTCTGATGGCGCTTGGTATGTTCGTCTACGCTCTCGGGCTTGGTCAAACGGTACTGACAGCGGGCTTAACACTCGCGCTGTTAATTCTTCCCGTTGTGATCACGGCTACCCGCGAAGCGATCCGTGCGGTCCCGTCAACAATTCGTGAGGCGGCCTATGCATTGGGGGCAACCAAATGGCAATCGATCCAGCATCATGTGCTTCCTAATTCCTTGGGGGGAATTCTGACGGGCACGATGATTGCTCTCTCGCGTGCGATTGGTGAGACAGCGCCTCTGGTCACGATCGGCGCG
>CAYOJQ010000049.1:0-25123 GCA_964404325.1 uncultured Oligoflexales bacterium
GCGGCTAAGGTCGCGCAAGACTTCGGCGATCTCAAATAAAGACCCCGTCTTGATCTTCTCCGTCAATTCCTTCTTACGGCGATTCCACACGGTGGAATAGTTCTTTGGTTTCGCCTTAAGAATGCTGTAGACCTCTTCGATCTCAGCTTCAGTGATCAAACTACGCACGATAGACGACTGAACGTTCTTCGGAAAACGAACGATAAGACCAGTCGATTCGATCTTTAGTAAGTAATAATCCTGGGGACCCGTGCCATAATTTAAGGTCTCGATGCCGCTGATAATGCCGACACCGTGAGTTTTATGAACGACCTTGGCACCACTTTTAAGATTCATAGTAGCTCCCGAATACTTCTCAGAGAATTTTCGACGCTTTCAAATGAGAGATCCGTTAGGCAAGCCCACAGGAAGAAAAAAAACGATCCATTCGATAAAGAATGCAGCAGCCAGAAAAGGGCAGCGTCTACAGAAGAAAAGTCCTAACGTAGGGGGCAATATATTTGATTTATTAAAAAAGTCAATAGAATTTTATAAAAATTATAAAAACATATGAATATGAAGACCCTAACTATTGCCCTCCCATACCCCTGCGCGGGAACCTCGCTTCATTCATGAGCTTGCGCTTGCAAAAGCCCATCCTTTCGGCTAAGTTGCCGGGGCTATTGGCGCAAAAACGGACTATTAAAAGCTAAATGCCTGATATGGCACAACATATTCGAGACGTTGAGAAAGGATCGTAATGGCTCTCAGCAAGTCAAACAAACTGGACATCATTAAACAATTTGCTTCTAAAACAGGTGACACAGCCTCTCCACAGGTCCAAATCGCTTTGTTAACGAAGCGGCTGGAAGCTCTGAACGAACACTTCAAGGCACACACCAAGGACAATCACTCCCGCCAGGGTTTGTTGAAATTGGTAGGCCAACGACGTCGGCTTCTCAATTATCTCCACCGCAAAGATTCGGCTGCCTACCAGTCTCTGATTCAAACTCTCGGCATCCGTAAATAAATCTCTGACAAAGATAAGAAGCGCTTTCGATAGAAGGCGCTTTTTTCCCATAGATACGCCCCCCAATACCACCCCCGACTCGGAGAATAACTCGATGTCATTTGTGAAAGAAGTTGAAGTAGGCGGAAAGCGGATTCGCTTCGAGTTTCAAAAATATGCAAAACAAGCCAACGGCTCCGTGATGGTTTCTTGTGGTGACACACAGATCCTCGTAACCGTTTGTGCTAACGAAGAGCCTAAAGAAGGTCAGGATTTTTTCCCTTTGACCGTCGACTACATTGAAAAATTTTACGCCGCGGGCCGCATCCCAGGCGGTTTCGTTAAGCGCGAAACAAAACCCAGTGACCGTGAAGCGCTCACATCACGCGTGATTGACCGTCCGTTGCGCCCAAGCTTCCCGGAAGAATACATGTGCGACACGCAAATTGTTTGCACGGTTATGTCTGTTGATCCAGAACATCACCCAGCCCCACTCGCCCTTGTCGGTGCAAGCGCTGCGTTGATGATTAGCGACATCCCATTCAATGGTCCTGTCGCGTCCGTTCGTTTGGGCATGAAAGACGGTGAATACATTGTCGATCCCAAAGAAGGTGAGAAGTCTGACCTTGACCTCAACATCGCCTGCAACCCAGATGCGGTATTAATGGTGGAAGCGGGAGCGAAGTTCCTTTCCGAAGAAAAGATGCTCGACGCAATCGACTATGCGCGCGAATTAATGAAGCCACTCTTTAAGGCCCTGGTTGAGATTCAAAAAGAAATCGGTAAGCCAAAACGCGAACTTCCTGAAAGCTCGTTTAACCGTGATCTTTATGGCCGCATGGAACAGTCCTTCGGCAAAAAAATCTACGACGCGTTCAACGTCAAAGAAAAACAAGCTCGCGGTAAGGCGCTTAAAGAAGTCAAAAAAGAAATCAAAGAAACTCTTAATCCAGATGGTGAAGACACTCTTGGTCGCGACATTTCCTCTTGCTGGGAACGCTTGACCTATAACACCATGCGCCAAATGATTCTCAAAGATAAGCGCCGCATCGACGGTCGTAATTTTGAGCAGATCCGCCCAATCACTTGCGAGACCGGCAACCTTCGCCGTGCACACGGCTCAGCCCTCTTCACACGCGGTGAGACTCAAGCTTTGGCAGCTGTCACTCTTGGCTCAACCGAAGACGAGCAGCGTATGGACTCCATCCTCACGCCAGGCGTCACGAAGTCTTTCATGTTGCACTACAACTTCCCTGGCTTCTCAGTCGGTGAAGTGAAGCCACTTCGTAGCCCAGGTCGTCGTGAAATCGGTCACGGTAACCTTGCGGAGAAGTCGCTCGATCAAGTTCTCCCGGATCGCAAAGACTTTGGTTACACCATCCGTCTTGTTTCCGAGATCCTGGAGTCTAACGGCTCTTCTTCCATGGCGACTGTTTGTGCCGGCACAATGGCTCTTCTCGACGCAGGCGTTCCTCTGACACAACCTGTTGCGGGTATCGCGATGGGCTTGATCAAAGAAGGAAACGATTGGGCCGTTCTTTCTGACATTCTCGGTGACGAAGACCACCTTGGCGATATGGACTTTAAAGTAACCGGTGGCCAAGAAGGCATCACCGCGTTGCAAATGGACATCAAGATCGGCGGTCTCTCCCGCGAAATCATGGAGAAAGCTCTCGCGCAAGCAAAAGTGGGTCGTCAGCATATCTTGAAGAAGATCACCGACACGATCAACGCACCGAAGGAAGTGAGCGAATTTGCGCCACGCATCTTCCAACTCAAAATTCCTGGTGACAAGATTCGTGACCTCATTGGCCCAGGCGGTAAAACTGTGAAGGCCATCATCGCTGAGACGGGCGTAAAAGTTGATATCAATGACGACGGCGTTGTTAATATCGTTGCTCTCACCAACCAAGCGGCTGAACATGCGAAGCGCATGATCCGCGCTGTGACGTCTGACCCAGAAGTGGGCGCGATTTACCTTGGTAAAGTGAAACGCATCATGGACTTCGGCGCATTTGTTGAAATCCGCCCAGGAACAGAAGGCCTGTTACACATCTCCCAACTCGCTGAACAGCGCGTTGATAAAGTGACAGACATTGTTAAGGAAGGCGAAGATGTTCTTGTGAAGGTTCTTGATGTTGACCGCCAAGGCAAAATCAAGCTTTCTCGCAAAGAAGCACTCGGTAAAAAGCCAACCGTATTCGAATAAAAGAAAGCCCGGGGAAACCCGGGCTTTTTGGTTTTTATCCTGCTGTTGGTACCTTCAATGGCTTATCCATAACCTTGGCTAACAGCTCTTTACCTCTCTCGATCATCCCAAACCTTAGATAGATTCGGCCTAAAGCCAAGGTTAAAGAATTGTCTTCACCCACGGTATCCAAAACGTGCTCAAGCACGCGAATCGCGATGGCATCGTTCTCACACTCTAAGCAGGCTTGGGCCAGAGCAAAGACCGCTTTCTTGTCTGGCCCTTGAAAGCTAGTCGCCTTCACCAGCCAGAAAAGCGCTTCTTCGTGCATCTTAGCGCGGCGATAAATGAGGCCGATCCCGAGGAGCGCCTTATAATTGTTAGAATCGCGGGCTAGGACCTTCTTATAGAGTTTTAGACACTCTTCATTCGCATGACTAGCGTAGGCGATTTGCGCCAGGCCCAGAAAAGCGCGCCAGTTTTGATCATCAAGCGCCACGCCCTCGCTGTAAACCTCAGAGGCTTTTTCCAAGTGACCTTGTCCTAACAAGGCATCTCCCTTAAGTCGTAACAGCTCAGCACGCATGGCCGATTGATTTCCTGGTAGCTTGAGAAGATCTTCGATGATCTGCAAGCCGCTACCAAATTGCCCTTTAGACACAAGCTCCACAGCTTCTTCGTGGGATTTTGCGAAATCATTCTTCTGACGTTTGATTTCGTAGGGAACGCCTTCCAAATGACTCTCGATGATTTTTGTCAACTCGTCGTGGCGATGATTCGCATCGAAATCCGCGTTGATTTTCTCGCGTAATCCTTTGCGACGCAGGGACAGATCCGCCGGATCTGATAAAAAGTGTAAAAATAAATCCGCGACATTCATGGGCGCAAATTCAGCAAGCGTCATGACATGCGGCTCCAACCATGAGACCACTGGATTACTGGCTTGCAGTACCGGCACACAGCCCGTTGAAGCCGCTTCAAGAATCCACCGTTTTGGAATGCGGGGTCCTGTTTCTCGCGCCGTTAATAGAACATCGGCCGCGCAAAACAAGTCACGTAAAAATGGTTCCGTATTTTGATGGAGGAAAAAGACGCTTTTTCCGAGGCCTTGATCATAAGCCTGATATTTCAGTTCATCCGCTAATGGTCCCGCCCCTGCAAAAACAACTTTTAGCTTACTGAAAAGTTGAGTGTTCTTAGCTTGTACAATACGCAGGGCGGCGAGAATATCCTGTGGTTGATGCGCTGGGTGAAGATCGTCTTTAAAAAGAGCGACAAAATCTTCTTTATCCATTCCAACATAGCCGCGAAATTTTTCTCGCAGACGTTGTTCAGGTTGAAACTGAGAAAGGCAGATCGCGGGAAGCATAAGCTTTATTTTCCCCGGCTGGACGCCTTCCACTAGCAGCATTTCCTGCGCGGCCGTGCTCATGGCAATAAAGCCACTGGCGTTCTCGAGAACATCGGTTTGTACCGCACGGACATTTTGTAAATTGGAATAAAAGAATGGAACTGTTTCTTGAACAAATACGAGAACGGGTTTCGATAGCTTCAACGCCGCTCGCGTCGCCTGAAACGTTGAGAGCCGACTTGTTTCGAGAGCGATAACCAAGTCAGCGGTTGTGATCTCATCATCCAATCCACGCATATATCCCGGCATATCTGGAATATCGCGGAAGACTTTGATTTTCACGGATGAGCGATAGTGATTCAGAGTTTCCTCATGCTGAATCACACACGCGATGATTTCAAACGTCTTCGTGAGGGGCTCAAATAGGTCTAGCAACCGGATATCATCCGGTTTCCCCACAACAATAACAATACGGCGCCGGCTCATCGTTGCAGCTCCTATGGCCTCGAAATTAGGTTCGACATTCGTCCGGATGCATTCGGAACCGCATGAATCATAAAATACTGGCGCAACGGTTCGGCCATCTGTTCGCTCTCCACCTCAACACCAACGCCAAGTGGCGCACTAACGATCTGCCTTTGAGCATGGATGTCGAATTGAATATTTTGGCTTTGCCCAGATGCCAGTTCTGAAATCTTCTGTTCTTGCGTATCCACTTTAACTTGTGTTCCAGATAGATTTACAACACGCACACGCACGTTTTTCACAGAAACTTTGCTTTCGTTTTTGACAACGACACGCAGGACGCCGGATTCTTCCGCCTCCAAAGTGAGTGGGATACGCCCACCTTTATCTTCTCGTAGTTCCAAATGAGCCGAAAGTTGCGGACGATCGCGTCTCTGGATGGCAAGAGTTAACTTCTGCGGCGCCAAATCAATGGGTTCGGAGTCGTGGGCTAAGCCCATCTGCAAACGGATCGTGCTTTGCTGAAAGCCCATGTAGACGGGAAATTCAAAAAATCCCGTTCTCTTTTCTTTTGGTTTAAGTGTCCCCACTAGCGTTTCATAAGTATTGACATCGTCAGAGTCAGACCGAGCATAGAGGGAAACTCGGTGAATGGTCTTCGAACTGGTGTTTTGCATTTCCCATGGGATTTTGACAGTATCCCCTTCCATCGCCGTCATGAGATTCTGCGTAAGCGTCAGACGCAACGATTTTGCAGGTGACGCACCAACATCCTGTGCACCCCAATCCACTTTGAAAGCCTGCTCAAGGTACTTATCAACAACATCTTCCTGCGCGAGCAGCTTTTGCTTAATCTTTTTCCCCGTTAAAGCGAGCCAGTGACCTGCGCGACGTGTTCCTTCAGGTGATGGGACGCCATAGTGTTTCGCCACGGCTTGAATCAATTGCTTTGCAACATCCATTTCCGGATCGGCCGGTTCACTAGCCCCCTCGCTTGGTCTATCAACGAGGTAATAACCCTTGTATTCCGCCGTGGTGTAACGCGTATCCTTTGGCAGGGCTTTTCTGTTATTCAAGTGATTCGCTAAGAAACGCTCGTTCTTATAGCGCTGCACACCTAAAAGGTTGGAGTTCGAATCATTCTTGGCAAGAGGCTGCAACCAAATATGCGGCATGATACCGACGTTTTGAATGGAACGACCAAGAGGTGTGTAATAACGGGCTATCGTCAATTTGAGAGCTTGTTCGCCCGGCAATTCGAATATGGTTTGCACGGATCCTTTGCCAAAACTCGGCTGGCCCACGACGACCGCACGGTCATTATCCTGTAAGGCTCCCGCGACAATTTCACTGGCGGATGCTGATTCACCGTTAATAAGAACTACGAGCGGGTAATCAAACTCGGTGTATCCGAGGCCGGCATTTTCCGCTTCTTCTCGTCGCCCAATCGTTGAAACGATGCGGCCATTTTTTAAGAAAAGATCGGAAACCTGGACCGCTTGATCCAAAAGTCCGCCTGGATTCGAACGTAAATCCAAGACGACGCCCGCAAGCTTTTGTTGCGTTTCCTTTTCCGCTTTTACAATCGCATCACGCACCTCACGAGTCGTGCGGCTTGCAAATGATTCAACGGTCAGATGCAGAATTTTGTTCTGATCTACTTGAACGATTTTGCTTTCAACGGAATCCACCTGAATCACTTCTCGCTTTATGGCGATCGTTTCAGGAGAGAGTGCACCCTCTCGCAACAAAGAAAGGTTCACGACGGAACCAGGAGCACCACGCATATGCTCCACAAGGTGATCCAATGAAACACCAAACGTGGAGATATCGTTAATCTTCATAATGCGATCATTTTTGTGGATTCCGAAACGAGCCGCGGGACTACGAGGAAGAGGCTTAATAACAGTCAGGAGATTGTCACGAACGCCAACCACGACTCCCACGCCGCCAAAAGCTCCCTCTGTTCCCTGACGCAATTCCTTATAGGCATCAGGATCCAAAAGCGCGCTATGGGGATCTAGCCCAGCAAGCATGGCATTCACAAAACGGTTCGCGCCTTTGCTTTGCCAACCGAGTTTCGCATCTCTTTTTTGACCATCATCGAGAAAGCGAGCGATCTTCGTGCCGTGCTCGATGAGTTCGCGGTACCCAAAAGTCTCCGACATGGGGAGCGTAAGACGCTGCTGCCCTTTTATCAGAGTATAAGAGTCTGGAGCGTTCTCAAGACGAACAGACTCATCTTCCGTCAATTTGTACAAAGCCATATCGAGAAGCCGACGCTCATCAATGCGCTCTTCATCGACATAGTAGTTTTGAACAATAGATAAGATAGAATCGACTAGTAGGCCAATCACCGCATCACTGTGGTCGGCTTCTTCTCGCAGTGCTTCCTGTAAAACGCGGTCGCTAGCGGCCGGCATCTCGATGGTCACATCACGCAAAGAGCGTCGAGCGATCACGCTAATGCCGAGCGCTACGGACATGCTCAGTAGGAACACCGTGCGATAGTTGCGCCATTCGGAACGCCAAGATCTTCGAGCCATCTAAAAACTCCTTGTCAGGGAGTTATCGTCGTTTGAGGGGAAGGAGTTTAGGTCGCGCCTATTTTTGTTTTAGGCGGTTAAATCATGGACTTGGCGCCATAGGAGGCCGAAAAATGTTTTTGAGCGTGATTCGTATGGATTGAGAAATTATCGCCATTAGTCACTGAAAACGTTGGGGTTAATATTTTTTTTCAAGATTTTTACGAGTTTTTCCTAAAAAAACAAAAAAATTTGCCGATCTAATAAGTAGGAGCTGGGAAACTTGTAAAGACTAGGGCTTTCTTATGGAAAATCGTCGCGTCAGCCGAGGCAGGGCAAAGGCTATAGCCGCCACGCACATACATCGCTGGTTTTACTTCGTCGCCATGACCGCAGCTGCCGCTGCGTTGACGATGGCGCAGCTGGCTTGGGGCAAAGCCTCTATAAATGACCTTGAGCGTCAGGTTTGGACTGCTGACGAACAAGAATTCGCCAATCTCGAACACACCATTGCACGCGAGATGCAGTTAAATCCTTATTCTGGATTTGCACACTATCTCATGGCTCACCTTTATGTGCGCAAGTTCAGCATTGACCCTTCTGATATGAAACTCCTTCGCCGCGCTTCTGAACTTGGACAACAAGCCATCGAAATCGAACCAAACAAAGATTACGGTTACATCGTCGTTGCTGAAATTTTGGACCTTATGGGACAACCCGCAAACGGCGTGAAAATTTTGGACCCGACAACAAACTCGAAAATTCGCGAAAGCTGGCGCACTCATTTTATACGCGCTCGCTTGCAATCCGATCTGATGCGCCCGAGCCAAATTCTGGGTCTCCTCGGCGATGCATTGCAGCAGAAAGAAACACAGCCGGAAGTGATTGTTCCTTACGTCGTTGCCCTGTTAAAGAACGAAAACTCTGGCAGCGAACTCGTTAACAAGTTGGGCGAATGGTATGAGCGCCACCCCAATGAGCTGTTCCTACAAACGCAAGCCATCACACTGGCTGATATGGAGCAGTATCAACGAGCTCACAGCGTTTACGAAAAAATCTATCGCAAGAATCCACACTACAAAGAAGCCATCATCAACGATTCGATTCTTCTCGCTGACAGATTAAAGAAACCGGACGAGGCATCTCGTCTTCTTGAAAGGGTTCTAAAAGAGTTTAAGCATTTGGATGATGCGACAGCGGCTGTCGTGCATGCGCAGCTCGGCATTATTCATCTCCAAAAAGGACACTCAGCTAAGGCTGAAGCTCATTTCCTCGAGTCCTTGCACAAGGGTAAAGACGAGCCGGAAATGCTTGAACTCATAGCCAGCAATTATCGCAGATATAAGAAGCCCGAAGCACTCGCAGGGCTACTCAACCGCCTCGCGGACGAGATTCCAGGCAACAGCGCATTCTATGGCCTGCTGGGTGAAATCCTCTCTGAAGACCTTAACAAGCATCAGAGGGCTATTGAAGCTTATGGCAACGCGATCGCGCTCGAGCCTGAACGCAGCGATTACTATAACGGTCTCGGACTCACGTTCTACCGCATGGAGAACATGCAGGACGCCCTAACCTTCTTCTCCGCCGCGACAAAGATTGATCCCGATGATGCATCAGCTCGTTACAACGAAGCCTGCGCCCTCGCCCGTTTAGGGCGAAACGACGAAGCACTTGGTTCATTAAAAGAAGCGATTGCCTTGAACCCGCAGCTCCAGCAAAACGCGCGGTCCGACAAAGATTTCGATGGATTGAAACATACAGAGCAGTTTGAAAAGATCGTGATGAATCGCCCTGTAGCTAGCAAACGCGACTAGCTACAACGGCTTCATCTTGCGAGGATAGATGAGATGGGGCTCGACACGTTTGATGTATTCAACGAGCCCTTCATGCCAAAACGAATCCTTCACCGAAAAATCACGCGCTAAAAATTTCTGATCCGCCTTCTGTGATCCAATAATTAGCTTCATCGGCAAAGTAACGTGATCGTATTCGTACGGTGGCTCTTTCCAGCGGTATTGGTCACCACCCAATTCAATCGCCGCGCGAACCACGGCTAAACCCAGCTCGTAGCTGCGCACCTTCGCGGCATCACGAACATGAATCTGCACACCGCGGCAAGACTGCCCCATCCACTTCTGTGATGTGGGCTGGAACTCCGTCGGTCGCAGAAACACATCATCTCCTTGACCATAAATGGCGCGCACCCGATCAGCGAATGCTTGAGAAGAAGCTATGTAAGGCGCCCCCACAAACTGAAATGGCAGACCCGTTCCACGCCCCTCGGAGATATTTGTTCCCTCGAGCATCACCGTCCCCGGATAAACGTATACGGCCGGACTCGTCGGTAGGTTTGGGGACGTGATAATCCATTCACGCTTATTCTGATCCCACATGTGGTCCGAGGACCATCCTTCAAGCGCAACACATTCCAATTCAGCACCGATCTGTTGATTAAACAGGCGGGCCGCTTCAGCCGCGGTCATACCGTGTCGCATTGGAATAGCGAATTCGCCGACAAAAGAAGTCGCATCGAGATCCAGCACACGGCCTTCTACATGAACGCCCCCCAAAGGATTTGGACGGTCAAGGATGACGACACGCTTACCTAATTTTTTGGCGGCACGGAGGCACGCAGCGATGGTGTATTTAAACGTGTAAACGCGGCATCCAACGATCTGAATGTCGATGATGATCGTATCGACTCCAGATAACATGGCGGCGGTTGGTTCGCGGGTTTCTGAATAAAGGCTATAAACGGGAAGGCCTGTTGCCGCATGACGCGAGTGAGATGTCTCAATCATATTGTCTTGGACCGTCGCTTCGAGCCCATGCTGTGGGCCAAAAAGCACCACAAGGCGATCACCCAGAAGCTTTTGCAGCACAGTCCATGCGGGAGTGTAATCAGCAGCTAAGGAAGCCTGATTACAAAGGAGAGCACAACGCCCCCAACCTTTAGCTTTCTCAGGCCGATCGCGGAGTATTTCTAAACCAAGACGCACAGATGGATTCCTCTAGGCGCGAGCCTGGATTTTTTGAATCAGCTCATCCAAACATTGGGAGACGCTCTTGCCAGCGACTGATTCGATAATGAAGTTCTTGTCAGTGGAATGCTCACCGTGACCAGAACACGTACCATCCGCGTATTCATCCACTTCAAGGAGGTAGTTAACGCCCTTGAACATGAAAGTAAAATTGTAGATTTTGAAAAGACGCCCGCCCTGCGGAACTTTTACGGTCTTCCAGTCCATTCGATCCCTCGAATAATGCTTACATGTCAATTATGTTAAGACTTTAAACTAAAAAGGTGGGGTCGTCCACGATTGGCTGAGAAAGAGAAGCTTAAGAAGAAAAGAAGGGACGAATTATCGTCCCCGTTTATTGGCCTAGTTTCTTACGAATCTTTTCAACCTGAGCAAGGTAAGATTCGGAGCTAATTTCTTCATCGGAGAGAAGGTTCTTAATCAATCGAACTTGGATGTCACTTTCCGCGCGATTGGCCGCGGTTGTTGTCACACTTTTTAAGCATTGATCTGCCGTGGTGGGAACCGCTGTTCTTTTTACGATACCAAAAGCGGTGCTTGGCTCAAGGGCGGCAAGAAGGACAAGGACGCCGAAAATCTTACGCATAAGTGGAACCCCTTGGTAAGCCCCGAGGGCCATAGGTTAAGTTCCACTAAATGCTATGATCCGAACGTCTTAATGCTTTTCGGTAAATGGCGAGATTTCTTGAGGACTAAGCAACTGTATCTATTTTTCTCTCTGATTCCCCTAAGTTATCCTGGATGAACTGGCGCAATTTATCCTCGTTCTCCTTATCTATCTGAACGATACGAATGCCAATTCCCGGTCCGAGGTCAGAGTCTCCCACTTCTCCTCGGTGGACAACGCGGGCCATCTTGCCGTTGAAGAAGATGGTTTCATCGTCTCGGATCTCTAACCAAACTTCCATGATGCTCGATCGATTGAACGGAAAGCGAGCGGGGCTGCCAAACTCGAGAAAGAATCCCGTCGTTGAGATATTTCTCGTGGCTAGCTCATAACGCACTTGTCCCCCGATAGAGCACATTACAACTCGCAAAGGCTTATCGAGAGTGATTCTTTGATTCTTACGATTTTCGCGACTGCTTACACGTGACATAAAAAACCCTAATACCGTCCATTCATGGTTTTCGGTACTAGGGTTCGAAGGTTTAGATATTTTTTTGGGAGAGAAATCTTCTCTCCCGGTAAAATCACAAATTACTTAACTTTTAGATTTAGATTCGCGGAGTTCTTCTTCGAAGATTTCTTTGAAGTGCTCGTATGGAAGCGCTCCAGAAAGACGGCGACCGTTGATGAAGAATGCTGGCGTACCCGTCACACCCAACTTCTCACCGGACTCATAGTTCTTATCAATGATCGCAAGCGCGGCTGCTGGATTCTCAAGGCACTTCTCATACTTCTTCTGATCAAGACCGACATTCTTGCCGTATTGACGGAGATTCGCGTCCGACAATTCACGCTGATTCTTGAAAAGCTCTGAGTACATTTGCCAGTATTTGCCTTGATCCGCTGCGCATCGCGCCGCGATAGCCGCTGGCTTCGCGCGGTTGTGGAAACCGAGGGGGAAGTCACGCACGATCCAACGAACTTTGCCCTTATATTCTTTTAGCAAACGGTCAACCGTTGGAAGAACGCGCACGCAGAAGGGGCACTGATATTCAGAGTATTCCACAACCGTGATGGGGCAGTTGTTGCCAGAGCAACCAGAAGGCTTCGTATCTTCAGCAGAGGGGCCGTACTTAACAGGATCCGTCGGTAGAACGGTAAGGCTGTAACGAGGCTCTTTGGGTTCCGGATAAAGAATAACAAGTTTCTTCGAACGAATGGCGTCATCAAGAATCTTATCTACGGCTTCACGCGTCTTCACACTTTTAAGATATTCAACGATCTGAGCTTTTCTTTCCGCCTCACCGAGTTCTTTTAGCTTTGGATGATCTTTGAAGCGCTTTGCCGCTTCTTTGATATCCGCATCGCTTACTTTGCTCTGGTCTTCGAGGAACTTGTTACGAGCCTCTTCCACGCTGAGATTTTTTTGTTTCGCGAGCTCTTCCCAGTAGCTATCGAGGTAGCTCTCTTTAGCCATATTTTCGATGAGGTCGTATTTTTGTTTCTCTAGCTCGTAAAATTTGCCTTGGTGATCTTTATAGAGGTTCTTAACCGTGACTTTTTTGTTGCCAATTTTGTAAGCGTCGCCCCCATCCGGAGTTTGCGCTTGTGCCGAAGTCATAAAAAGACTTGTGATCAACCAGAGACAGGACGAAATCTTTAAAAGTCGCATAACACTCCCTAAGGATAAATCTACCTTCGCATTAGCGCACAAACAAAAGCCGACGTTAGGGTAGAAAATATGATATTTCCATTAAATAAGGCTGACCTAGGCGATTGATTTGGGCTGTGATATAAAATTACCGATAAATACCGATAACTACAACATGAATTGCTCAGTCGCATGAGCGTGAGGTCTAAGTGGCAGATAACCAAATAAGAGACCGCCTGATCTGGATTGACATGGAAATGTCAGGTCTCGATCCTGAAAAAGACGTCATTTTGGAAATCGCAACCGTCGTGACTGATAACGAATTAAATCTTATCGCAACGGGTCCTAATCTCGTTGTTCGTCGTGAAGCATCTTTATTTGCAACCATGGATGATTGGAACCGCAGCCACCACACTAAATCTGGTCTTTGGGACGCCGTCCTAAAATCACCGATCGATGAGCGTGAAGCGGAACGCCAAACACTGGAATTCATCAAGACTCATGCAAAGCAAAAAGAAAGCCCGCTTTGTGGTAACAGCGTTTGGCAGGATCGTCGCTTTCTTGTGCGCTACATGCCGAGCATTGATGAACACCTTCACTATCGCCTTGTCGATGTCAGCTCGATCAAAGAGCTTGTGCAGGGATGGTATCCAAAATCGGAAAAGTTCAAAACCAAGAAGGGAAGTCATCGCGCACTGGATGACATACTTGAGAGTATTGAAGAGTTAAAATTCTACCGCGACAATTTTTTCATCAAGCCGTCTTCAAATTAAATTGGCGCATGATCAGATGAGCATTTAAGGGGGTGAAAATTCGCCCTCTTTTTTTTGGCATAAATTCAAAAATGCGCCGAATCACTTATCTTTCCGCACAAAAAAATTGGATTTAAAGACTGTGTTAATTTGTGCAGCACGGCAAATTTCTTTCATTTATGCCTCATGAAAAATGTTAGAATAAAAGTTAAGACCCGCTCTTTTCAGAGTAACTGAAATGAAGGTCCATAGGCTAAATGCCTAGGAAAGGAGGTGGTTGCTTGTTGAATTTTTATTTTACAAGTAGCGCGGAGGTGACGGACTCATAGTCTGCACCCCGTTCTGCAATCTGGCTCCTGGCACAACTTCGCAGGGGCCAGCCCCATACCTAAACTTTGTTGATTATTTCACCCCGCCAATGTTACAACTGTCCCCAAGCCAAACAACTGTCTATTTTCTAATCAGCGGATCCTGTTCACAACCTACGAGAAGTTTTGGCCTTTTCATGCATGTCATTCGGGCATAACGATTGCTCAATGCATATTGGTTTTTTCGTTTCGATTTTTACTTAGTGGAACATCATTTCAATGCTTCGAGCGTCTAGGTACATCGCCTTGCTTGCGACTGTATTGCTGTCTACTAGCAGCTTTGCGGAAGTATTCACGGTTCAAACAACTATTGACGGCTTCCTCAAGAACGATCGACTTCGAAGCGTGCGTTCTCAGCCCATACAACTGATTCGCATTGAACGACAAGCAGCACGCCTACAAAAAGCATCTATGGATGCAGCAGCACAACCAGATGTTTCTCGTTTCTTGATTCAAGGTGGATTGCATGGTGATGAAGTCATCACGACTACATTTGTTGAATGGTTGGCGAAACGAACACAAAGTGGCGAGAGCCCACTTAATAAACTTCCCGGATCAATCTCAATCGATTTTCTTCCGTCCGTGAACCCCGACACGTATAGAAAGAGCCGTTACAACAGCAACAATATTAACTTGAATCGTAACTTCGGAATTCTCTGGGGACTCTCACGAGAACCACACGGTTCTGAAGCTTTTAGCGAACCAGAAACAAAAGCGATTCGCGCATTGATGGAGTCGCAACGTTACTTGGCCGCCGTGGATGTTCACGGTTACGTGGATTGGGTGGTTGCTCCATCTTTTCCGCAACAAGCTCATACGAATGCGGCGAACCAAGTTACTCGCCATAAAGCATGGCTAGAAGCACTGCGAAAACACCTCCCCCTCCTTGGCCCTTATCAGCTAAAGACCGCGGGATCCCTCGGTGATGGCGGCGCTTTTGAGGACTGGGCTTTTTGGGGCAACAAAACTCTCGCTTTCTGTTTAGAAATGGCATCGCCACAACGCTTTGTTCCTAACAAGAACGGCGTTAATGAGGATCGTTTCCTAGCCTACGAGAATTACATCTATCAGGTGTTCAACGAAGCACTGAGCATCAAAGCAAAAGAGCGACCGACAGCTAAGTCGACCGCTCCGCAATTCGCTATTAACTAATCAGCTTAATGGATACCAAGCTTACGCTTGTAGAAAGCCGGGAGTGCAAACACGCCGGTGAGCATGTCTTCGCTCAAGTATTGCAAACCGTCTTTAAGCTGCGCAAATCGTTCTTTGTTGTAGTCTTTAGGATCTACAGCACGATTTGAACCAAGTGTCCAAGACCAGTATCCACGGGGATATGTGGGGATTGGGCCGATGTATGGTTTGAAGTGCTTAAAGCCTTTTTGAATATTGTTCGTGATGCGCTGCAAAGCAGCCGCGTCGTACCACGGACACTCCGACTGACAAGCCATTAAACCGTCCGGCTTAAGAGCCTTCGCGACGTTTTGATAAAACTCGCCGGAAAACAAACCTTCACCCACGCTGATGGGATCTGTGGAATCAACAAGTACCAGATCCAAAGAATTGGGTGCGTGATTCTTCATGTATTCAACGCCGTCACCCACCACAACTTTCACGCGCGGATCATCCAAGCCGCTCGCAATTTTCGGGAAGTACTTACGCGCAGCATCGATGACAAGACCGTCGATTTCACAAAGCACGATCTCTTCGAGGTTAGGATGCTTGAGAAGCTCACGCACCGTACCGCCATCACCACCACCAATCACAACCGCACGCTTTGCTTTGTCATGAAGAAGAGCTGGGATGTGCGCGATCATTTCGTGATAAACAAACTCATCCTCATCGGTGACCATCACAAGGCCGTCAATAAGCATCATGCGTCCGTAGGCCGCTGTTTCGATGACATCGACGGTTTGAAATTCAGACTTGCCGCGGAAAAGAACGTTCTCAGCGCGGAAACTGCAACGAATATCTGGATCGATTTCTTCTTGAAACCAAAGTTTCATCATAATTTTTTTCCTGATTAGCGACGGTTGCGTTCTTGGTTACGCACGTATTCGAGAAAGGAAGCTTTGTCGTCCATAATCGAGTTATAGCGCATTTGACTCATGCCACCGCGATGCCCACCTTTGCGATGGTTCCCACGGTGATTGTGATTATTGTGGTTGTTGTTATTTTGTGAACGACCAGTTTGCTGTTGGTTGTTCGGTGAACCACCGCGCATCTGGTTTTTGCGTTCGATGATTTCCCAAGCGCGCAAAACAACGCTTTCAGCCAAGAGCTCTCGCACCAACTCTTCAATCGCAAGGCTTTCTTCTTGAGCTTGAGCATTGAGCTTACGGTACAACGCCTCGGACAGCTTCACTTTGATTTCGTTGTCATGGGACGGTGTGCTTTGACGCTTATGAAGGAATTCAGAAGTTAGATTTTCTGCCGCAACGTCAATCTTTGTTTCAACCACTTCCGCTGCCGCAACGACGGCTTCTTTTTTTACTTTTTTAGCTTTAGGGGCTTCTGCAACGGGAGCTTCAGCCACTCGCTCAGTTGGTTCTGCGGACGCTACCACAGCTTTCGTTTTCTTTGCGGGAGAACGGGGCTTCTTCGCTTTCAAATTCTCAGACATCAAAGGCTCCAAACCAAATTCCATATGGCATTTAGGACTAATTTTAAACGCAGAATACTCGAGGGATTCAGGATTACTGACTACTAATAAATTATTTCTCGAACGAATGAAGGGTTAGCGCAAGGAAAGCGTCACCCAATCGGCAACCGGAGACGTTAAAATCTCATGTAACTTTTCATCTGCCTTAGTTTCAATAAACAAGTCAAGGCTAAAGTTATAAAGGCCTTTTCGTACCCTGCTGATATCAACAAAGACCCCCGTATCCCCCTTAAAACCCGCCAACCAGGGCCATTGGGCAATCATTTTTTTATCGGCAAACATATCCTTTCGAACCCAGTACGGCGCTGGGAGGGGGGTATCCGCAGGGCTCTCCAGACTGACCTTCATGGCGATGTTGGCCTCCGGGCTCGATATCTTTGTCAGAAACTGAGAGGCTTTTGGTTCTTTCTCGGGACTCTTAAGCGCATCCACCCCACTTTGCGGTAACGGGACAACGTTGCTCTCGACGACCCATTTTGTTTCCGGAGAAAAATGAATGGCGTAAGCCAGACCACTTCCTAGCTTCAGATACTTCTGACTATCAAAGGGAAATTCCATGATGGTTGGAATTTGAAATGAGTCTTCGTAAAAAACAAGTTCGCTAAACATGTGAAAATCAAAAAGCGAAAACATCTTTCGCATTTTGACGCCAACCGCGACGATGGTGCGTACTGGCCCGACCTGCCAAGACTCGATCGAAGATTTAAAGTTTTCATCCGACAGCGTGATGTTAGGCAACCACCAAGGAGTCATTAAGGCGAGTTGAAACGCCGAATCAGCGAACAATGCGGTCTCAACATCTTGTCGCGTCTTTAGCCAAACTTCCCCGAGAAGAACTGGGTTCTCTTTTTTGAATTGGTAACGGTATGTTTCTGTCTCGATGAGCTCTCGTTCAGGATCCCAACGAACTGTATAAGCCTCCTCAATAGATCGAGGGATAGGGCGCGCAACAATCAATAAGCTGCCAAAATTCTTTTTTTCGCAGAATTGAATCTTCCATAAGTATTGCGTGTCTCGCTTTAGAGATGCCGGAATTGAAGAAAGGGTAAAATCGTTGCCGAGGTTTTTTCCAGAAACAACAATTTCGTCGTTCGCATCGATCAATCCGTCATCAGTCTTTGCCGTATAAGGAATTCCTCCCGTTAGGACATACTCACCACGCTTGTTAACCTGATCGACCTGCAAAGGCACACGGTTCCAGGTGCCACCAAAAAAACGCCAACCTTCAAACGCATCAACACGCACGCCAAATGTTTTTGGATTGGGAGAGATGACCAACGGATAGGGGAATACTTCTTCCTGCGAACAACCCTTGGCGGCAAACAAGGATGACGTCCACATGCCTAAACAAGCTAAGAGAAAACAGCGAAACCCCAAAACGAAAGGCACTCTGAATCTCCTGAAGATTTAACTTGGATGATTACGGACAAACTCACATAATGTGAGTCAATCCAATTAAAATTCGCGGTCCGAGGAAATTATATGCCAAGAATGGTGATGCGACACTCTATTTCTGTGTTGGCCGCGAGTGTACTCCTGACTGGATGCAGCATGTTCTCATGTTCGGGATCCGAGGCCAGTCACACTCCAAAAGATACGATCGTTATTGGTTGGGAATCGGACGCGCGCTCATTAGATCCTCGTTATGCCGAGGACGCCAATGCCCAGTACATAGAAAATTTGATTCATTGCTCCCTGGTCGGATTTGACGCTGAGGGAAAATTAGTGGCCGACCTTGCCCAAGAAACACCCCATTGGCTCTCTCCAACGGAACTGGAAGTAAAAATCAAACCGGGTGTGTTTTTTTCGGACAAAAGCTTACTGACAGCTGAAGACGTCAAGGCAACTTATGAATTTTTCTTAGACGAAAAACTCTCTTCCTTTTCCGCTCGCGCCGAGGCATTTGCAAAATTAGCAAAAGTTGAAGTGAAAGATCCAACGACACTGCATTTTGTTCTAAAAGAACCCGATGCATCCTTCGTAACAAATCTTGTTGTCGGCGTGATGCCCATCCATCAAGCCAAAGGCGCTAGAATCGTTAACCCGAACGAAAGCCTGGGATGCGGGCCCTATCGCCTGGAACAGGCGGAGACCGGATCTTTGCACCTCGTTACCAACTCCATCTATTCTTTGGGGCCAAGTCCTCGGACCCCCAAGCTCGTCTTTAAAACCATAAAAGATGAAAAGACTCGTTTTACGAAACTCCGCAAAGGGGAAATAGACCTTGTTCAAAACGTACTGAGTCGTGACGTGTTGCAGGATGTAGGGCGAAAATATCCATACCTATCCGCGCAAAAACTCCCAGCCCTCGCAACCACATACATTGGATTCAATTTTAAAGACCGCCTCGCGGGAAATATTGCCGTGCGACAAGCCATCGCGCATGCGCTCGATCGCACTCAGATGATTCAATATGTGCTCGCCGGTCTTGCGACACCCGCAACATCCCTGCTGACGCCCAAGGACCCCTACTTAAAACCCGGCTTGACTGTTCCCGAATTTGACATCGAAAAGGCCAACCGCATTCTTGACGATGCTGGACTTAATAAACTCGAAGGCAAAGACTATCGATTTGCCCTCGCCTACAAGACAACCACGGACATCACACGCATCAACATCGCCCGCGCCATCGGTAGCCAGTTAAAAAAAATTGGCATTCGCCTCAATGTTGAAACGGTCGATTGGGGGCGATTCAAAGATTACGTGGATAGGGGAGAAATTCAATTATGGGGGCTTTCTTGGATTGGCTTTAAGGATCCCGATATTTTCCGTTACGCATTTGGCTCTGACAGCCTGCCTCCCGAAGGAGCCAATCGCGGTTGGTTCCACAATGAGGCCTTGGATAGACTCCTGCAGGAAGGTCGCACCACAACGGACAGCGAGCAAAGACGCCTTATTTACCACCAAGTAGAAAATATTGTGGCGGAACAGTTGCCGTACATTTTTTTGTGGCATGAAGAGAATTTTGTCGTCCATCACAAGGACGTTAAAGGCTTTGAGCTATACGCGGATGGACGCCTTAGCGCTCTCGCGCGCACTTACAAGTGATCTAATGTTTTGTAGCCATGGATGCACTGAGCGATCCTGAGCGCCATGCACCAGGATTCTCAACCATGAACTTCACAATTTTATTTTGGATCTGCTTATCGAAAAGATCCGGCGTGATCATCCCCTGCAACATCTTCAGATCTTCTTTTGTTTTTCCATCAAGCTGATCTAAGAAAGTTTTCTTCAGGTACTCGTAACGAGTCTTGTCTTTCTCACGCATGAGTGTGAGTTCTTCCGTCGCAATCTTTTTCATCTTACCCAAAGAAACATCACTTGGGCGAATGCTTGCGGATGCTGGAGATTCTGTCGGCAAAGTGGATTCTGGCAACGAAACTTCAACGGGCGCCACAGCTTTCAAAGCCGCGACTTCCGATAGCGAACGACGTGTGCTTAAAAGATAACGACGATAAGCCTTTTCCTGCCAGGTTGCTTCAGAGGCCAACGTGGCGCCTGGCGTCTTTTTGATTTCTTCTTGGTACTGAGTTTCTTGAGTGAACGCCGCGAATCGCTTGAAGCGCGAGACAAAGTCATCACTACTTCCAGGATGAGCCGCCTGAGCCGCGACACTTTGCGCAAGATCACCAGGCAGAGGTCGCTCATGACCAGCCATTTGTCGCAAGTTCCATTCAAAAAACAGAGCCAGCGACGTCACTGGTAGGTTTTCATTGAGCCGCGTGACCACTTGCAAGTCATCAGTCAATGCACCACGCAGGCTATCAATTCCAGTGCGAAACTGCTTGTCCATCGCATTGTCGAAAAGATTTCCCGCCAAAACTTTCAGGACATCGCTCAAGCGCGGCTCGAACACATGCTTGAATAAATGACGGACCGAAAGCTGAAGGTATTCCTTTGATTCTTCGGGAAAGAGTCGATCTCGCGCCACCTGCCAGACGAGCCAAGCGCCGCGCACTTCGTCGGATGAAAGAGCAAGGTAGTCATTCCCAAGCTCGACATTGATCATCCCGTGATCGACCAATTTTTTTCCCAAACGCTCAAGGAAGCGCTGCTTTTGTACAAGGGACGACATCTGCGACGTGGATTTTCGCGGACGCGGAATATCAATTCCGGCAAAAAGTTGATGCATGGGCATCCCGAAGACTCCATCGATGGTGAGCCAACGAAACTCCCACTGCATAGCTCGCTCGATGCGCAAAAGGGTTGCCTGTTCCGGACCGCTTAAATCCAACCACGTGGACTGCCACAGAGCCAATGGAGCCTTTTGACCAAGAAGTGTTTGCACATCCACTTCTTCACTGACGCGCCGTACGAGATCCACATAAGGATCACCGTAGCCAAGCACTATTTCACGACCAATGGATGACGGTTCCAAGTCAATCTTAATGAACCCATCCTCATTCGCTAGCCAACGCTCCTGCCCAAAGACGGGCGCAACTGAAAAGCCACCGTTGCCATCTGGATTTAAAAGCTTAAGACCCGAGATGCCTTGAAAGACACGCTCGAATGAAGCGACGCGTGTACGACTATTGGAAGAAATATTTTTGCGGTGCTCTTCTGGGTCCAACTGCAGAGACTGATCGCTCAAAAGCTGTTCTTGCAAACTATTTAAGATGATCGCTAGGGCATCAAGCTCACTTACCTGCAGCGCGGGCGTCATCAATGCTTTTGTGGAGAGTGTAAACGCATCGATATTTTGAACGGACGCCGCCACTGCCGCCTCGTAGGACCTCTCCCACCAGGCAGGGACCATAAACCGAGTTTTCAGACAGGCCGGTTTCATGGCAATCCCTTAGCTCCCTTGTGCGGGGCTTGTTCATGGATGCCGCATAGGGATACTACAGGGGCTCACCTGGAATGAAGGAGAAATTAATGGGATCGGAATTGAGGCCTAATGATCTTACTGAGCGCCACGAGGTCCGATTCGGGTGATTTTTTGAGGGACTTAGTTAAGTCCTTCAAAACAAGGGGGATTTTTTCCACATCGAATTGAATAAGCACATAGACGTTATAGAAATAATCGCTTTTAATATCAGCATTTAAAGAAGTGTTTATTTTTTCAAAATAGATGTCTTTGATATTAGAGTATTCACTCTGAAGTTTTTCCACCGACAACATAATCTTGTCATCGAGCTCTTGAACGGACTGGATTTGCACCGCCTGACTCGCAGCCTGATTATAAAGCTCTTTGCGCAGTAACTCGTGCAGGGCGTTGCGACTGGCAGCCTGAGCGCTCAATTGTGTCTGTTTTACCCCAAGAGGAAGATCAATGATCTGCGACTTCAGACTCACAAAACTATATGCATCTCTATCTTCATGAATCTGGTTAGGTTGCCACTCAACCCAGGCGGGGGGCTGACGCTTGCTCCGCTCAACCACTTGAGAATCCATGGGCCGGCTACTGGAGACACAACCCGTAACAATAAATCCGATCATGAAGGCTGCTATCAGGCACCGCATACACCGCTCCGTTAGCCTTTGTTCTTCTGCGCTTCTTGTTTCTGCTTTACTGCATCAAAAATTGACTGTTTCGACAAGTCCCTTTGCTCACGAAGGCGATTTAACACCCTATTAAAGAGGATCGGATTCTCTTGAATGATAAGGCGGAGCATTTCAAGTTCGTTTTCAGCTTTGCGAACGACTTTTTTTTCCGACATAAGGCCCTCCCGGATTGACCGTTGACGTTATCGGCACAGGAGGCCCATTAATTAGTGGGCATAAATTGCTTGGATATTTTCCCCGTCGATACCCCCAAGGGCTCTCTTTGTCTCCCCTACCCCGATGGCAGTGTAAGTATTCATGACGGAATCCTCATCGACGTCCCAATGATTGAGACCCAAGAGATGGCCCATTTCGTGGACGAGAACGGTCTCAGTGTCAACGACCTCAGCCGACCGACCGCCTTCAAGGGGCTCGAGAGTCGCGTCCTGGAGAATGTACTTTTCCGCATTGAGGATGATGTCCCCTTTGACAATTTCTTCGTCATTGCTGGGGCTGTTTTCCCAGATGGTTGTAGCGAGAATCAGTTCGTTCTTCCCAGTTGAAGCACTCCAGTTGGCTTCGTAGTAGAGGACCGTAAAGTTGTCATCAAGGCTGCTGTAAAGATTATCGCCCCGCGCGGCATTGCTTCGACCGAGGTAACGAATCACTGATTTACCCACCGAATCATTCCAGCTCTCGGCGGCTCGGAGCGCGGCGTTTACAATACGCTCGGGCGCGTCTTGATGTACGTAGAACCCCACCTCACCCATCCACCCTCCGGGACTATGAGCTGCTGCATTCGCGTAGGATACGCTGCGACGGCTTTGGGGGGCTTGTTCTGTGATGTGACTACGAGAGGGCGCTTGGCCGCAAGCGACAAGCAAACTGGCGATGAGGACAAGGGCAAAGCGCATGAATTCAAAACTCCTGGTCTGAATCCACTAAGCTAGACCTCTATGCCCTATTTAAAGCTATGATCGGTGAAAGTTCCGCGGCTTTGAGCCCGGCCTTCTAGGCTCTGAATTTAAAGAAGAAAATCAGATTAAATGGTAGACGATCCCGAGGGCTACCTGCTTCTCTTCCTTACCAATCCCCGCATCCAGCAATGAATTGTGACTCAATTCTTCCGGGCTCTTGTAGTAGATACGGTTAGCCGCGAATTCCGCCCGAATCGCCCACTTCAGGTCCACAAAGACTTCGGCGCCAACGTTGAAGCCAATTTTTCGTGTGGTGAAACTAATCCTCTTCGCATTTCCCGTATTATCCAAAACCAAAAAACGCTCGGCACGCATCAGGTGCGCGTCTAGTCCAAGCGTGGCACGAAAGGCAGGGGTCACATTCAATACGAAGCCCGCTAACACACCCGGCAAAGAGTATGTCCGCCCAACCGCAAACTCCCCACCACCCGCCTCATACTCTGAAAAATTCATTCCGAAGCTTGAGCCAAGGTAATAGCCGAAGCCGCGATACCAGGGGATATGAAAGGTATAGGCAAATCGTGAAAAGGTCGATTCCGTGGAAACTTCTCTTTGGGGAGGGCCCTTAGGATCTCGTACACGCCAATTACCAAGACTCGTCCCACCAAGGAGAGCGAAGTTGTGTTCACGCCGAAAGCCACGAACGAGCCTGTCCCAACGGTGGAGTTGACGCCGATAGTTATCGATGCGTTCGAGGCTGCTGCCCAATCCTGGAATGGCGAATTCCTCGCCTTCGGAATCCGCGCCAAATACCGGCTCAAACCAAAAAAGGCACACGACAAGTAGAAGGAACATTCGTGCAATCATTGAGCCTGAACCCCTCGCAGTCTTTGAAAAAAGTGCCTTTTCAGGTAAATTTGAATCTATGATAGGTAAATCTCGCGGGTTTATACAGTCAGAATCAATAGAAAGCTGTTTTCAGACGTATGGCCTTGGGCTATAAACGCCCCCTGCCGTCGTAACCACGCTGCAATGGAGATGGATTCATGGAAGATAATTTGAACACGGGCACCACCACAGAGCAAACGGTTGAAACAACGAGTAATCCGGCTGACGCTAGCTTTTTCGAAGCCGGCAATCTGCAGGCATTTCTTATAGGCGGCTTAGGCATCATCGTCATCGCCATCATCCTTTTCACGATGCTTGCTGCGAAAAAACGCAAAGAAGAGCGCATCGCCCTCGATAATTTTGAAAACGATAAGTCTCCCGTTCCCAAAGACGAGGATGAGGAAGAAGAGTCTTCTTATAGTGAAGACGAATTAAAAAAAAAATGAGCCATCATGGATTGAGCGGCTCCAGTCAGGATTAACAAAAACCCGCGAAAACTTTCGTTCGAACCTCGGTAGTCTCTTTGGTGCAGGCCGTAAATTAGACGGCGACCTCTTGGAGAGATTACACGAGGTTCTTTATCGTGCGGACCTTGGCGCCGGCACCACAGATCGCCTCGTTAATAACCTTCGCCAAAGCTTCAAAAATACGGACGAGAGCGTTACCTGGGAACAGGCCAGTCAGGTTCTTCGTCAAGACATCGAATCCATTCTCGTCTCTCAGGAACGCCCTCTAAAACTCGCTGAATCAGGACCCACTGTCTATCTGATCGTTGGGGTTAACGGCGTCGGAAAAACCACCAGTATCGGTAAACTGGCGCATCATTTTATCAACCAGGGGAAAACCGTTCTGTTAGCGGCAGCTGATACGTTCCGCGCTGCGGCGATCGATCAATTGGTCGTCTGGGGTGACCGCATTGGCGTTGACGTTATCAAGCACCAACCAGGAAGTGACCCCGCTGCCGTTGCCTACGATGCTGTGAAAGCGGCCGTGGCGCGCAATATTGATGTGGTCCTCATCGATACAGCCGGCCGTCTTCACAACAAGCAAGAACTCATGGATGAGCTGGCTAAGATTCGTCGCATCATTGGTCGCGATGTCCCCTCAGCCCCCCATGAAACTCTGCTAGTTATCGACGCCACAACCGGTCAAAACGCGGTCATGCAGGTGAAAGCCTTCTCTGAGGTCGCTAATGTGACTGGCTTGATTGTGACGAAGCTAGACGGTACTGCGAAGGGC
>CAYOJQ010000050.1:0-24764 GCA_964404325.1 uncultured Oligoflexales bacterium
CCCCGACTTTTTTTAAAAATCGGGGTTCGACCACTTGCTTTAATGGTGGAGGTAAGGAGAGTCGAACTCCTGGCCTCTAGAATGCAAATCTAGCGCTCTACCAACTGAGCTATACCCCCATTCGAGAAGTCATTTTGTGCCTGAAACCTTTTGGAACCGCAAGTGTTTTTTTGTTGGTTACCAAACTTTTCTCCAGAGCCCCCGCCGTCGCATATCTTTGTTATACTGGAAGAAAGCCATCTACAGATTGCGGGAGTATGTATGCGAGTCTTTACCGGCGTGCGTTTCAGTCTGGTATTAGCGCTTTTTAGCATGAGTCTGACTTCCGGCTGCGGCCGCAAGGCCTCCGATGAAGAATCGGGACCGACACAGAATGGGCGTGTGGCGAGTGCCTTCCGCGCCGCCGCGGCAAAGTACGGAGTTCCCGCCAGGATGATGATGGCTGTGGCGTTTAAGGAATCCCACATGTCCCCCCGCCCCGAGTCGGCCATGTACGTTTCCGGGGAAAATCCTCTGGGTATTCCCCTGTCAGAGACGGCGTTTGGGCTTTCACGAGCAAAGATCGGCCTTCCCAATGACGAGCCGAGCCACAATATCGAAGTTCAAATCGATGCCTACGCTCGCTGGGTCAAGAAAAATTTGGATGACAAGCATCTCTCTTTAAATCCGAATCCTTCAAAGCCGGAGGAAAAGTTTGATTGGATTTGGCAATTGGCCCTGATGCATCGTGACGGACTGGAAGCGCGCCGTAACGTGCAGATTGTATTCGCGACGGAGTTGATTGAAAAACTCAACAACGGTGATCTGTGGCAGGATGCCGCTTCTGGAGAAATTCTTGATTTCGCGCGCGAAAACCGCCCTATTAAAATCGAGGAATTTCCCACGCAGATTCAGGCGACGTTGAATCTGATGACCGATGAGTCCGATGTTTTCGCGGCTCAATATTTTGAATTAACCTATCAACAGCCGGAAGAGAACTTTAACCGCCCGACACATATCCGCGTGGTGCACTGTCCTCTTTCTTTGTCCGCTTGTTTGGAACTACAGAACCCGACAACGGATCAGGACGCGCTGCGTCTTCAAGCTCACTACATCATTCCCCAGGATCAGAGCGTTGTGTCGAAACCGCTACAAGTCGCACAGCATAAGACGCCCCTTCTCCTCACGAACAATCAGGGAGAACCTGAGCGCGTCGATAACGCCATCATCGTGATGCTTGTCGGTGACTCCGGACGCTATGAGCAAGGAAAACGCGTTCAAGCCAATCCTCGTTGGTATACGAAGTACCAGCTCGAAAAAATGGGCTCCATCATTCGTAACGTGTGTCCGCTATTGCCGAAAATCAATCCTGACATCGACATCACGCGCTGTATGACTCCGGGGATTGCTGATGGTGTGAATTTCAAGAATCAGGGCAACAGTGAAACTTATCAGTGGGGCGATATTCCCGACTACGATACCACCATCTTCTGGAGTTATATCGATGCTCCCGCCGCTCTAAACGGTGAAGCCAATTTCGAGTTTCCTGGCGGAAAAAAGGTTTTCGACGCACGTTCTCCCGTTCGCTTCAACCTGCGTTTTATCCGCGGCGCGGCAAAAGTTGTTTTGGAACGTTTGGAGCGTTGTAAAAACAACCGCCTTGTTTGGACAACCGCGCAAAGTGAATTAGTGCGTAATGTGGATCGCAAAGGCTACGAAATAAATCTCTTTCACCGTGGCCCGAACGACAACGGTCAACACTTTTTCCGCGCGCTCGTCTATAGCAACGAAGGACGATTGATGGGATGGGCGGTGGATGATCTGTTCTTGCAGAACTACGATACGGAGCCGGGGCCCGTGCTTGATCCGAAGACTTGCAACCAATAACGAAAAAGGCGCCTAAGGGCGCCTTTTTTTATTTGCTATAGATCCACTTAATTTTCTGCTGAACTGGCTGCGCGTCACCGATGCGCAGATAGGTGTCAAACTGCACTTCTCCCGATGTTGGTGGGAGTATCACACCAAATTCAGTCATATTGCGATTGCTTACATCAGCGACGAAATAGAATTTGTAGTCGGTTGCGGGGATTTGCAGATTGTCTGCTTTCCAGTGAAAGCGTGAAGCTTCCTGATTGCCGAACAAGTCGCTGCCACTGACGACGGACGTGTTGCCTGATGTAACAACCTGCTTTTGTGAATTTTCGATGGTGTATGGAACCTCACGCTGAGTGATGTCCATGGATTGTGAGTCGATATCGAAAAGCAGGGGTGCTTGAGGAATTGGTTTTGGCTTACCGTCGCAATCCACCAGAGACACTTCATAACGAAGCGTTTGGTTGGCGGCATTGTTATAAGCAGAAACAGTTAAGAGGCGAACCTGAGTGATGCCGGCATCCGTGCACGGCTTCGTCCCAGCTGGTACGGAGGGTGGAACGCCTGGAGGAAGTGGGTCACTTGTTCCTGAATTTGTTCCATCCGCAGCCTGAGGCGCGGGAGCAGGTGGTGTGTTCACTGTTTTTGGTGCAGCAGGGGCTTTTTTGCCTTCACCAGAATTGAATGATGATTCCGCGCATGCCATGGCCGTCAAGGCGACAAGGGCTAGCAATGTGAACCGCATCTGTTTCATGGCAACGCACCTTTCACAAAATTCCCACCGGTATAAAACAGCGAAGTATCGTACCCTTATTACCATGCAAAATGCGGGGCCAGAAAATTGCTAAGAGAATCCGAGTCTTCTTCAAGGTATGGCTGTTTAAAAGCATGACACTGTCAAAGTTAACTATGATTCTGCCTAGGAAAAAGGCGATTTCTGCAGAGATTATGCTTAGGTTTTATCGCAAGTCACTTGCGATGTCCCAGTGGGGTAGAGGAACCAGCCGTTGTCGTAGGAAGTAACTTTGCCGGCAGTAATGTGGAGATGAACAACACCAACGACGCCATAGGCCTCTCCATGCATGATGGTGTTGTGAAGACTAAACGGACTAAAGGACTTTATGAAGTTGCAATCCGGATCCGCTTGGTTGCAGATAAGCACATCATAAATTCCGTCCGCTAAACCGGCAAATTCAGGTAAAAGCGCTTTCTTTTGCTTTAGAGAATCCTTGAGGCTCGCCGTGTCCGTTCCTTTGTCCCAAACAGAATAAGCTAGAAAATTACTGCGGCCTTTTTCGAAGAAATGGAATTTGAGTTTGCTCACGCTTGCCATGCTTGCCTCGCTCCATTTCACCAAATCATCCGAGCAATAGATTGAGGCGTTAAGGAGCTGTCCCGTGGGAGTCGGTGTTGGTGTTGGCTCGTTATTGGGTTCCGGCGAAGGATTGGGAGCTGGCGTGGGCTCCGTCGGTGTGTTGCCACCGCCGGCTGAATTCTCCGGGCTCGGTAAGGATTGATCCGGGCCACGAACAGCACCGCGCGTACCAAGGCGCTCAGAAGGCACACGAACCGCGCTAGGATCAGCGACGCCATTCTGAGTATCGACGGGAACATGACCAACGGAACTCTTGCCAGCGCAGCCTGAAAAGGCGGCAAAGGCACTGAGGATTGCGATATGTAATCCAAACCGACGCATTTTTTGACCTTCGTGCAGGGGTCCCCGATTGTCTTAACGGTTGCTTGAAGGGGAAGTTAAAATTGATCCGCTAATAGCGCGGATATTAAGTGTAATTTAGGTATAATTTTGAGGAGAAAAGCAGAAAATAGAAACGGCAGCGTTGCAGCTGCCGTGTTTTTTGTTTGTTTAATTGAATGGGTTACTCACTTCTTGGGGAAGTATTTCACTTCCACTTTATCGGTCTGTGCTTCCACCGCGGCGCCTGAAATCGTGATGGTGTTGGTGGCTGCGTCGTAAGTGTACTCGCTCGCCGGAAGAACTTTTCCGTTTAGCTGAACGGTGAAGCCTTTTGCAAGATCCGGATTCTCTTTCAATTTGAATTTGCGAATGCGCTGACCGACGTTACCCGCCATATCTTTCACCAAAGCACCCCAGTCTTGGGTACATAGGTCGTAAATATTGCCGCCGTATTTTGGTGCCATCAATTTGTACTCTTCACCAACGGCTGCGATGTTACAGGTATCGGTGTTTTTGCCGAGCTTCAGACCAACGATGCCGCTGAACGTTGTTTTCTTGTCCGCGGGCGGTTGGAACACGGCACTCTTGCATTCTGTTCCTTCTGAAGGAGGTTTAGGCAGCCCATCGGGACCCATAATAATCCCTTTTCCGCCAGCATTATCGTCAGTGACGACAAACACTTCGAGTGGCACACCGGCACGAAGCATGCCCATGCCGGTCGGATTGGCAAAGTAATCACGAATCACGCAAAGCGCGTCGTTACTACCGACTCGTGCCTTGTGTTGCTTGAAGGATGATGCGATCCCATCCATCTCTTTACTTTTGTCGTAGATGACGACGACATTGGCATCGAGACCGAATTTCGCGATTTCACTCGTGAACAGGCTGAACTTCTGAGCGAGAAAGCCGAGTTCTTCACTCATACTGCCACTGGTGTCGAGAGCAAAAAGAATATCCACGGACTTTTTGGTGCCCGTGAAGGAAAATGATTCTGTCAACGAGCCGTCCGCTCCCGTGGTTGAACCCACAGAGCTATCAGCGCCACCGTTGTTGCCGCCGCTGCTGTCACCGCCGTTGCCGCCATCCATCCCGTTGCTACCGTCGGCGGCATTGCCTCCGCGGGACTTCTTGGCGTTACTGGAGCTATCTCCAGTAAAACTCGACTCAGAACAGCTAACGAGCAGCACCGTCAATAAAGCTATGGTCGTCCGAAACATTTTTCACTCCGCATTGAGCGTCAGAAGGTACAAAGCGACCCTCTCCTTATCGGCAGGTTGTTGTGAAAAATTGAGTCTTTTTTGTAAAAGGCTGTATACTGGTAGGCATATCAATGGGTTGATGTGTTTTGGCGATAAAAAATTCCGCTCGATCAGGAAAGGATTCAGAATGATTTTTCCCAATTTTAAGTGGTTGCTTGGACTTATCACGAGTCTTTTGCTTTGGGGATGTACAAGCACATCTGGGACAAAAGAATTGGATCTCGATGAGTGGGATATCAATACGGCGGAAATTGGCTGCACGGATACCCGCAAAGGTAAATTGCGCTGCGAGACAGGGCAGGTCGTTACAAACGCGGGCTGCGGTGAACAGAATTATATGCGTCGCTGTGCTTCCTGCACACCAATCGCCGAAACAACTTGTGCTCCAAACTCCGCTGCCATCGAGGTTCCCGAGTGTGAGGAGAAGGAACACGGTGACTGCGTGCCTGTGGAGAAACGCGTCCACGCAAAAGGACAAAATGAAACAGAGTAAGCCGTTAAGCTTACTCTGTTCTGAGTTTATTTGAGATTATTTGGATCGTGGAGAAACGGAGCCGGATATCCAGTAGAGATTGTAGTTTCCATCCTTCGTCCAGCTTGGGGTCTGATAGTTGTTCGCCAGCTGGGTGATGTGTTTTTTGTAGGTTGTGGGATCATAGTTGTAGCCGGCGTCGGAGATGCCGATAATCCACTCATCAACCGCTTTTTTAACGTCACCACCTGCTTTTCGTTGAGCGACGTAACGATCCGTTGCGGGTTTGTAGCGCTTATCCGTTGATAAGCGTTTTGCTACATAAAGAGCCGCGTCCCAATCATTCTTAAAGAGAATGTACTTGTTGTTGTCATCCTCTTTTGGCTGGCATGCGAGAGTCCAATATTCTCGCTCTGGCGCGGATGTTTTTGTCCACTTAAAACCGTAGGCGTTTTTCGAGCCAACATAGAGGCGTGTGCTGCCGAAGCCACTTTCACGACTCGCCATGGCGATCAGTCCCGCGGCCGGAATACCGTGGACCCTTTCCGCGTCTTTGGCGGCTTCAACTAAACCTTTGACCCAAGCATCTTTAACTTGATTGGTAATTTTTTTGGTCGGTGCATAACAATCATTCTGTAGGAGGGGATCGTCCAAAACAACGCTATCGGTCGGAGCGCTGTTTTGTGTCTTGCAGCCAAAGGCTGTTGCGGCCGCTAATAACAACAGCGCCGCATGACTCAAGGTTTGAGTGCGAAAGGATGGGAACGATTTCATGCATAAACTCCGAAATTCAACAGGACACTTTCCTCGGTGCGCCTTATGCAAGGTTGTGCCCAAATGACCTAGGGAGGTAGCTTTTTTTCTTGCGACTATAATTTTAGTTGCTTAAGGGGATTTTGTTTATGCGGCGAGAGATTTGTTCTGGACGGAAGTACGCGAAACGAAATGTCTCTGGCAACCACTGTTCATTTCTTTGACAGAGTTCGGTTTGGGCTTATCGCTGAAGCCTCGTAATCTTTCCGCACATCGCGTAAAATTTTTCGAACAATTTTTCTTGGAGTTTGGTTATGCGACACATTTTATGGCTCACGCTGACATTTTTTGGCTTCTCCGCGCCGATGGCATTTTCCGCCCCGCCTCCCGCCACGGTAAAAGCTTCGTTCAAGATGATGAACGTTGAAGAGCTTTCTCAAGCTATGAAAGAAGGGAAAGTTTTTGTTTACGATTCGAACTCGAATGAAATGTATAAAGATGGGCACATCCCCGGTGCGCAGCACATGACGTTTGACAAAGTCTCCGCGGATAAACTTCCCAAGGAAAAAAATGCGAAGTTGGTTTTCTATTGCGCCAACGAACGTTGCACCGCGAGCCATGACGCGGCAAGGAAGGCGATCGAGCTTGGTTACGATAATGTTTGGGTGATGTCTCCTGGCATTATGGGGTGGAAGAAAGCAGGAAAGCCCACCGAAAAATAATCGATCCTCCCTCGAATTCTTATCATCCTGAGCGAGCGAAGATTTGGAGATTCTTCGCTCCGCTCAGAATGACGCAGACTTCCTACGCTGCCGATTCTGGCATTGCTGCATCCCGTGCAGCCTTACCATGTTCAAGATAAGTTTTCGCTCGCGCGAAATCCTCGTCAAATAAAGTCTTTGGATCACAGCGCAGCATACGCGCCACCGTGTGACCAAAAATTCCGAGCGGAGGATTGTAGGTCATTTGAAGCGTGACTCGCGTTGTGTCCTTGTCTTCCGGCTGAAATTCTAGTTTACCCGCTTGCGGAACGAGCGAGCCGTCACTGCTGCGCCAACGAATCACATCGTTTTCTTCACAGACGATCTCCTCCGCGTGCCAGCTCACATGCGTGCCCATGGGGCCACGCACGATAAAGCGGATGCGCTCCTCATCGACGGCGCGCACATCAAACACATTGCGCATGAAGTGTGGGAATTGTTCGTACTGTTTGAAGAAGTTGAAGACGCGTTGGAGCGGGGCATGAATGATGACGTGCTTATTGACTTCGATAGCGCCGCGGGTGCGATCAATACCAAGAACCGTTGTTAAAGGTTTGTTCGTCACCGCTCTCGTGCCGAGAAGAAAGCACGCGAGTGTCGCCAGAGGGCGGATGGGGCGCGGGAGATTTCGTGATTGAACCAGAAGTCCGCCGGCACCAAGGAATGTAAACAGACGCAAAGTGGGTGACCAATTTTCCTGCAAGACTTCTGGGAGATGTCCTTTACGTGGTCTTCCACCCTGAAGCTCGGGAATGTTTCCTGGTTTTTCATACTCGTCCAAAAGGTTTCGAATCGATTGCACGCCTGGGATGCCACGAACGGCGCTGAGAAGTTTTGGCACTTCTCGTTTCAAAACCATGCCGCTGAGTGTGATAACTCCGTCACCGGCGGCGATATTAATGGCGCGAGGATGAGAGACAAACCGTCCCACCTTTGAAGCGACTCGTTGTTCCAATACATCGTCACGGACGCGTTGGCCAAAAAGGCGATAACGCACGTCCGCGCCCACGCCTTGCACACGATTTTTTACATCGCGTTTAGCCACGTCGAGGAAATTGAATAGAGAATGACTTTGGTGATTGAGTTTTTCTCGAGCGCGGAGGCGTCGCCGGGGTCCGCTATCGGGATCAAAGAAGTAGACTATTGCCGCGGCAGCTGTCGGTACGGTCAGCTTGGACCAGCGCATGGTAAACCCTCCTATGTGCACATCTTGGTGCTTCATAGAAGGGTTTGCAGGAGCGATGCCAAATTCCGGGCCGTCGAAAGAGCTTTAGGGGGCCGCGGGATCTTTGAGATTGATGCCTGCTTTCACGGGAGTTGGACGAGCGCGCCCGTTATCATTTGACCACATTTGCAACGCTGCGGGTTGTGGTTTAAACGCAGGCCGAACCTTCTGCAACGCCGCGAGGTCCTCCGCCTTTCCATCACACACGCCAATGTGGTTGGCAACGACGCGTTCTTTGCCGTCGGTTGGCTTATTGACGATGCCGCCTTTTTTGCCGACAAACATCGCGGATGAACCGCCGCCATCAAAGTTAATCGCTTGGTGTGCGCCCAACGAAAGCATCAGGTTCGCCAGTTCCTTGATGGTCATGCCTTTCGATTTTTCCGAGCGACCGTCCACCACAACGAGATAAGCCGTTTTGCCGTCTTGAGATAAACCAAAAGCGGAGCGCGGGTGTCGCGCATTGTAAAAAGACTCGGCGCATTTACAGGTGAGGTCGCCTGACTTGCCGTCACGCACCATCATGGGAAATCCACTCACAACAGAGTACATCCAAGCCTCTGGTGTTTTGATTTCTTCGCCATGAGACATAACGATCTTGTTATCGAGACCGATGGCGACGAAGCCTGATCGAGCGTTGTCTTTTGTGTCGGTCCAAGCTTTTCCTCCACCCATGGATAGACCAAGAGGAACGAAGGTGCCGTTGAATAAGTCCGCGTTGATGGCGACACGGCACTTGTAGGTGGAGGCAAATTTAGAAACGATCGTTTTTTTATCTTCCGCGCGTGTTGCGAATAGCGCGACATTGGGACTGTTGAGATCAATTTTGGTTACGTGGATTTCGTTAATCGGGTCCGCTTTTTTCATCAGTTGGTACTGGACGCCTTCGCCCGCGTCTTCCCATGGGCTCGGTGTGTCACTCAACGTGGAGTCTGATTTGTTTCTATCCGCTTGAACGGGGTCTTGAACCTCCGGCTTTTGACGGCAAGAAACCGAGGAGATAAGAACAAAACCCATTAACAATCGGGAGGCGCGATTCATGGTAAACCCTTCTAGCGATTTGACTATTTCCTTAAGTTTAACGCCTTCATGCGGCTCTTTCAAAAACATTCATGCGGCGATTTAGGGAGTCATTGCCTGCATGTTCTCATCCTGCTAGTATCAGCGCCCTTACAGCATTAGGGACCCCCATAGATGAGTGGCGATGCTCTCATTGAATATCCACCCGCGAAACCTCATTTCGAGGTTATTCCCGTTACAGTGACACATGGTGAAGTTCGTTACGATGGCTATGTGCGCCGCCTTACTTGGACACGAAATCGCGCGTTTTGGATGGGTAATTTTGTTCTTTTCGTCGTTTATGCGGCGGGAACCATGTCTTGGCTGAATCCCATAACTCACTATTTGGTGCCCCCCATTTGGGTGATTGGCGGTCCTTGGGGGGCTTACAAAGTCTATAAGATGTACAAAGGCCAGGTTACTTTCCGGTCGGGAAAAGGACGATGCCCTCTTTGTCATGAGATGATTTCCCTTCGCCCGCATCAGTCTCGTTTTCCATTTACGGCGACCTGCTCCCGCTGTCGGGATGAGTTTCACGGGGATCAACGCGATTGGTCGTCCGGCCAGGTGTAACTCCCTAAAAATAAAATAAGTTTCTCTCGTCGTTTAATTGCCTGCTACAAAAATTCAAGTGTTCACTTGAAACATCGTGGAGTTGCCTGATATCTTAAAAAGATCATTAGGAAGATGCCCTCATGGCAAAGACACCAAAGTCTATTAAGGCAAAAAAGAAGCGCCGCTGCCCTTTGCGCGGTGCTTTTGAAGACACGGCCGCTCGGATCGTTCAAGTCGCTTCCCGTTTGTTTGCTCGCCAGGGTTATGATCGTACTTCAACAAAATCCATCTGCGACGGAGCGGGCGTAAACATCGCCGCCATTCACTATCATTTTGGCTCCAAGGAAAATTTGTATCGGCGCATCGTGCACGAGTTCGTTGAATTCAGTCACGAGAGCCAGCTGCGCATTTTAAAAGTGGCGAAGACGCAGGAAGAATTTCGTCTACGGCTTGAGATGTTTCTGCGCGAAAGTCTCGAAGGCATGGCGAAAAATCCTGATCTGACGGGCATGATTTTTCGCGATATGGAAATGCTCTCGCACCTGTGCGCGGATTTTTTCGAAGAAACTTTCCTAAAAGTGTTTAAAGCCTTTATTCACTTCGTGGGAGAAGGACAGAAATCTGGTTTTGTCCGCCGCGATGTTGAGGCTGTTATTGTCGCTGATGCGATCCTTGCGCCCCTTGTTTCAGTGGTGCGATCGCAGCTGCTGCCCAAAAAAATTCTTATATACGACATCAGCCAGCCGGAGCTTCGTGAGCGTTGGATTGCGCAGGTGTTAAAAATTTATTGTGACGGTGTCATGGAGAATGCACATGAATAGGATAGGGAAACTGTGGACTCTCGCGACGGCAGTATCTTTGGCCGCGCCAGGTTTCGCGCAATCAGGGCAACGCCTTGGGTTAGATGGTTATCTTAAAGAAGTCGAGCAATCCCATGACGGAATTAAGGCAGCCCAGCTCACGGCAGAAGGCGCCGCGGAAAAGGCGGATGAAGGAAGCCTGCTTTTTTCTCCGCAACTCTTTGGACAAGTGCAAAAGTCGGACGATCGACGCCAGCCCACCAATCCCATGGCGGGTACGCGCACGGATGCTCATGGCGGGTCCCTCGGCGTGAGCCAGCAGTTCCGCTTTGGTATGCAAAGCAAACTTTTTTACAACATGGGCAAGATCAAGATTCACGGCGTGAATCCGCAGCAGATGCCTCTAAACGATTACTACGATACCGGTTGGAACCTCGAGATTGCCCAGCCTCTCTGGAAAAACGGTTTCGGTAGTTCGGTTCGTCAGCAGGAAGAAGCTTCGCGCGCGCAAGCGGACGCGCAGTCGGCGATGGCTGACTATCAGAAGAAAGGTCTCCTCGCGGAAGCGGAAAGCCGTTATTGGCGCCTTGCGGTTGCGCGGGAGATGGTGAAGGTTTCTCAGCAAACGTATTACTGGGCGCAGAAGATTCGCGATTACAACGCGAAGAAGGCGCGATTGCAGCTTGCTGATAAAGCGGATCTCCTTCAGGCGGAAGCAGCTCTTAAAGGGCGCGCGCTCGAACTTGAAAACGCACGCAATGAAGAGAACAGCGCGATGCGTGCTTTTAACGTCGCTCGTGGTGTTGACAGCGATAAGGTTGCCGAGACTTTGGAATTACCGTCGCTCGACAAGCTTTATGACCTAAGCGTTCCTGAGCGCGCAAAAATGCGCGATGATGTTAGAGCCGCTGAAGCACAAAAGCGTGCGGCAACCGCCGCGGGCGAGCTTGGTAAAGATAAGTACAAGCCGCAGCTCGATCTTTTTGCCAATCTAGCCATAACAGGGAAAGATCCCGAGTTTTCGGAGTCGAATAGCAAAACCACGTCCGGAGATTATCCCAATACGTTGGTTGGCCTTCGATTCAACATGCCGCTCGACATGGGCACGACCCGCAGCGTGGATCGTGGTTATCAAAAAGACATTCAAGCGGCGGATCTCAACTTTAAGCGCAAGGTGTTTGAACAAGAGAGCGATTGGCAAGAACTGAATCGTCGTTTTGAGGAGGCGAAGGGCAAACTTAAAATGGCGGTGGAGTTTGAAGCCGCACAGAAGGCTAAGCTTGAGGCGGAGAGAAAGCGTCAGCAGTCAGGCCGAAGCACCACCTATCAGGTCTTTCTCTTTGAGCAGGATTTTCTCAACGCGGAAATCAACCTGTTGCAGATCAAGAACCTAATTCTCAATCTCAATAGCCAAATGAAAACCTTTCGAGGCGCACTATGAGTCTTCCAGATCTCGCGATTAAGCGGCCGATTTTTATCACGTGTCTTTTCATCATGGTCCTCGTATTGGGTTTTACGTCCTTTAAGAAATTGGGCGTCGACCTCTTTCCGGACGTTTCTTTTCCCATCGTGACCGTGAATACGATTTATCCTGGTACGGGGCCGGCGGAGATTGAAACGTTGGTTTCTAAGCCCATCGAGGAAGAGCTGAACTCTCTCTCGGGTATCAAATCCGTTAGCTCGCAAAACCGTGAAGGTATCAGTATCGTGATCGCGGAGTTCACACTGGAGACAGATGTGAAGTACGCCGAGCAGCAGGTGCGCGACCGCATCGGTTTTGTGAAATCAAAGCTGCCGACGGACGCGCAGGAACCCATCATTCGTACCGTTGACCCCGCCGACCAGCCGATCGCCATCATCACGATGCGTGCTGATCTTTCTCCCGCTGAACTTTATGACTTGGCGGATCAGCAGGTCAGTCCCCTTTTGGAACAGGTTCCGGATGTGGGGCTTGTGGAAATTCTCGGTGGTCGTAAGCGCGAGATTCACGTTGTTCTAGATCGTAAAAAACTTTTGCAGCGCGAGATCTCGGCGATGCAGATTGCCAACAAGCTAGGAACCGCGGGTAAAAACATCCCGGCCGGCAAAGCAAACTCAAAGGGAACGGATACCATTGTCCGCACTCTGGGGGAGTTTGAAACCCTGAAGGATATCGACGGCACGCTGCTTAATTTCTATGCCAACGAAACACCGATTCGCGTGGGGGATGTCGGTAAGGTTGTTGACACATTGGAAGATGAGAAATCCAGAACCTTTGTGGATGGCGAACAGGCTATTGCCCTTTATGTGTTCCGACGGTCCGGGGCCAATACTTTAAAAGTCGTGGACGCGGTCAAAAAACGCGTTGAGAAGATCAACGTCGATTACCAGAACCGGGTGAAAAACTTTGAGATGAAAGTTTTGCGTGACTCCGGTCGTCCGATCCGCGCCAACGTTGCCGACGTGCAGGAATCCATCCTCATCGGTATCGTCTTAACCATTCTCGTGGTGTTTTTCTTTCTTGGCAGCGCGCGATCGACGCTGATCACGGGTATCGCGTTACCGAACTCGTTGCTGGGTGCCTTCTTCCTGATGCAGGTGTCAGGCTTTACCATCAACGTGATGACGCTTTTGGCCATGTCCTTGGCGGTTGGTCTCTTAATCGACGATGCGATCGTGGTGCGGGAAAATATTTTCCGCCACATGGAGATGGGAAAATCCGCGAAAGAGGCGGCAAGTTTTGGCACGCGTGAGGTTACTCTCGCGGTTATCGCCACCACTGCCACGGTGATCGCGGTATTCGGCCCGGTCGCTTTCCTTCAAGGTATTATCGGTCAGTTCTTTAAAGAATTCGGTCTCACCATTTGTTTCGCGATGGCGATTTCCCTTTTGGATGCTCTCGCCATGGCCCCGATGCTTTCCGCTTATTTCGCCGGAAACATCCATAAAAAACCGTCGAATTTTGTCAGTCGCGGCGCTGATGTCGTGTTGAAAGGCTTCGACCGCTTTCAGACTTGGCTGGAAAAACTCTATGTACGCACGCTTAAGTTCACGCTACGTCGCCCGATGGTGATCTTATTCGTTGCCACCGTGATTTCCGTAGCCAGTTTTGTTGCCTTGAAACATGTACCGAAAACATTCTTGCCAGCAGCGGACCAAGGTGAATTCCAGATTGTGATGGATATGAAGCCGGGTACCGATATTGACGTGATGAATAAGACGTCCATGGATGCGGACAAAATCGTTCGCGGCAATAAAGAGGTGCTGAGCACGATCACCGTCGTGGGAAGCCGCAACGGCGAGCCCAATGAGGCCACGATTTACGTGCGTCTGGTGGAGCGAAAAGATCGCAAGCTCAATACATCGGAAGTGAAAAACTTAGTGCGGGAGCAACTGACGGACCCCATGAAAGGTCTTGCCCACTATAAGGTGCAGGATCCAGGCATGGTTTCTGGTGTTGGCAGCGAACCGTTTCAGTTGAATATCGCGGGTAACGATCTCACTGAAATCGAGCGCGTGGCGCGTGAAGTGTATGACCGCTTGAAGAAAGATCCGAACCTGAAGGACGTGGACATCGACTACCGACCGGGTAAGCCGGAGCTGCGCGTGCAGTTGGACAAGTTTCGTGCGGAACAACGCGGTGTCGCCACCGACATGGTTGGTATGGAGCTTCGCACCATGATCGAAGGAACAGTGCCGGCCGTCTTTCGCCAGAATGGTTACGAGTATGATATCCGCGTGCGCCTGCAAGAAGATCAGCGCAATATCAAGGAGCAGTATCCTCTCTTCTACGTGCCAAACATGAATGGCCGCCTTGTTCGTCTGCAGGACGTGGCGCAGGCGAAGGAAGTTGTGGGTCCAGCGACCATCTATCGCCAGGATCGCGGTCGTTACATTCGCATTTCCGCATCCATCAACGAAAAGGGCCAAGGCATGGCGGCGCCGATGGCGGCGGTGCGTGAGTGGCTGGGTGAGGGCGGCGACATTAAGCTCGGACCGGGCATGCGTTACCGTTTCGTCGGTCAGGCGGAGAGCTTTGAGGAATTGGGTGTGAGCATGGCGCTCGCCGCGATTTTGGCGATCACGTTTATTTATCTCGTTCTGTCGAGTCTCTACGAATCGTTCATCACGCCGTTCACCATCATGTTGGTTCTGCCGTTGGCGGCTTGTGGCGCCTTCTACGGTCTCGCGCTGATGGGGAAATCGTTGGATATCTTCTCCATGATCGGCTGTATCATGCTTCTCGGTGTCGCCACAAAGAACTCGATTCTTCTCGTGGATTACACCGCGCAGCTTGAACAGAAAGGCGTTGATATGAAGACGGCGATCATCGAGGCGGGACGTGTGCGCTTGCGTCCCATCATCATGACCTCGCTTGCCTTGATCGTGGGTATGTTGCCGGTGGCGATCGGCTTGAACGAAGCGAGTGCGCAACGCACAAGTATGGGTGTGGCCGTGATTGGTGGTTTGATTTCTTCCACGTTGTTGACTCTTGTGGTTGTTCCCGCCGCGTATTCTTACATTGAACGCTTCCGCCGTTTTGTCGGACGCATCTTTGTGAAAGTGAGTGGAGCGACCGTGGAAACAACACCTGAAAAACACGAAAAGGTTGAGGTATAGACCTCACCAACATCCCTCGCTCCGCTGCCAAGACGTTTTTACCGCTGGGTTGCGCGCGGGGGTTTTCCGCAAAATCTCACGAATCTCCGGCTCAATGCTTCCAAGGCTGCGAGCCGGATTTGCTTGCACACCGATCACCGCGAAGTTCCGCCAATCTCCAATCAATCCGGGATTCTCATAAAGCGCGCGATTGAGGGCTTTGAAGAAGGCGAGCCCATCGAGAAAAAGGGCTTGGCTGGGTGCGTCCGTATCTCGCGTTAATTGCACGCGACGGAAAGGGATCGTGCCGAATCTCTTAAACTGGGATTCAGGAAGAAGGATGACTTGTTCCAACCATTGCCGCCAATTTCCTTCATTCGTGATCTCGTTCGACTCCATCTGCAAAAAGATCCAGCTGGCTTTTGTCATTTTTGATGAAAAGGTGATGGGATCTATGACGCCATTGGTCGCGATAAGGCGATTGGATAATTCTTTGCCTGTGGCGTCGAACGCCTTGATGGCAAGTGGAACCGGAGTGGTTCGAGGGGAAGCAAGAATGACGGGTTCTTGAGTGATGCTCAACCACGCCGCCGCCTGAAGCCTTTGTGAGGATGCCGTGGTCTTTTCATCAGCGGCGGTCAGCTGATTTGCAGGGCCGTGACAAGGACCGGGAGTCAAAGTCATTGTGTCACGCAGATGCATCATCATCACAAGGGGAGCGCCGCGTTGATAAGCGCGATCGGCAAGCTCGGTCATGCTGGCAAGGGCATCAGACGCGACAAAAATGGTTATAGTAAGCCAAAATTTTTGCATGTGTTTACGCACCAGGGGTTCCTCCTAAGCGAGTTTCGGAGGGGCCGTCAGCAAAGAGTATTCCATGATTGCGCATGGGATCTGCTGAATGCGGTAAAATCGAAAGATTGGATACGAGGAGGTCGGCATGCAGGAGTTCTTTGCGAGGCTGTTCAATTCCCAAGATTTTATGCCTCATGGGCATTGTTACCTCTGGCGTCCAGATATTTTGTGGTTGAACGCTGGTTCCGATTTCTTGATCGCCTTGGCGTACTACTGCATTCCTTTTTTCCTCGTCTACCTGGTGAAAAAGCGTCGCGATCTGCCGTTTAACTGGGCTTTTTTGCTTTTTAGTTTTTTTATTTTAGCCTGTGGAACAACTCATGTGATGGGCATCGTCACCATTTGGAAGCCGTTGTACCGTCTCGATGGCGTGATCAAAGGGGTAACGGCGCTTGCCTCCATGGCTACGGCCATCGCGGTTTTGCCTCTCATACCGAAGGTGTTGGCTCTGCCCAGTCCCCGTCAGCTTCGAGAAGCGAACGAACGCCTCCAGGCGGAGATTGAAGAGCGCAAGCGGATTGAGTCTTCGCTCGAAGAGCAGGCGGAGGAGTTGCGTCGGCTTAACGAGCAGCTCCGCGAACAAGATCGCTACAAAGATGAATTCTTCGCCAACGTCTCCCACGAACTCCGCACGCCTCTGACCCTCATCCTCGCACCGCTTGAAACCGCCTTGCAGACGGCCCAAGATAAGGGACAGATTCAAGCCCTCACCATCATTCGCAACAATGCTATACGGCTATTGCAGTTGGTGAATGGTCTTCTTGATTTTTCGCGATTGCAGGCGGGCAAGGTTAAGGTGAGCCACGAGCCCGTGGATGTCGCCAATCTTGTGCGAAGTATTATCCAGGATTTTCAGCCGCACGCCGAAAATCACCATCTTACCTTTCAATTTACTTCGAATGTGGAAAAAACAATTTTGGCGGTGGATCGTTATCTTTACGAGCGCATCGTTTTCAATTTGATGAGCAACGCCGTTAAGTTTTCACCTCAAGGTGGTGTGATCCATGTCTCTTTGATGCTGGAAAACAATAAACTAACTTTCGCGGTCGCCGATCCGGGTGTTGGCATCGCCGACGAAGACATCTCTCGTCTTTTTCATAAATTCCACCAATTGGAAGGCACTTCCACGCGTCGTTTTGAGGGCACGGGACTTGGTCTTGCCATGGTGAAGGAATTCAGTGAGCTGATGGAAGGGGATGTTCGTGTTGAAAGTGTTTTGGGGAAGGGGAGCCAATTTTTCGTGACGATTCCCGCCGAGGTGGCGGCGACGGGAAGTGTGGAGCAAGGAGGGCGCACGCTGATGGTGCGACAGCCTTCACCTTCGAATCGCGCCGTGGCGCAGGCGATTATGGGTGTGCGCGCCGACTTGGGCAAAAAAGTATTGGTTGCTGAAGATAACTTTGAATTAGCGCATTACGTTCAATCAATCCTCGCGGAGACGTGTGAGGTGCGAATTGCCGCGAATGGACAGAAAGCGCTGGAGCTTGTGAAGGAATGGCGTCCGGATCTCGTTCTCTCGGATGTGATGATGCCGAAGATGGATGGTCTTGAGCTGTGTCGCGCCATTCGCGCGGATGACGCGTTGAGTGACACAGCGGTGATCCTCCTCACCGCGCTCACTCATCGGGAAGCCTTATTGAAGGGTTGGGAAGCGGGGGCGGACGATTATCTTTTCAAACCGTTTCACCCTGAAGAACTATTGGTGCGCGTTCGCTCCATTATGAAGGGGGTTGAGATGCGACGCCGCATGATGGAAGAGCGTGTTCGCGCGGAGCGAGAACGGACGGCGCGTGAGGCGACGGAAAAAAATCTTGATCGTTTACGCCGCACGGAAGAAGAGCTCCGTCGCGTTGATAAGATTAAAGATGAATTTTTGGCGACCGTGTCTCATGAATTGCGAACGCCGATGAATGCCATCATTGGTTGGTCGGAACTTTTACGTGACCACAATATCACTCCCGATCATGCGCGCCAGGCATTGGACGTGATTCATCGCAATGCGCGCACCCAAGCGCAGATGGTGGAAGATCTGCTAGATATTTCCCGTATCATGACAGGGAAAATGCAGTTGGAAGAACAGCCTGTAAATTTATCCAATGTTGTTTTTGATGCGGTGGAATCGGTGCGATTGGCAGCGCATGCGAAACAGATCAAGCTCGAAATTAAAGTCGATAAAACATTGGGTCCTGTTTTGGGTGACACGGATCGTCTGCAACAAGTGGTGTGGAACCTTCTTACCAACGCCATCAAGTTCACTCATAAGAATGGGAACGTGCGCGTCGAACTTATTAAGAATGATGCGCGCGCGGAGGTGATCGTGACCGACGATGGGGAAGGCATTGATCCGCGTTTTCTTCCCCACATGTTTGAGCGTTTTCTGCAAGAAGATCAGACCAACACGCGCCGCTTCGGAGGGCTCGGCTTAGGCCTTTCCATTGTGCGTCATATCGTTGAGCTGCACGGTGGAACCGTCGCGGCGGAGAGTGCGGGTAAGGGCAAAGGAGCGACTCTAAGAGTGAGTCTGCCACTCATCCCCGAGCGGCAAACAAGATCCTCTAGCGATGCGATAGGAGCATCCAAAGAAGGACACAAGAAGCATCCTCAATCGATGGCGCTGAAAGATAAAGTCATTTACGTTGTTGAGGACGAGATGGATGGGCGTGAACTCATTACCGCGATCCTTCGCAATCAAGGAGCCGAGGTTGAGGCGTTTAGTAACGCTCGTGCCGCCTTTGAACGCATAGAAAAAAGAACGCCGGATGCTCTCGTCAGCGACATTGGCATGCCGGATTTTAGCGGCTTTGATCTCATTCAGTGGATACGTGAACTACGTGACGGCGCAGTCAATTTGCCGGCGGTTGCTTTGACGGCTTATGCTCGGTCGGATCAGCGAGAGCAAGCACTCGAATCCGGATTTGATTTGCATCTGCCGAAGCCCGTGGACGCCATACTTTTGGTGCAGAGTCTTTTAAAGGTCATGTCAAAACGCCAAACGTAGCATGTCGAACCGCTGGGCTCAAATTTGCATTTCTCATTTGCGCATCATGAGCGCGCAAAGGAGGAAATGAAAATGATGAACCGAGTTGAACGACTATTCTCAATGTCAGACTATGATGGGATGATGGAGCGAGCCGAATCTTTGAGCCGCAAATGGGGCTGGTTCCTGGCATTTGGCATCGCTCTTATTATTTGTGGCTTGGTGGCCTTGAGCCATGCCGTGACCGCGACTTTTGTCTCCGTCTTTTTCTTGGGATCCATTATGATGATCGCAGGTGTGATCCATCTGGTGGAAGCTTTTACCGCCGGCAAATGGAATATGTTTTTTGTACATACCCTGGTGAGCTTGCTGTACATCGTGTTTGGATTTGTCATCTTTCGCCAGCCAACAGCGGCTGCGGTTGGTGTGACACTCCTCATGGCGGCCTTTTTCTTCGTTTCCGGCATCTTTCGCATTGTTTCAGCGCTGTCGGTGCAGATGCCGCAATGGGGTTGGCTGGTGTTTAGCGGCGTGGTCTCGGTTATTTTAGGTATTCTTGTCACTGCGGCTTGGCCTTCCGCCAGTCTTTGGGTATTAGGTGTTTATGTCGGCGTCGACTTGATTGTTACAGGGTGGACCCTTGTGGTGGCATCCATGGTGGTGCGGGATGTGGGGCGCGATACTCATGGGGCTATAGGACAAGCCGCATAGGAAGATGAGAGGGGTGAGATTTGAACGCTGCATGGGCTCATTTGTTGATGAACCACATTCCCGTGGTTGGTAGTTGGCTTGTTACCATTTTGCTTCTTGTGGCCTGGCTGCGTCGTGATGCTTATTTGCAACGAGTCTCATTTATTGCCACTGTCATTATTGGCCTGATGGTGTTACCCACTTATTTAAGCGGCGGGCGCGCCGCGCGCTTTCTTCAAAACTTCACCGCTGATGTTTCCGAAAGCGCCATTGATGCGCACGCAGGTCTCGCGGGAACGGCGACCGCTGTTTTTCTTGTGATCGCCCTTTTGGCGTTGGGCGCCGCGATTGGTGTATATCATGAGCCGCGGCGCTTAAAAATTTTTTCCCCGCTTCTTTTGCTTTGTTTACTCGGTAACAACATCCTTCTTGGCATCGTCGCTCATCGCGGCGCGTTCATTCGCCATCCTGAAATAGCCGCGGAGCCTTCCGCGGAATCCACCTTCAGTCCTCACTAGTCGGGAGGCGACATTTTCGCTTCCCGTTATTTTCCCGGTTATGTCCCTTGATTTCCCACGGTTGAATCAGTCAAGCTTATGCCTAGATCTGACGATAAGTTGGTACCCCGAAAGGGGTCTAGAGAATTAGAGGGACAGAGTGGCTGTAAGCTTTCAAATTCTTGTCTTTTTTTCTCTCGTCGCCCTTTGGGGCTGCGGCCGGGAGGAATTCCATAGCGGCCGGCATCATGCGGCCAGCGCACCTGAATCCAGTGATCAGACACCGACTCCGGAATCTTTCGATCCCAGACCCGAGCCTCCCGAGATTCCCCGCACCCCCCTTGAGCGAGCCATGATTTATTGGCGAAACAGCGGGTCTTTGTGCGGACAGTATCCCAGCAAAGAAGATTGTGATGATGGCGATGCAACGTTATTTAACGGCCTTCTTTGCGCCTCGGGCGAAAAGATCGGCTGTGATGCCGTGGCGGCCGCGCAGGGACCGGATGGAAGGTGGTGGCGTTCGCCGCGACGCGTGGGAGACAACGCCGGGTCCGCGAACAGTTTTTCCCGCGATATGAGCCTTGGTGTGCTTCTCTACCTCCAGACAACGAAAGATGTGGCTCGCGCGCAATCTTGGATGAAGTGGATCAATGATAATCGTCCTTGTTCCCTTAAAAACCCTGTCACTGGCGGATGTTCCGTGTGGGGCCTTCATCGTGTGTGTCGCGATGATGAAGGCAACCGATGCAGTCTCACGCCAACGATGTGGTCCATGATGGGGACGGTTTGGCGGCAGCTAGGTTTATCACGTCATGATCAAATGAATGCACACTCGGGTGCGTATGACAGTTTCGCGGCGCAAGAGGTGGAGCAGACGGATCTTGGTTACGCTTTGCATTTGAAGGCGGTGCAGGCTTACTTGCAGTTGCGTGGCGATGCGCAGCAACAAACAGCGCGCAAGGTTGTTAGCACATTGATGCAACGCCAACCCGATAATCCTTTCTTTCAATGGCTCCAAGGTGGCGCTAATCCCTCCTGGGAAAGCAACTTGCTAAACATTTGTCCGTCCACGGAACGCCCCGCGCGACGTCTGCACCAATGGTCGTGGGAACGAGACACGGCCGAGAAAGCGTGGGAAGAAAGCATGGGATGGGACTGCTTGTTTTTAGGAAAACTAGCGAGTCCTTAGGGGCGCACGCAGAAGACGCGAGCCGAAGTGGATTTTGTTTGGCTCTCCACGAAACCACCATAGTGAATTTGTATGTACCAGCCTTGTCCCGTGTTATCCGACATGGTTGAACCAGTCCATGTATTGCCGTTCATGGAAGTCGAGAAATAGGTGCCTTTTAGGCTGTAGAATCCATGCACGGATGCGGCTTGAAATTCTTTTTGCGTGGGAAGCCGCCAGTCGGAGTAACCACCAAACGTTAGGTTGTCGCAATAAGTAACGGCGCTGGTCCACGTGGTGGATGTCTGTTCTTCCGACCATATCAAACCGGAAATTTTATCTTTGAACATGCATTCATCGCCTGATGAATTGCAACTCCCGTCGGCTGTCACGTCTTGCCACGTATTTGTTTTGTTGCAGGCGTACTGAGCCGAACCCCAGGGGTTTGTTGTCGGGTAGGCGTTGCCGTTGTTGTAGTCGTCAATGTTATCCCAGATATCCGTGCCGCTGACGGCGGGAGATGTGGTGTTGTTGTATGAGCCTACGAAGTTACGACAATTGACTTGGAGCTGACCCGTTACGCCGTTTACCACGGTTCCCACTCTGACGTCCCAGGGATCGGGGGCGATCGCGGGAAGCATCGTTCCTGTCGTGCCAAAAACGAGAACGCCGTCTTTGATATTCGCGGCGATGATATCGGTGTCGCCGGCATGCAAATAGCGCGCGCCCGTGGATGAAAACCATTGGAATGAGGAAGCGCTCTTCATCTTCGCGTTAAACGTAGCGAGATCAAGATCGGCTGTGCCATCCGCGCCAGTCAGTGGGTACGAGGACGAAGGGTATTCACCCAGCTGACCCGCAATGGTCACACCTGATTTAATGTTGGCGGCAGAGACATCGCTCATGTTCGCCGCTCGATAACTTGCGGTTGTCACGCAGCCCATGCCGCCATCCATGGAACAGTTGGCCAGGGTGCCTGACACGCCGGCAATGGTTTTTCCTGATTTGATATCGCTGGCCAAAAATGAGCCAGTATCAGCGGATTTATAAATCGCAGTCGTTACACAGCCTACTTGATTGTCGGTGTTGCAATTGCTGGGAGAGGGAGTCACCGTGCCAGTGATGCCAAAAATATTGGTGCCGACGCGAATGTTGCCAGCGGTGAGATCTGCGTCACCCGTCACCGTAAACTGACGGTAGAGAGAAGCGCTGAAGGATTGATTGCTGACACCGGGAGTGATTGTGCCTGCATCCGAAATCGCGCCCACGTAACGTGCGCCAATGGAATCAAAGAACTCATAACTTCCAGCAGGGGTTGTTGCCGCCAGACTGGTTAGATCCGCGGTTCCCGTCGCACCCGTAAGAGGGGTGGCAACGGATGGATATGTTCCGAGTGTGCCAGCGATGGTGATGCCGTTCTTTACGTTGGCGGAGAGAAGATTGGTGAGGTCCGCGGATTTGTAAGTGCTGGTGGTCACACACCCCATCTGTCCATTGCTGGAACAATTGACGGGCGCACCACTGAGGTTACCCGTCACGCCAGCGATCATAATCGTGTCTTTAATATTGCTGGGAATGACGTTGGCCATGTGCGCGGCTTTGTAAAGGGCTGTCGTCACACACCCGATCTCGCCGTCATTGGAACAATTGGCGGCGGACGGCACAACGTTACCCGTCACACCAAAAAGAGTGACGCTATCTTTGATATTGCTAGCAATGAGATCCGCATCTCCTGACACCGTTACAGAGCGATAAAGGCCCACGTTTAACACCACGTCGTTCGCGCCGGCGGTGATGGTTTCATCGCTTTCAATCGTGCCCGTAACTCGTGTGCCATCAGACATAAACCATTCATAAGTCGCGCCGCCACTTGTTGCGGCGAATGCGGTAAGATCGTTTGTAATGTCAGAACCAGCGAGCGGATGAAGGGATGATGGATAGTCGCCAGTAACGCTCGCAATAACCACATTCTTCTTAATGTTGTCTGGTGTCAGGTTTGAAAGATCCGCGGCCTTAAAAGTGTTTGTCGTGACGCATCCCACTTCGGCGTCATTAGTACAGTCCGCGGGAGAGGGTGTGAGTGTTCCCGATACTCCGAAAATTTCCACGCCCGCTTCGATATTGTTACCCATCAAATTCGGGTCACCCATGACGGAGAATTGACGGTAAAGCGAGGTATTGAAAATTAGGTCGCTTGCGCCCGGAACGATGGCTCCCGCATCGGCAATAGATCCGGTATGCCGCGCGCCCGTGGAATCAAAAAATTCATAAGATCCCGCCGCGGTTGCGGCGGTGAGGCTTGTCAGATCATTGGTTCCGCTCGCACCCGCGAGAGGAGTGACGAAGGAGGGATAAGTGCCGAGCATACCAGCGATGATGACGCCATTCTTGATGTGGCCAGCAACGACCTGACTCATATCCACCGCTCTATAGGCAGCAGTGGCGACGCAATCGATTTCACCGTCGGAAGAACAGTTATGATGGGATTCCAGAGTCACGCTTCCCGCGACACCAGCAATTGTTACACCCGCGCGAATGTTCCCTGAAATAACGTTACTTGCATCCGCTGCTCTAAAAAACGCGGTGGCGACGCACCCCATCGCGCCATCGGTGATGCAATCACCATGAGACTCCACGATGGCCGTTCCCATTACACCCGCGATAACGATGCCCGCGCGAATATCGTCGGATGAGATGTCGATGGGGTTCACAGCGGAAACAGATGCTGTTGTAATGCAGCCAACCTGTCCGCTGCTAGAGCATGGGAGAAGATTCATCTGCCCCGTGGCCGTACTTCCGTCACATAGCGTGAGAGTGGCTTGCGGGGAAATATGACTAAGGTCTGGGTCAATGCATTCTTTTTGGGTGAGTTTTGTGGGAGTTTGATTGTCCCCGCCTTGAACTTCCTGAGAGACTTCCGCTAAGTCGATCGGTGCTGAAGTTGTGCGGATCTTCAAGTTGCTGTCGCATGAGAAAATGAAGAGGAGGAACGTTATAGACGTTCCGATTTTCGTTGCCGTGATTTTGATGGACGGTTGCATAAGACCACCCTAAAGATGCCTCATTTGAAATACCCAAATTAGTACGGAAGAAACCGACTCATACTTAAATTGTGACTATGAAACTCATGCGTTTTTGCTCAAGCGAACGTATAAGCGCCTGAATTATGCGGTGTTACGGCGTGTGCTTCAGCTCGCGCAAACGGAAAGATTTCTACTCACGGGGGATATGAAATTGGATACAAACCATGTGTTTCGAAATAGCGTGCCCTCGAAAGAATCGCGTAAGATTTTAGAGGGAGGGAAGAGTGCACACGCACTCTTCCACTTTTGTTTAGTCCGCGGCTGGCGCATTGGGTTGTGGCGCGACGTTGCGAAGACAGTCTGGGTAGTCGGGGGAACCTGGATAACAATTTGGATAAGAAGGATAAGTGGGATAAGGAGGATAGATCGGTACCGGAACAGGGAACGGAACGCGACCACCATGTCCATGTCCGTGAAAGTGTCCGCCACCACGGGAGTGTCCTGAATTTTGTGTAACCAGCTCACATTGACCGGAGGTAAACTTG
>CAYOJQ010000051.1:0-7777 GCA_964404325.1 uncultured Oligoflexales bacterium
CCAAAACAATTTTTTCAAAGATCATTATGGAAACCTTGGGTCTTCGTTATGAAGACATCGAGGTCGCCCAGCCCGATACGGCGTTTGTACCAAACAGTGGACCGACTGTTGCTTCTCGTACCGTTATGGTTGTGGGGAAATTGATTGAGAGCGCCAGCCTTGAACTTCGGTTGAAACTTTTGAATTCCGGTCTGCTCAAAGAAAAGCATTCGCGCGAAGAATTTCTCAGCGCCTGTGATGAGTATGTGAAGAAATTTGGCGCTCTGAAGGCGTTCTCACAATACCAGCAACCACCTGATGTGACCTGGGATCAAGAAGCTTATAAAGGTGATGCTTACGCCACCTATGCTTGGGCTGTTTATGTTGCCGAAGTGAGCATCGATACAATTACCTATGAAACGAAAGTGGATGATTTCGTAGCGCTTCAGGAAATTGGCCGCGTCGTCCATCCTTTGTTGGCGGAAGGACAGATTGAAGGCGGTGTCGCACAAGCCATCGGTTATGCTCTTTACGAGAAAGTGGTGTGGAAAGAAGGTCGTATGATTAACAACCGTATGACGAATTACATTATGCCCACAGCCGCTGACTTACCAAGGATTCGCGTCTTTTTTGAAGAGCACCCGAGTCCTCATGGTCCGCGTGGTGCGAAGGGTATCGGTGAACTACCGATGGATGGAACAGCACCCGCCATTATTAACGCGATGAATGATGCGCTTGCCATTGATCTGAACCATATACCCGTGCTGCCGGAAGACTTGCACACTGCATTGAAAGGGAAAAAACGTGACTGATAAAGTCCGCGTCGCCTTAACGGTGAATGGAAAAAAGGTTTCCGTCGAGTCTTATCCAGTGAGTCGCTTACTGGATGTCTTGCGTGAAGAGTTGCGTCTTACGGGTTCAAAAGAGGGATGTGGTGAAGGTGAGTGCGGCGCCTGTTCCGTGATGCTTAACGGACGCCTCGTGAATAGCTGTCTTGTTCCCATCACGCAGTGTGAAGGAACGGAAGTGCTGACCATTGAAGGGGTTGCGGAAGACGCGAAGCTACGCAAAATCCAAGAAGCATTTTTGCATCATGGTGGAGCGCAGTGCGGCATCTGCACACCGGGGATGGTGATGGCTTCCATCAACATTCTCAACAAGTTCCCCAAACCCACTTACGACCAAATCCGCGAGGGTCTTGCCGGAAACCTTTGCCGTTGCACGGGTTACATGAAGATTTTTGATTCCGTCGCAGAAGCCGCAGTGGCTCTGGAGGGTAAATAATGCGCGCTTATGTGCCGGCCTTTCAGATGAAAACGCCAGCCTCTCTCGCTGAGGCTCTAAAAATTTTGCGCGAGAATCCTAAGGATTGGCTGCCCTTTGCGGGTGGTACGGATCTTATGGTGATGTTTGAATCTGGCATTTTAAAAGAAGGAAAATTTTTAAACCTTCTTCCTCTTAAAGAGTTTGCGGGAATCACTGTCACGGATGACTGCATCAAGCTAGGAAGTACCGTTACCTATGCTGATATTCAAGCTCATCCGATCCTTAAAAAAGAATTTCCCAATCTCTGTCAAGCGGGAGCTTTGACGGGAAGTCACGCGATTCAGAATCGTGGCACAATTGGCGGCAATATCGCCAACGCTTCTCCCGCGGGAGATTCGTTGCCAGCGCTGATGGCATACGACGCGAGCATTGAGCTCGTCTCCGTCGATGGCACGCGCAAAGTTTCTTATAACGACTTTCATACTGGTTATAAGAAAACCTTGCGTCGCGATGATGAACTCATTCAAGCCGTGTACTTACCGCGGAAGTACAGTGCTTCACGGCATTTTTACCGCAAGGTTGGCACGCGCGCGGCGCAAGCCATCTCAAAAGTTGTTTGCGCCGGTGTCGCTGAGGTAAAGGCAAATAAAATTGACGCCATTCAATTGTCGATGGGTAGCGTCGGTCCTATGACCATTCGTTTGACGCACACCGAACGATTTCTAATCGGAAAAACTCTTTCTCCGGCTACGGTCGCGTCCGCACAGGCGGAAATGTTAAAAGACATTTCTCCGATCGATGATATTCGCTCCACGGCATCCTTTCGTAACGATGTTGCCGGAAATGTGCTGGCTCAGTGCCTTAGCGAATTGATGCAGGGATAGTCGCGATGTGGGATTGGCTAGCCCAAGCAAATGCTCTGAAGGAACAAGGTGTCACCTTTGTGATCGTCACGGTGGTGTCCGTAAAAGGATCATCGCCGCGCGATGTGGGAGCAAAACTCATTGTCTGCGCGGATGGACGCTTTTTTGGCACCGTCGGCGGTGGGCAATTGGAAGCGCAGGTTATCGAAGATGCCAAAGCCTGTCTTGAAGAAGCTCTGAGTCGAACAAAACCCTATCCTCTTTGTTTTCGCACTGGACAATGTTGCGGTGGAGCCGTCGAAGTTTTTATGGAAGTCTTCGGCATTGGCCCACAGCTTTACATCTTTGGGGCTGGTCATGTCGGCCAAGCGGTGTGTCAAGTTTTGGCGGGCACCCCATTTGCAGTGCATCTGATTGATGCGCGTCCGGAATGGATTCGACACCCGAGTATTCCAGATGCAGTGATTCGGCATGAAGGAAGCTGGGATTCTTTTGTGGAGAAAGCGCGCTGGCATGCGGATCGCACCTATGTCGCGGTGATGACGCACGATCATGCTTTGGATGAAGAAATCATCGCAAGCGTTGTAAAAAAACCGGCCCGTTATGTCGGTTTGATCGGTAGCCGCACAAAGTGGCAACGTTTCGAACGACTGTTGGAAAAAAGAGGCCTAAGCGAAGATGAAATTGGTCGCGTTTATTGCCCTCTTGGCTTACCGACGGGTGGGAAAGCGCCGAAAGAAGTTGCGGTAAGTCTTGCCGCGCAATTGTTACGGGTGTTTTATGGCGAAGACGAAAAGCAAAAAAGCTGATGTCATTCTTCTTGCCGCTGGGAAATCCAGCCGTATGGGAGCGCCGAAAGGTTTATGGCCCTTCGAAAATAAACCTTGGTTGCTTCATCAGCTTCAAGCTTTAAAACACGTCGGCATCTCCAAAGTGGTCTTGGTTCTCGGATTTCAAGCCGATGAGTATTTTCGCGTGATCTCAGGTCTAAAAAATGCCCTCGATCACGAAGAAGAGTGGAGTGGGCTTAAGCTTGAAGTGGTTTTAAATCCCGCGCCTGAATATGGGCCCTTCTCATCTTTGATGTCTGGCATTCATCATCGTAAAAATCCCTCCGCGGACGTTTTTGTTTTACCTATCGATGTTCCCTGTCCCACTGCGGATATCTGGGAGCTTCTTGAAAACGCCAACAAAAAAGACCCTCACGTCATGGTGAGTCTACCTGTGTTTAATGACAAGGGTGGTCATCCAGCTTGGTTAAAGAAAGAATTTATCGACAGGCTTTCTTTGCTTTCAGTCGAAGATCAGGACGCGCGGCTTGATGTGCAGATTCATCATCTCCCAGAGAGTGCCGTGGCGAGAGTTCCTGTGCTCGATCGTCTCACCACGTTTAATCTTAATACTCCGGAAGACTGGCAACACCTTTAAGGAAGGACGTTTGTTTCTTTCGTGAAGCTATCGAGCCATGGAGCGGGTTTTTGGTCAAAGAAGGCTTGTAAACCAGCTTGACCGGACGCGCTGGCGCGGATGTTGGCGATGGCTTCAACCGTTGCGTCCGTTTGCTTCGCGTTGGTGTCACGCATAATCTTCTCGAGATTTTTGTACACCTTCTGTGCGTCTGGACTGGCCTGTAAGAGAAGGTTTATTTCTTCAAGAAGAACGTGCTGCAGATTTTCAGCGTTCGTAACAATTTGTACAAGACCAGCTTCTTTTGCCTCCGCGGCGTTAAAAACTTTTCCTGTCATGGCGAGGCGGTTCAGGTGACCGCGATGCATCTTACGCGCGAGATAGGGCATGATCACGGCGGGAACTAAACCGATTTTCACTTCGCTGAGACAAATCTTTGCCGTATCGACAGCGATGGCATAGTCGCACGCGGCAATAAGTCCAACGCCCCCACCAAACGCGGCACCGTTAACAACAGCGATGGTTGGAATTGTCAGGTTATTCAACGCCTCAAACATGCGACGCAGTTTCTCCGCCTCAAGTTTGTTGCCGTTGTAATCAAGCTTCGCGGCTTCTTTCATCCATGTAAGGTCAGCACCAGCGGAAAAATGTTTTCCCGCACCCTGCAGCAGTAAGAGCCGGCAAGTCGGATCTTTAGCCACTTCCTCAATCAGATCGCTAAGCTTATCTAGAAGAGCGCCATTGAAAGAATTCGCTGAGGCCGGGCGATTGATAATCAAGGCCGCGATGCGTTCTTTTGTTTTGCTGTTGGGTAACGGGAAAAATTTTAAGTAAGCCGCGGCTTCACTCATGGGGATATACCTCTTGAAAAAGCCCGCTGACGCGGGCTTCTTTTTTTAACTTAGATGTCGAACTTGATGCCTTGCGCGAGCGGAAGATCGCTGCCGTAGTTGATCGTGTTCGTTTGGCGACGCATGTAAGCTTTCCATGAATCGGAACCAGATTCGCGGCCACCACCTGTTTCTTTCTCTCCGCCGAAGGCGCCGCCGATTTCCGCGCCGGAGGTGCCGATGTTGACGTTAGCGATACCGCAGTCAGAACCCGCTGCCGACAAGAAAGCTTCCGCTTCGAGTAGATTCTCGGTGAATACGGAGGAGCTAAGCCCCTGCTTCACGCCGTTTTGAAGTTCAATGGCGTTGGCAACATCGCCTTTGTATTTGATGAGGTAAAGAATCGGTGCGAATGTTTCTTCTTGAACCATGTGCATTTCATTCTTTGCTTCAACAATGGCGGGACGCACGTAGCAGCCGGACTCGTAGCCAGCGCCGTCAAGCACTTCACCGCCATAAATAATTTTTCCACCTTCCGCTTGCACGTCTTTCAAGGCCTTTTGCATTGCGGCGACAGCGTCCTTATCGATCAATGGACCGACATGGTTTTTGGTGTCGAGCGGTGAACCAATGCGAAGTCCTTTGTATGCGCTCAAAAGCATTTCTTTAACTTTTTCGTACATGCTTTCATGAACGATCAGGCGACGTGTTGTCGTACAGCGTTGGCCGGCTGTTCCCACAGCGCCGAAAACAACGCCCGGGGCAGCGACCTTAAGGTTGGCGTTAGGCGTAAGGATGATGGCGTTATTCCCGCCGAGTTCCAAAATGGAACGGCCAAGGCGCTTACCGACAACTTCGCCAACGCGTTTACCCATGCGTGTGGAACCGGTGGCGCTAATCAGTGGCATGCGCGCGTCATTGAGCATGCGCTCGCCAATGTTTGGCACGTCACCAACGATAAGGTTGAACACTCCTTCTGGGATTTGGTTGTCTTTCAACACCTTCGCCATGATGTGGAAGCAAGCCACTGCGGAGAGTGGTGTCTTTTCAGACGGCTTCCACACAGTGACGTCACCGCATACGGCGGCAATCATGGAGTTCCATGACCAAACGGCGACTGGGAAGTTAAACGCGGAGATAATGCCGACGACGCCGATCGGGTGCCACTGCTCATACATGCGGTGATTGGGGCGTTCCGAATGCATCGTGAGGCCGTAAAGCTGGCGGGCCAGACCGACAGCGAAATCGCAGATGTCGATCATTTCCTGGACTTCACCAAGGCCTTCTTGCAGCGATTTGCCCATTTCATAAGCGACTAGTTTGCCGAGTGGCTCTTTGTAACGGCGGAGCTCGTCTCCAATTTGGCGGACGATTTCGCCGCGCTTGGGTGCGGGCATGCGGCGCCATGTTCTGAAGCCTTCAGCGGCGGCGGACATCATCTTTTCGTAGTCTTCCACTGTCGCGAGAGGCACCTTGCCAATAAGCTTGCCGTCAACGGGTGAAAAGGATTCGTATACGTCTTTTGTTTGCGCGCCGAACCACTGGGTGCCCGTACACACGGGAAGGTTTCGATCTGATAGGTGTAACTCTTTTAAAAATTCCATCCTGGCCTCTTCATATGGGTTTAGCGGACTTTATTAATGCCTTCCCAGAGTCGAAGTGGCAAGACTTAGACGCAGGCCTGAGTCATCCGTTACCGAGGAAGTTTTACGAAGTCTCGTTTCGGTACGGACGAGATGTTTCTAGTGCAGCAAAATCTTTAACTTTTATGCCCTCTTGCTTTAATAAAGTATTAGGAAAATTGTGACATTAATTGTAAGAGTCATTAGTCAGGTTCAACTTCATATAGTTTTTATGAGGTATCAGTGGACGTCGATCAGATTTGTCTAGATGCGAGCTGGAAGAATGTCCTGCTCGATGAATTTAGAAGCCCATACATGGAGAACCTTAAAAAATTTCTCCTCCTCGAAAAGAAAGCTCAGAAACAGATCTTCCCTAAAGGCTCGGAGTACTTCGCGGCTCTGGATCTCACGCCGTTTCAGAATGTGAAGGTTGTGATCCTGGGGCAGGATCCTTATCACGGACCTGGGCAGGCTCACGGGCTCTGTTTTTCGGTGCGACCTGGTGTGCAGCCACCTCCTTCCCTTGTGAACATTTACAAAGAGCTAAAAACCGATCTTGGCATCGACGCACCCGATCACGGTTATCTCGTCTCGTGGGCGCAGCAGGGTGTGCTGCTCCTTAATTCCGTTTTAACCGTGGAGTGCCATAAGCCTGCTTCCCATCAAAAGCGTGGTTGGGAGCAATTTACGGATCAAATCATCCGCCGCCTCAATGACGAGCGCGAAGGAGTCGCCTTTCTTCTTTGGGGTTCTTATGCCCAGAAGAAGGCCGCGTTTGTGGATCGTAAGAAACATCTTGTGATCGAATCTCCTCATCCTTCGCCTCTGAGTGCTCACCGTGGCTTTTTTGGGAGCCGACCGTTTTCGAAAATTAATGCTTATCTCGAAGCTCGAAGCCAACAGACGATCGATTGGCGTTTGCCAAGACTTAAGGACATGAGGAGCGCGACAGAACATGACAACGTCCACTGAAAAGCAAAAGCAGGAAAACCCCTTTGTCAGCCTGCTGATCAACATCTTTATCCCCTCGCTAATTCTCATGAAGTTAAGCAAGGAAGCGTACCTTGGACCTAAGCTTGGTCTTGTGGTGGCTCTCGCTTTTCCGCTTCTTTATGGCCTTCGCGATTTCCGCGCGCGTCATAAAGTAAATTTTATGTCAGTGCTTGGTCTTGTTAGCATCCTGCTGACGGGTGGTATTGGTCTGCTGCAACTTGATCGTCACTGGATTGCTGTTAAGGAAGCCGCCATTCCCGCTTTGATTGGCGTGGGTATCATTGGCTCTCTGAAGACGCGTTATCCTCTCGTGAAGAAACTTCTCTATAACGACCAAGTGCTTCACGTTGAGCGTGTTAATGAAGCCCTTAAGGAAAAGAATAACGAGAGCGCGTTTGAGCGCTTATTGGGGACAACCTCGCTGCTGCTAGCGGCTTCCTTCTTTGTCTCCGCAACGTTGAATTACGGCTTGGCCAAATACATTCTCACCAGTGACCCTGGTACCGCAGCTTTTAATGAAGAGCTTGGCAGGATGACGGCCCTCAGCTATCCCGTGATCGTATTGCCATCAATGGTAGTGCTCATGATTGCTCTCTTTGTGTTGTTGCGTGGCATCAAAAAGCTTACGGGACTTGATATGGAGACAATTTTTCGCGCTATGTCAGAAGAGAAGAAAAAGTAAGTTCAGAATAAGAAGTAGAAAGCAGGAAGAGACTTTGTTCTCCTCCTGCTTTTGCTTTTTATGCTCGTCCTTGCGAGTGTCTCTCGTCATCCCGAGTAGCTCTCGTCATCCCGAGTAGCTCTCGTCATCCCGAGT
>CAYOJQ010000051.1:7877-24177 GCA_964404325.1 uncultured Oligoflexales bacterium
CTCTCGTCATCCCGAGTAGCTCTCGTCATCCCGAGTAGCTCTCGTCATCCCGAGTAGCTCTCGTCATCCCGAGTGAAACGAGGGATCTCGAGATCCTTGTTTGGATGACGTTGGCTTCGGTCAAAAAAGTTTGGTTTTTCCGTCAAAAGCAAGGCTCTTTTTCAATCATAATTGCAATTTACGAATATAACTCTCGAATTACTGCGGTTGCTTAAATTGTAACCAGCGAATTGCTCAAAAGAAAGGCAGAACATATGTGTTTTTCACAAGTGGTCGCGAAAAATTTTTCTTCCACAGGGCAAAAAACTTTTCCCCAGAAATAACTCATCGTCGTCATTAGGTTTTCAAATTCTTTTTCACAGGTTATTCACAGGGAAACCCCACATTTAGCGGTTGACACTAAAAAGGCACGCTATATATGCTTAACCATAGTTAGCACATCACTTCACAATTCAACCGACGAAGGAGGTTAGTAGGGAGAGAGAAAGGGTAAATACAGCCGTTTATGCACGAGGTGAAAAACCATGTTTACGGCGAGCGTTAAGCGAAGTTTCCTTTCTAGCAAATCTCACCTGCATCTTCTAGTCGTAAGCCAAGTTGCCAAAGCGCAAGAAGTGCTTTGGTTAGGGTCGTCTTGTCTCTGCGTGGACTTGTAAAACGACCAAATGTTGTTTGGGAAACCGTAACTGTTTGGGAATGATCGAGGGGAAATTATGAGCTTGCACACCACCGAAACAGCAAAAGGCAATTACACAGCTGGCGGCGTTCATGATGAACAGCAGCCTATGCGCGTTCGAAAACGCAACGGTGAGTTGCAAGAAGTCCACACGGACAAGATCACTGACCTTGTTAAGCGTTGCTGCAATGGACTGACCGTAGTGGATCCGGCCTTAGTCGCGGCCAAAGCAATTTCCGGCATCTATGATGGCGTATCCACAACCGAACTCGATCAGCTTCTGATGCACACAGCGGCCATGATGAGCGCCGAAGATCCTGAATACTCAAAGTTGGCTGCGCGTCTTCTCCACCATTTTGTAGAAGATGAGGTTCGTACCGTTGGTGTGTCATCTTTCCAAGAAAGCATTCACTACGGTTTTAAAGTCGGTTTGTTGGCGGAAGATACCTATAAGTTTGTGGAAGCCAACGCGGCTGTCCTGAATCAAGCCATTGACATCGAATGCTCCGACTTGTTCGAGTACTTCGGTCTTCGTACCGTTTATGACCGTTATCTTTTAAAAGATCCCATGTCGCGCCAGGTCTTCGAAACACCGCAATATTTCTTCATGCGCGTGGCGTGCGGTCTTTCAAAATCAGCGGAAGAGGCGATTCAGTTCTATCAACTGATTTCTTCTTTCGAATACATGCCTAGCACACCAACACTCTTTAACTCTGCGACAAGGCGTCCGCAGATGTCTTCTTGCTACCTGCTGGATTCACCCGAAGATAGCCTCGAAGCCATCTATGACAAATACAAAGACGTGGCACTTCTATCGAAGTTCGCGGGCGGTATTGGTCTTAGCTACACACGCGTTCGCTCACGCGGTGCTTTGATCCGCGGTACTAATGGCAAGTCAAACGGTATCATCCCGTTTTTGAAAACTCTCGATTCCTCTGTATCCGCTGTAAACCAAGGTGGAAAGCGCAAAGGCGCATGCTGTATTTACCTTGAAAGCTGGCACTCCGATATTCTCGACTTCCTCCAATTGCGCGAGAACACGGGCGATGAGTCTCTCCGTACTTACAACCTCAACACCGCGAACTGGGTTCCTGACCTTTTCATGAACCGTGTTGAAACGGATGGTATGTGGTCTTTGTTTGATCCGTCCACGGTGCCACAACTTGTCGACCTTTACGGTGCGGAATTCGAAAAAGCTTACGTTGAAGCGGAAGAAAAAGGCCTCTACGCGCAACAAATCAAAGCACGTGATCTCTATGCCGCGATGATGAAGTCATTGGCGCAGACAGGTAACGGCTGGATGACCTTTAAGGATGCTTCTAACAAGAAGGCCAACCAGACTGGTAAGAATCCAGCGAACGTGATTCACCTTTCAAACCTCTGTACAGAGATCATCGAGGTGACATCAAAAGCTGAAACTGCCGTATGTAACCTCGGTTCTATCAACATCTCTCGTTACGTGGCAGGTAACACTGTTGATTATGCTCGCTTGGCGAAAAACGTCCAGGTGGCGGTGAAGTATCTTGATCGCGTGGTAGACATTAACTTCTATCCCATCCCACAGGCGGAATCTTCCAACAAGCGTTGGCGTCCCGTTGGTCTTGGTTTGATGGGTCTGCAAGATGTGTTCTTCCAATTGAACTTACCATTTGATGCTCCCGAAGCTCGTGAGGTCTCTCGTAAGGTTCAGGAAGAGATCTACTACAATGCGCTTCTCGCCTCCTGCGAATTGGCGGAGAAGGATGGCGCGCATCCAGGCTTTGAAGAAACGAAACTATCTGACGGTATTTTCCAGTTTGAACTTTGGGGCGTGAAGCCAGAAAACATGGATCGCTGGGAAGCTCTTCGTCAACGCATTAAGAAGTCCGGCGTTCGTAACTCCTTGTTGATCGCGATTGCGCCAACCGCGACCATCGCATCCATCTGTGGTTCTTACGAATGCATTGAGCCTCAAGTATCAAACCTCTTTAAGCGCGAAACGCTTTCTGGTGAATTCCTCCAGATCAACCATTATCTTGTGAAGCGTTTGAAAGAGATTGGTATGTGGAATAGCGCGACAAAAGACACCATTAAGATGGCCGACGGCTCCATCCAAGGTGTTGCGGATCTTCCAGAAGATGTGAAGAACGTCTATCGCACGGTTTGGGAGCTCCCGATGCGTTCCTTGATCGACATGGCCGCGGATCGTGGCGCTTATATCGATCAAAGTCAGTCACTAAACCTCTTCATCGAGAGCCCAACGATCGGAAAATTGTCTTCCATGTATAACTACGCATGGAAAAAAGGCCTTAAGAGCACGTACTATTTGCGTTCTCGCGCGGCGACCAAAATTAATAAGACGACAGTTAGTGAGAACAAAGCGCCCGTGAACGATGCCGCGGCCGTATCCTGTTCGCTAGAGAACCCTGAATTGTGTGAAGCGTGTCAATAAGCCACTCTGAGGAGATGAAACGATGCTGTTAGATCACGGATTAAATCTGACTCTTCGTCCTATGAAGTACCCGGTGTTCTTTGAGATGTATAAGAACGCCATCAAAAACACTTGGACCGTTGACGAAGTAGATCTCTCTTCTGACTTAGCGGATTTGCGTTCAAAGCTTTCTCCCGCAGAGTGCCATTTGATTAATCGTTTGGTGGCGTTTTTTGCGACGGGTGACTCAATCGTGGCGAATAACCTCGTATTGAATCTTTACCGTCACATCAACGCTCCCGAAGCGCGCATGTATCTTTCGCGTCAGCTTTACGAAGAGGCGCTACATGTTCAGTTTTATCTGAACCTTCTTGATACATATCTTCCGGATGAGAATGAGCGTCGCGCGGCTTTCACGGCGATTGAGAACATTCCTTCCATCAAGCAAAAAGGCGAGTTCTGCTTTAAGTGGATCGATTCCGTTTACGACATGAACAAGCTCGTGACGAAAGATGATCGTCGCAAGTTTCTGTTGAACCTCATCTGTTTTGCGGCTTGTATTGAGGGTCTCTTCTTCTTCGCGGCTTTCGCGTACGTTTACTTCCTGCGTTCAAAGGGCTTGTTGCATGGCTTGGCGTCGGGAACAAACTGGGTGTTCCGCGATGAAAGCGCGCACATGAACTTTGCGTTCTCTGTTATCAACATTGTTCGTAAAGAAGAGCCGGATCTTTTTGATGATCAATTGCAACGTCAGATCGTTACGATGATCGATGAAGCGGTTGAATGTGAGATGGTGTTTGCTAATGACGTTCTGAACCTCGGCATCGCTGGTCTTTCAGCCCGCGACATGCGTCGTTACTTGGAATATGTGGCAGACCAACGCCTTGCGGCTCTTCACATTGCGCCGGTTTACCATTCCAAGAACCCGTTCTCGTTCATGGAACTCCAAGATGTGCAAGAACTGACGAACTTCTTCGAACGCCGCGTCGCCGCTTACCAAGTTGGTGTGACAGGTGAAGTGAGCTTCTCAGAAGATTTCTAACTTTTTGAAATAAAAAAGTATCCCGAACTTATATTGGCGACCATACTGCTTGGTCGCCAATTCTTTTTGAAGGCGTCGAAAAAAAGCATATCTCTGCGTCGCCTCCTTCGCTCGGATCCTCATTTACCAATATGTAAACTCCGGTCCTCGCTCAGGTCGGCTTCTTGATCTCTGCTTTTTTGCAACGCCTTCTCGGTTGCTGCTACTTTTGGGATTGGATCCGGCGGATAATTTCGGAGGTGGAGAGGCCGTCGACGAATTCGATTTGTTTGACCTCACCGCCGCGAGCCATGACGAAATCCGCTCCTACAATCTTATCGAGTGAGTAATCCGCACCTTTCACTAAAACATCCGGTGCAACCGCTTCAATAAGCTGCTTGGGCGTGTCTTCGCCAAAAGGGATGACGTAGTCTACAAAAGCGAGAGCCGCCAACAGACGAGATCTTTCCGTTTCTGGGATGATGGGGCGTGAGGCGCCCTTCAGACGTTTGACGGAGGCATCGGTGTTCAGGCCGATAACAAGAAGGTCACCCTCGGCGCGTGCCTTTTCGAGATAGCTAATGTGCCCGGCATGCAGGATGTCGAAGCAGCCGTTGGTGAAAACGATTCTGCGACGTTTTTCATGTGGCTGTCCCACTTCATTAAGGAAGCCCTGAATATCGACGATCTTACGTTCCGTGGAAGATGTGCGCTGGCCTTTTTCCGTTTGCACGGCTTCCACCAACTCGTGTTCGCGAATGGGTTGTGTACCCCATTTTTCAACCACAACGCCTGCAGCCAAGTTGGCGAAACTCATCGCCTCCGCGAATGGTAGGCCGGTGCCAACGCCAACGGCCATAACACCGACAACGGTATCGCCCGCACCGGAAACATCGAACACTTCGCGCGCGACCGCGGGAAGATAATGATCGGCATCGGATTTTGACTTTTCAGGTAAGAGATACATTCCTTCCGCGCCTAGCGTGATAAGGACGTTGCGGAGGCCGTATTTCTCTTGCAGCTTCATGGCGAGTTCGCGACGTGGCCAGTTTTCCAGAGGATCAAGACCAAGCGCTTCGCAAGCTTCCTTGCGGTTTGGAGTGACGAGAAAGCTGCCGCGGTAACGGGCATAGTCATGACCCTTCGGGTCAATCAGAACAGGAACTTTCTTTTTTTGACCGAGCTCGATAAGCTCTGTCACAAATTCAGTGGCGAGTGCACCCTTCGCATAATCACTCAGAAGCATCACATCAAATTGTGTTCTTTCAAGTCGTGCGATTAGTTCGTTTTGAATGGCTGAACCGATTGGGTGAGTTTTCTCCCAATCGATGCGGACAAGCTGATGGTTCTTCGCCGCGATGCGCGTCTTTTTGATTGTTGGTCGTTCGTGATCCGTGAAGATCAGGCTGGTGTCGATCTTATCTTGGGAAAGAATGCGTTCGAGATCCTTGCCGGCGCCATCATCTCCCCACACACCACAGAGGATGGCTTGGGCCCCGACGAGTTGGATATTACGGGCGACGTTTGCGGCCCCCCCAGCCGTGAGCGTCGTTTTTTTGACCAGATGGACCGGGACAGGTGCTTCTGGCGAGATGCGGTTCACATCACCGTCGAGGTATTCGTCCAGCATAAGGTCGCCAATAATCGCAACGCGAACAGGCTTGGAGAGTCGGCGCCATGGTAAAGAGTGCTGGTTCATCGTCGGTCCCTTGGTTCATCTATATATAGTGAAGATCCTTCTTACTCCGCTTCCTATCCCGAAGTCAAAGTCATGACGCTTTCTTCGTTCTAACGTCAGGCCCTTGACTCCGCTTCCCATGCTAAGTGGCAGTTTCTTGGCAGCGAGGGAAAAAACACAATCATTCTCGGTGTATTTTTGCTGGCACATTCCTTGCTTGGTCAAACTTGCCTTCCTTTCAAAATCAAAAGCAAACAGGTTTCGCGAAGTATGGGTTTATACGTGCGCAAAATCCTTCAGGTGATCGTGCAAATTTGCCTTTTTGCCATTCCCTCCGTCTCACACGCAGGGGATGCGGAGCGCTTTGCACAGCTCAACCTGACTTTCGGTTCCAAGAGGGAATATCAATACGATTATATCCCGGCTGAGAACGCCTTGGTGATTCGTTTTGAAAAAACAGGAACCCAAGAGCTTGAGAGTGTCGCTAACTACGATGAACGACTGATCCGCCGAGCTCTTATTAAAGATATTGGTGGTGCTGGAAGTGAGTTGAAACTGGTTCTAGCTGACGCTGACGTTCGGGTTACCGTCAGTGATTTTGCCGAGCCATTCCGTGTTGTCATCGACCTCTATGACAAAAATTTTCGGGATGGCCGTGATCCGCGTACCGGTCTTCCCGGTGGTCAGAGTTTCGAAGACGAGAAATTGAATGCTCCGGCGCAGCGCGATCCCGCCGCGCCGCAGAAAGCTCCACGCATGGTGCGTCCAGAAGCGAGCGCTCCCATGGAAGCCGCACCAGCTCCCGTGAATGGCCAACGCCGCCTTCTGCAGCCAACGCCAGAAATGTTTCGTTCGAATGAAGATCTGAATGCGGCCATGGCGAAAGTTGCGCCCGGTCCCGGAAAAAGTTGGTCGCAGTTCCCTGTTTATGTTTATCGCCTGCAAACAGGCCCTTACAAAAATGCAAAGAAGGACAGCGATAAAACAACGCCGAAAGCGGTGAGCTCCGTCGAAGCCATGGCTGATTACGCGGGAAACCTTTTTGATTTTGGTCATGAAGGCCGTGCGCTTGTTGCTTATCAACAGGTTCTCCACAAAGCTCCCGGAATTTTTAGTCAGAACGCCGTGCATCTTTGGAAATTGGCGGAAACGCATTTGGGCCAAGGTAATTTTCTTTTGGCCGAAGGTTACTATCAAAGTTTGATGGAGCGTCACCCAGATAATGCTCTAGCCAAGTTTGCAGCGATGCGATCGCTCGATATTAAAGCGATTCAGGCGACACAAACGCAAAAGAGTCACGTGTTTCCAAATCTCGTGGCGCAACTTGAGACCATCAAGACGGCTGGCAATCAGGAATTAGCGACGCAGATCGCGATTCGTCGGATCTATTGGAATCCACGTCAGACACAGAATGCGGTTGAACTGGCGAAGAATCGTCATTTCATTCCACTGGTTGAACCAGCGCATCGTCCACAATTGGAACAGGCTTACCGTCAGGTTGAAAATCCTTGGACGGGTTTTCTTGCGCTAACGCTTCTATTGGCAAGTGATCTCAACGATACAAAGGCGTGGCAAGAATCTTCGAGCCAGCGACTGTCTCAGTATCTTGATCAGTACAAGGGACCAAAAGTTGAGCCGCTGCGCCAACAGATCGAAGAACGAGCCGCCAATGTTTTGAATAAAAATATTCAGAGTCTGGTGCAGCAGAATCGAGGTATTGACGCGGTAAAGATTTATGAAGGTCTTTCCGCGGATGTGCGCGCTCTTCTTCAAGATCCGCGAACTTACTGGTTCTTAGGTGAAGCATACCGAGGCATGGGGCAGGCGGAGCGTTCTCTTCTCGCTTACCTTCACGCCGCGAAGGATTCGCCTGAAGGCGCTGATCGCCTCAAAGCTCTCTATTGGTCCGCGGTCATGGCTGGTGAGGCCCTGGACTTAAGCCGCGGTCAAACCGCTCGAGCCACCGAGCTACGTCGCACCATGCAACAAACTGACGGTGACATGGGCGCTCTCTGGGGAAAATTGAATCCAACAGAACAGCAACGCATCTATGCGGAGCTGAAGCCTGAGCTCGAAGCAACCGTCAAAGCGAAGCCACTTCTTAAAACACCGCCGCGTCTTGTTCTCGCGGCCTATGAAAGAGACTTGAATACAGAAGTAACGCCGGCACCGAGCGATGCCAAGCCGGATCAGCAAATTCAATCTCCAAGTGCGCAAACACTCCAAGTTCTGAGTGGTCTAGCGCGTCGTTTCGGAGAACTAGGGCTGAAGGCGGAGCGGGAGCGAGCTTTAAAACTTCTTACCAAGTTAAAGCCTTCAAAAATGCAGGGTGCTGACAAAGACGTCATGGGGCAATGGGCTCACGAGCTTCTTAGCCTCGCGGATGAGTTTCGTCAGGACAACAACTACCTCGAGTCCGGACGCATCTACGCGCTCGTCGGTACGGAAAACGAAGCTTGGGAAGGTCGCGCCGAAGCCCTCTACAAAGGTGGCCTTCTTCTCTATCGCGCCGGTCGTCGTAACGAAGCCATTGAAGCTTTCAAAAAGGCTTCTGAGGATACCAACAATCTTATGTATGCGGATTTGGCCAAAGCCAGATTGAGCCAGTTACAGCCTTGATAGGAGGACTTTCATGGAACAGCCGAAGTCGGATAATCGCGCCTTAGCTCACGACTTTGACACGAAACTGCCAACTCCCGACGACTACCTGAAATACATTCAGGAAAAGCGCAATCAGGATAAGCAGATCAGCGAGTCTCGCAGCGATTTTATTTTCGCTGATGAGAAGATGCTGCGTATCAAAGAGATTGTTGAGCAAATCGCGAACGCGAACGTTCCTGTCCTCATCACTGGCGAATCTGGAACAGGGAAAGAAGTCATTGCGCGCATGATTCATCGTTCCTCTAATCGCAAGCAAAATCCTTTTGTGGCGATTAACTGTGCGGCGATGCCTCAAACCCTCCTTGAGAGCGAGCTCTTTGGCTTTGAAAAAGGCGCGTTTACAGGTGCGAACCAGCGCCATATTGGTAAATTTGAACAGGCGAGTGGCGGTACTCTGCTCCTCGACGAAGTCACGGAAACCGATCACGGCTTGCAGGCAAAATTACTCCGCGCTCTCCAAGAAAAAGAAATTGAGCGTATTGGTGGCAACGGGCCCGTTTCAATCGATACACGCATTATCGCGACAACAAACCGTGACATCGCGGCAACCGTGAATGAAGGCAAGTTCCGTCAAGACTTGTTTTATCGTCTCTACGTGATTCATTTGGAAATTCCACCCCTTCGTCAGCGTCCAAAGGACATCGAAGTCTTAACGCGTCACTTTGTCCGCATCTTTGGTAGCCAGTACAACAAAGAAGTGATGATTAGTGCGGACGCCATGAACAAGCTCGTAAAGTATTCGTGGCCAGGAAACGTTCGTGAACTTCAGAACGTCATCCAGCGCGCGGTGATCATGAGCGGTCATAGCAACATGATCAAAGCGGAAGATCTGGCGCTCGAGCCGCAAAAAGTTTCCGATGACCTCGAGTGGGTTAAGCACCTTCCCATTGGCAAGCAGATGCGCCAAGTAGAGCGTCACTTCATCCTTGAAACATTGAAAAGTCATCAAGGCAACAGAACTCACTCCGCGAAGACGCTCGGAATCAGTCTCCGTACGCTTCGTAATAAGATCAATGAGTTCTCGGCCGAAGGTTTCGAAATTCCCCAACCCTTAGGTGGTAAGTAATGTCTGGCCTTGTCGGTGGCGTCTTTAACTTCAGTGATCGTTTGCAAATGGAATCGCTCAACCAAAGGTTGACGCGAGGGCAAGTGATCACGGGAAACATTGCCAACGCGGAAACACCTGGTTTTCGCGCGCTTGGTTATGATTTCGAAGAACAGCTGCAGTCTGTCGCGGGTGAAGACGATCCATTCCCGATGGCCACATCTTCCGACAAACATTTTAAGAGTGATCACGTTCTTGAAGACGGTTCGATCACTCCGGATGTTTTTATGCGTCCCACCGAAAGTGTTGGACAAGACGGCAATACAGTGGATGTCGATGATGAAATGGCTCGTCTCGCTGAAAACCAGATTATGTATAAAGCGACGGTTGAGACACTTAATCGAAAGATCGGCATTCTCAAATATGCGATTAGCAACGGAGGTCGCTAACAATGGGCTTTTTTAAATCCATGAACATCAGTTCATCGGCGCTGGCGGCACAACGCACGCGCATGAATGTGCTGAGTGCGAACCTTGCCAACGTCAACACCACACGTACTCCAGAAGGCGGCCCCTATAAGCGCCAAGACGTGGTTTTTTCCGCAACACCGACGGGAAACCAGTTTGAAGAATTTCTCGATGAAGACTATGGCACGCAGTTGCGTAAAGTTAAAGTCGTCGATATTCATCAAGATCAAAGCGCACCTCGTCGCGTTCATGATCCCTCACACCCAGATGCCGACAAAGACGGCTACGTCGAGATGCCAAATATTCAGGTGATGACGGAAATGGTGAATATGATCACCGCGACCCGAGCCTTTGAAGCAAACACCACAGCGTTGAATACGGCTAAACAAATGGCGGTAAACGCTCTTGAGATTGGTCGTTAAGGAGTAAGTTATGTCCACAATTGGTGGCTCGTCCTTTAAGCTTGGTGAAAATCTTCTCTCCGAACTCAAGAATATGGGGATGCGGGATTCCGCATTGGGGAAGGATTTCGAGAAGCCAAAAACGGAGCAAGGTCCGTCGTTTCTTGACCATCTTAAAGATGGCGTCAAGGAAGTGAATGAATTGAACGAATCCGCGGACAAGTTGTCCATGGAGCTTGCCAACGGCAAGCAGGAGAACATTCACGAGACGATGCTTCGAATGTCTGAAGCCGAACTTGGTTTCAATTTGATGGTTCAAGTTCGCAACAAAATCCTGGATGCATACCAGGAAGTGATGCGCATGCCTGTTTGATGGAATTTAGTCTTGAGGTAGTACGTGGAAAAGTTCTTAGCTGCTTTACGAAATTTCCCGACTCAGTTTATGAAGCTTTGGTCGACACTGTCGATGGCCAAGAAGGCTTCATTGATGGGTGTGGTCGCCGCCATGATCATCGGCCTTGGTGTGCTCTTCGCCGTGGAGACAAAACAAGAACAAGCCTACCTCTATGAAAACCTTGAAAAGGCTGACGCGACCGCCATCGCTGAAGAACTTAAGAAAATAGGTCAGACCGACTTTATTATCGATAGCCGTGGTATTAAAGTTGCGCCCGATCAAATTATTCCATTGCGCCTTAAGCTAGCGCAGGAAGGCCTCCCGTCTCACGGGCAAATCGGCTGGGAGAAGTTCGATCAGCAGGATTTTACCCGAACTGAATTCGAACAAAAAATTCATAAAAAACGTGCCATCGAAGGTGAGCTTGCCCGCACGATCATGAACGTTGAGGGTGTTGTGTCAGCGCGTGTACACGTCGTAACGCCCCAACAAAGTCTCTTTGTTCAGGATGAAAAAGAGCCAACCGCCGCGGTCTACATAAAGACAAGGAGAGGAGTTGAGCTTACACAACGTCAGATCAACGGCATCGTTCATCTCGCTTCTCGATCCGTGGAAGGCCTTCGCCCGGAGAAGGTTACCATCATCGATCAAGAAGGGAAGATGCTGACGAAAGTTGAGAATGACGATCCAACATCCAAAGCCACGCAAGAGATGTTGACCTACCGCCGTAGCGTTGAAAAAGAATTGGAAGAAAAAGTACGCGGCATCGTCGGCCGCGTTGTGGGTATGGATCGTGTTGAAGCAAAAGTTGACGTTGAAGTGGATTTCACGCGCGAAGAGCAGACAACTTCCGACATTGATCTCGATAAAGTTGTCGTGCTCTCATCGAATACGACAAACCAAGAAATGGATGGCAATGGTCTAAATCCAACTGGTATTCCTGGTGCCAAATCCAACGTTCCTGGTGAACAGGAGCAACTGTCTGTAAATTCGAGTCGCGCTAAAAGTGTTCGTAACTCTGAGCGCGTTAACTATGAAGTGGCAAAAACTCGCAGCCACCGCATCATGCCCGTTGGTAACATCAAGCGTATATCGGCGGCTGTTCTTGTGGACGGCAAGCAGGCATACCCAGTGGATGGATCCACGCCAAACTTTGAAGCACGCACTGACGAAGATATGAAGAAGATCGAAGATCTAGTCAAATCCGCGATTGGCTTCAGAGATGGCCGCGATGAAGTGAAGGTTCACAACCTCTTATTCCAACTTGCACCGGTACAGATCGAAGCCATCAAAGAAAAAACGACCGAAAGCCGCAACTACGTCATGACTCTGGCCGTCTCGGCTGCCGCGGCGATTGCCATGGTATTCTTCTTTGCCTTTATCGTGCGCCCCTATTTCCGTTGGTTGTCCTACGATCCTGAACGCAAAAGCAAAGAAGTTAAGGTGGAAGAATTTAAAGCGGATCTCGAAATGGCTGGTATTCAAAACGTTCAGGTTAAAGAGGATGTTCCATTTGAGAAGCTTACGCCTCAAGAACAGATTCTCTTCCTGGCGAAGCATGAGCCTAAACGAACCACTGAGGCTTTACGCATGCTCCTAAATCCACACCAAACTAGTGGTGGCGCGTAATGGCTAATGAGCAAAACGAAAAAGCCCCTAAATCCAAAAATGGTCGCTTTATAAAAAAAGATGATCCTCTAGCCAATAGGTTGTCTATTAGCAGCTTCTCTCTTGCTGAGATCTGCGAGCACCCCGTTGCTTATCCAGACAACATTAAGGGCAGCATCATCCATCATTCTCTTCACCACGCGAGTGATGAAGATCTGGGAATTCGGCGCGTTGACGAGATTCTGAAAAATTTGGGCCCGGAACAGTCGCGTCCAATCCTTCGTCCCATGGATTTTACCGACGATTGGAAGAGGCAGAAGCAGCGCATGAGCAATCGGCGTGGTCGCGTGGACGAGGACGATGAATTTGATTTGGAGCTGGATCTCGTCAATAAAGTCGCGCCCACGGAAAGCGACGATTCAGAGGAAGAATCTTTCGAGGCGGCTTCGGAAGAGGAGCTTCCCGAAGAAGCGCAAAAGAACACAGGCATCCTTAAGATTCAACGCGAGTCACTCGATGCGGCTTCTAAGGCCATTCAAGAGGCGAGTGATGAGAGTGAACATCCAGTTCTAGAGCCGGCTCCCGTCGCACAGAAGATTGAAGTTGAAGAAAAGGAGGCCTTTGTGCCCATGAAAGCCGCGATTGGCGCACAGATGGAAAACCCGGAGCTTCAAGCTATTAAGACGTATCAAGAGCAGTTGATTGACCGTGAGAAAATCATCGAAGAAGCAAAAGCCGTCGGTTATCAGGAAGGCTTTAAGATTGGCGAGGAAAAAGCCGCATTACAGACCCGTAATACGATGCGTCAGTTGACTGAGGAATTGGGACGCCTTCTTGGAGAGCTTGAAGGTCTTAAGAAGACCGTTCTTCACAATGCCGAGGAAAACTTTCAGGTGTTGAGCCAAGTACTTGTTGAGTCCGTCCTCCGTCGAGAGCTGGAGATCAATCCAGGTGCTTTTTCAGCCGTCATTGAACGTGCCATTCACGAGGCGGTGCAGGAAGATCAATTTAAGATTCATCTCCATCCGGAAACATTCGAGACGTTTGCCTCGTTTGCCGATGAAAAGATCCGCGGCCGCCTTGTTGCCAACAAGAATATTCCCAAAGGTGATTTTAGAATTGAATCAAACATGAGCGTTGTTGATGGGAATATCACCCAGCTCGTGCGCGATCTACTCAACCAAGCGGACCTAAGCTTGTTCGGCAGCAAACAAAACAAAGATAAAAACAACAAGGCGAGTTAATGTCTCTTTCTCAAGATAACATTGCGATGAGACGTTTTTCCGCGCCGGAACTGCGCGATGCGTTTAGCTCCATTCGTTGGGTTCATCGAGGGCGCGTGTGTCGGGTTGTAGGCACCATCGTCGAAGCCGTCATGCCAGGATCACAGCTGGGTATGATCGTTGAGATTGCCGCGTCAGGTCGTTCCGATCGTATTTTAGCGGAAATTGTTGGTTTTAAAGAAGAGCGAGCGCTTCTCTTACCCTACACGCATCTTGGAGGTGTTGCCCCAGGTTGCATCGTCACGGAGATCGCGAATTTTACAAAAATTCCTTGCGGCGATTATCTCCTTGGCCGTGTTCTTGATCCTTTTATGCGTGCATTGAGCGGCGATGAACTTGCGCCTAATGGCACCATCCGATACCAGGATCTTGATAATCCCGCGCCAAACCCTCTTGAGCGTGAACGTATCAGCGAACCGCTTAGCCTGGGAGTGCGTGCTCTTGACGGATTACTGACTCTCGGTCGTGGCCAGCGAGTTGGTATCATGGCCGGATCAGGCGTGGGTAAAAGCGTGCTCATGGGTATGATCGCTCGTAATTCGGATGCGGATATCAACGTTATCGGTCTTATCGGAGAGCGCGGACGAGAGGTGCGCGAGTTTATCGAAAAAGATCTAGGACCCGAAGGTCTTAAGCGTTCCGTGATCGTCGCTGTGACCAGCGATCAATCACCACTGATGCGCATTCGTGGCGCTAAAGTCGCGACCGCTATCGCGGAGCATTTTTCTGCTCAAGGTAAAAATGTTCTTTTGATGCTCGATAGTCTTACGCGTGTGGCCATGGCTCAACGTGAAATTGGCAACGCCATTGGTGAACCACCGACCACAAAAGGTTACACACCATCCGTATTCTCTTTGTTGCCTCAGCTCCTTGAACGAACTGGCCCACAGGCGCCAGGAAAAGGAGCTATCAGCGGACTCTATACGGTCCTTGTTGATGGTGATGATTTTAACGAGCCTGTTGCGGATGCGGCGCGCTCTATCTTGGATGGTCACGTGGTGTTGTCGCGCGATCTCGCGGCAAAAGGTCACTTTCCCGCAATCGATGTTACGGCCAGTGCGAGTCGTGTCATGCACGACGTGGTGACAAAGGATCACTGGACCCTCGCCATGCGCTTTAAAGAACTTATGAGTGTCTATCTCGACAACCTCGACCTTGTGCAGATCGGTGCTTATCAGCGCGGCTCCAATCCCAAGTTGGATTTAGCCTTAAATCTTTATCCGCTCATGGAACAATATTTGCGTCAAGATATCGACGAGGACAGCCACTATGCTGAATCGTTGTTGGGATTGAGAAATGTTTTAAGCGGCCAGTCAATACGAAATACAGCCAGTTGAAACGTAAGCGGAGATAACCGAGGATGCGGCAAATTCGAAAGAAAATCGATCGCGTACAACCTTTACTAAGAATCAGAAAAGCGCAGATGGATCAAGAGGCGCAGGTATTAGCCGAGATCCGGCAAACGAAACTCGAAGCCCTCGATCAGCTTAGAAAGCATCAGACATCTTATATCCAGGGAGTCGAAGAGCTCAATCGCTTGCGTCAGGCTGGAGATATTGCGCGCTTGCTCACACTGGAGACGAGCCTCGATTTTGTGAAATCGCAATGGTACCAGAGCCTGAAGAACGTAAAAAATATTGAAGAGCAAGAGAAGTCACAGCTCAACAGCGTTTTAGACGCTCAGCGTCAGCTTAAGTCGACGGAAGCTCTCAATGACCGCTTGGCGATCGAACTTATCGCCATTCAGCGCGATTTGGAGCAGAAGGAAGCAGACGACATCAGTATGCAGCGTTTTCAGCGTAAAGATAAAGAGTAAGGAAAAGAGCCGTGCAACGCCTTCTCGTTTTCATCAGTCAACATGCCGTTCGATTGTTACTAGTTATAAAACTAGTGGTGATCACGGCCGTGTTGCTTCATACGAAAGGTGGCTTTTACCTCGGTGATCTTACGGCAACGGCCGCTGACGAAGCCGAAGAAACGACCAAAGAAGCTCCTAAAGTTGCTAAAGCAGAGACTGACAACGTCCCAGTAGTCAGCGACGAAGAACCAGAGGGTGGGCGACGCAGCTTTTTGCACGATTTGTTAAACCTGCCTCAAGCTCAACCGGAGACCATGAAGAAAGAAGAGATTGGTCGTTATCTCAATCTTATTGAGCGCAAACGAAGCCAGGTGGAAGATCGTTTGAGTCTTCTTGAGAAGAGAGAAGCGCAGCTTAAGAGCATTGAAAAGACGATCGAGACGAAAATCCGCAAACTTGAAGACGAAATGCGGTTCTTCGATGAAAGTCTGCAGAAAGAGAAAAAGGTAAACGACGAGCGCCTTGAGCAGCTGGTTGAGTTTTACAAGAAGATGCCGCCGAAGAAAGCCGCTCCGGTGTTTGAGAAGCTTGATAAAGACCTTATCGTCTCTTTGTTTAATAAAATACCGAAGAAGCAGACCACTGAGATCTTGGCGCTCATGAATCCTGAAAAGTCTGTCGAGATATCTGAGTATTATGGACGCATTCGCTCGGGCAATGAATACGCGATGCTTAAAGAAATGAATGCGGAATTAAGACAGCAATTTAATGAGTGTAAGGGAATGCCCCGCGAGAAATAACGGGAGAGCGTAAATTATTTTGTGTAAACCAGCGCCAGGTTAGGTCGCGTGTTGAGGA
>CAYOJQ010000052.1:0-23865 GCA_964404325.1 uncultured Oligoflexales bacterium
AGCTGCGACAACGGAAGGTTGAAAACGAAGTAACCCGCGTCACCGTGAAATGCTTGCAGGGAAGCGAGAACATCTTCCGCCATCAATTCGAACGGTGTTCCAGGATTCGCGCCGCAATTCACGCCGAGAGGAAGAAGCCCCCCCAGACGACGATGGGCGCTGAGACGTCCACTCACTTCATGAGCCCCGGCACTCACCGCCCCCGGCCGAAAGGTCACGGCACGTTGCGCCGGCAGTAGTTGCAGATCCTCATGCACATCTTCGTGAGAAGGGAGCGGCGTAACTGTACCGACTTCGACAAAAGCGGCGCCCAAAGAAGTGAGACCCGTCAGATGTTTTCCGCTACGATCCCAGCCCGCGGCGATGCCAATCGGATGATCCAACCTACCAAGACCGGGAACATCCACCTGAAGTCCCGTCATCTGCTCGTGAAAGCCTGGTTCGCCGAGGCGGCGCATCAATTCATGATCCAACAACCACAGACCAAGACGGCGCGCTTTTTCCGGTGGCAAGAGGCGAAGCGCTCGCGCGCCCCAGAGACCAAGGCCACGCGCGAACGACTCACGCCAGGGGCGCGCCGCGTGCAAAGATTTTTCGGAAATAATCATCATGCGGAAAGAAGTTTCTGCAAACGTTCAAGCATTTGTTGCGGATGAAAAGGCTTGCGGATGTAGTCCATGGCACCGAGCTTAATTCCCTGTACCACCACGTTCTGTTGCGTCAACACCGTGAGAAGCACAACGGGCACATCTTTTGTGCGCGCATCGCCCTTCAATTCCTTGAGAACGTGAAGGCCATCCATCTGCGGCATCATAATATCTAACAAGATGAGGTGTGGACGCGCGCCGCGACGCAGTTCCTGCAATCCGTCGACGGGATTGGCGAACAACTGCGAACGAAAACCACCCGCCTGCAGCACAAGATTGATAAGGCGTTGGTTGGCAATCTCATCTTCGAAGACAAAGATCTCCGGACTCATGCTTTCACCTCATGGATCTATTGTAACAAGGATCTCCCTTTTTCAGCTGCCCCGCGAATTTTGCGTTTTCCCGAATCCACGCAAAAAACCAATTCACCGCGCCCACATACGGAATCACAAATCGATAAAAAACACTAAGTGCGCGGCATCCCTGCCAAAGTGAGGCGATTCTTGTTTATAATGGAAGAAAAGATCCCAACGTCAAAGCTTTGACAGTCAACCATTCCGCTGCGGGTGAAGCCGTGATGATTAGCGCCATTAAATATCAGGTTTTGCACGAAGATAAACCGCGTCTTTATCGTTTCCAAAGCGCCAGCGGGAAACTACGCCACTTCCTTTGTCATCACGCGCGCGCCGATGAACTCGAAGATTTCTACGCGGCTTTGCTCTACGCGCTGCACAACGAAAGACACGTGCGTATTCTCGACGTCGTTCTTCATCTGCATGATGAAAACGGCGATTCATGGATTGTGGAACGCACGGCGGATCGCTCACGCATCTTCCAAAATCGTCAGCCAGTGCAGGATCGCGCCGAAGAAGTCCTTCGCGCCGCCTTGTTTGACTCCATGGTCAGCGGTCCACTCAATCAACAAGCTCCGACCTTAAAACGTTTTGAGTTGATGGAAGAGGATGAGCAGCTGATCGCGTTCGCTCACGGTGAAGCCGATAGCGCGCCTCTTTCGTTGCGAGAAGCGGTGAAAGGTCAAATTGATCTGGCGGTGGGTAAGCTGCAAGAATTTCTCGGCACGCGCGCATACATTGATGCGGCGATGGCGCAGAAACTTGCGGACGGACTCGAACCTCTCTATCTGATGTGGCGCGAACTCAACACCGATCAGCGCCAAGAACAAGAAGAACAAAGAAAGCTCGGTGCCGTTGATCCAGAAACCATCGCACGCCTCGAAGAAGAGATGGACCTTCTCGATCGTCTGCGCCTGAAGTCAGCGCCTCTTTTAGATCCGGCTCGCAGCCCGCAGGTATTGAAAGAGAAGCTACAAGAAACAGAGAATAAGCTGCAGAACATCTGCCGCAAAAACGACATCCCCCAGCTTCCCGCGAACCTCGCGGATATTCCCTGGGAAAAAGTTTTACAGCTTCTCGCTCGTCTGAAAGCTTATGAACAACTCCAAGTCGCCTACGACAGAAGTGTTGGCGAAATGGAAAATCGCGTGGCGCCTCTCTTTGATGATTACCTCGCGACCATTGAGCACCTGTTGCAGCACGATACCCAGATCACCGCGGAGCTGCAGTGCTGTCTGACCACATTAACCAGTCAGATCAAAAAAGCAGCCGAACCGGAAACTCCGGCTTCGAAATGGGGCCAGTGGCTGGATAAGTATCGTAAGACTCTCACTCCGACACCGCAGCAACCCGCCATCACAAAGGCACTCGTGCCGCAGGCGGCGACGAAGGATGAGCGCCTTGATAACGCACGCATGGCGGTGGACTACGCCCTCGCCCGGCTCGGAGAACTCCATTCCAACCTGCAGAACGCGGAAGGAATGAATCAGGACGCGCGCACGGCCATCCGCGATTTCCATGAAAAGATTGTTTTAGAGCATGGCAAGCTGCGCAAGAACTGGGAGCTCGTTGCTGAAAAATACGGCCTCGCCAAAGACTGCAATCTGAAAACCCTTCTTGGCCTCATTCAGCACTATGCCCAAATCGCCGAGCTATGGCAGAAAGCGGAAGAAATTAAACGTGAGCTTCGTCAGTACCGCCAAGAACTCGACGATGTGGGCAGCATCATTCTTGAATGGCGTCATGTCACCGGCAGCCAAAAAGAAACGCCGTTGGATAACGCCACCATCCTTCTCGGAGAGCTCCGCGGCATTCTCGATTACCAAGAGCAGAAGCAAGCGCAACTCAAACGCTACCGCGAACAAGATGTGCGCTTACAAGCGAACCACCATATTCAACAATCCATCAAACGCCGCTGCACGGAGCTGCAAACATCCTGGCGTCAAACTTTTGAACGTCTCGCTCTACCCATGCGTGATATCCAGAATCTGCAATGGCCGGAATGTTTTGTTCTCTGTCACCGTATCACGGGCTTGCACTCCCTCGCCCGCGAGGCGCTGAAAGCCGCGCGCAACGATCGCATCTTCGCTCCCGAGCAACTCACATCGCCGTTGAGTGTCTTCTTCTGGCGGAAAGAAGTTTCCTACGGTCGCACAAAGACACTTTTGACGAACCTCCTGGAAAAGGCGGCACCCAACCAGACGGGACTCTTTCTGATTGCCGACCCTGTGCTAGCGGATCACCTCGCGAAAGCCGGACTGTGTGCGAGCGCCCCTGTTTCCGCCGCGCAACGAAAGAAACCAGATGCCCCCACACCAACAAAAGGGAAGTCGGCTCCGATTCTTTCCGACCGCGCTCAGGCCGCTTTGAAAGTTTTTCAGGCAACGCATCGAAAATCCGAGATGCCCGACTAGGTCCTTTCGACACTTTCCATCAAAACCAGCAATCCTTAGAGCGCCAGTGTATCTGGCGCTTTTTGCTGCCATTTTCTTAGCTGCATTTACAACTCTTGTTACGGATAAAAATTTGTGGGGACCTAAGAAGGCGATAATAAAACTTTTCAATCTCCAAATAGTCGTGTTAATATTTAAGCCAAGCAATCAAGAAATTTCATGCTTGTGCGTAGGGACCTTCAGCAGGGAGGCGGGAGGTCAGAAGATAAAGTCTCAGCCTATGAGACTGAATGGTAACTATGTTAGGAGGAAGTTTCATGAGAGCACGCGCTCGCAAAGTTGGTGCAAAACGCGCCACAAAAAAGTCAGCAGCAAAAAAAACCACCAAGCGTCGTAAAGCCAAGAAGGCAGTTGCTGGTGAAATGGAAGTAGCTGCTAAGAAAACAACACGCAAAGCAACTCGCAAAAAAGCTGCTAAGCGTAAGGCAACTGCTAAGAAGACCACTAAGAAGGCTTCTAAGCGCAAGGCTACGGCGAAGAAAGCTACTAAAAAAGCGACAAAAAAAGCCGCTACTAAGAAAGCTCCCAAGCGTAAAGCAGTTCGTCGTAAGAAGAAGTAATCCTGCCTAAATACAGGATACCTGCCCCTCCTCACGGAGGGGTTTTTTATTTCCCCCGTCCCCGCCCCAACCCGCTCTTTTCTAAAATGTTTTTTCCACATTTACCTCTGCTTCATTTTTTGGCATAACCGCCCTTCGATTGATACTTAACAAGGAGTACCGCGTTGATAGTGCAACTGATTTACGCCTGTGCAGTTCTGGCGATTATTGTCGCCCTATTCCTGGCCAAGAAAGTTTCGGCCATCCCTGTGCAAGGTAATAACGACAAAGAAACCGCTCGCTTGCGCGAGATCTCCACGGCGATCAGCGAAGGCGCCATGGCTTTCTTGAAGCGCGAGTTCCTTTACGTCTCCTTGTTTGTCCTTTGCTTTGCCATCCTGATGGCCTTCGTCCTGAACACCGACCACTCTGAACTGAACGAGGGCCTCTTCAGCGCCATCGCGTTCTTGGTGGGTGCGACCATCTCTTGCCTTTGCGCATTCTTGGGCATGAAGATCGCCACAACCGGTAACGTTCGCACGACCATCGCTGCTCGTAACGGTCTGAAGGACGCATTCAAAGTTGCGTTCCAATCAGGCGCTGTTATGGGTTTTGGCCTTGTTGGTCTTGCGGTGATCGGCTTGATGTCCATGGTTCTTATTTACAGCCAATTCATCGCTGACCCATACATGCTGATGGAAATGGTTGCCGCTTTTGGTCTTGGCGCTTCCACAGTGGCTCTCTTTAGCCGCGTGGGTGGCGGTATCTTCACCAAGGCCGCTGACGTGGGCGCTGACCTTGTCGGTAAAGTTGAGCAAGGTATTCCGGAAGACGATCCCCGTAACCCAGCCGTTATCGCCGATAACGTCGGTGACAACGTGGGCGACATCGCCGGCATGGGTGCTGACCTCTTCGGCTCCTGCGCGGAAGCGACTTGCGCGGCATTGGTTATCGGCGCGACATCCGCCGCGATCGTGGCTTCTCCTTCAGCGATGATCTATCCGATTTTGATTTCCGCGGTCGGTATTCCTGTTTGTCTTATCACTTCTTTCTTTGCCCGTTTGAACGACTCGGCAACTTCTGCCGAACCCGTTTTGAAACGACAGCTTTTGATCTCCACCATCCTTATGACGATCGCCATGATCTTCGTCACGAAGGAAGTCATGGTTCCTGAATTTGAAGTTGCCGGCCATACCGTCACTTCAAATGGCGTGTTGATTTCTCTTCTTTGCGGTCTCTGGTCAGGTCTTTTGATCGGCTACATCACTGAGTACTTCACTTCCCACGCTTACAAGCCCGTTCGCGAAGTTGCGGATGCGTCCAAAACAGGCGCCGCCACCAACATCATCTACGGCTTGGCATTGGGCTACAAATCCTCTGTAACACCTGTGATCGCCGTTGCGGTGACAACGTTCATCTCTTGGTCTTTGGCTGGAATGTACGGCATCGCGATCGCGGCCCTGGGTATGATCTCAACCATGGCAATCGGCCTCACCATTGACGCTTACGGTCCCGTTGCTGACAACGCGGGCGGTATCGCTGAAATGAGCGAGCTTGAGCCACAGGTTCGTAAGCGCACTGACTTGCTTGACGCCGCGGGTAACACCACGGCCGCTATCGGCAAAGGCTTTGCGATTGGCTCCGCGGTTCTTACAGCTCTCGCGTTGTTCGCGGCGTTCTTAACCCGCTCCAACGTTCAAGCTCTTGACCTTCTTTCTCCGCTGGTATTCGCCAGCGCCCTTGTGGGCGGCGTGTTGCCATTCCTCTTCACGGCACAAACCATGAAGGGCGTGGGTCGCGCGGCTAACGGCATGATCGAGGAAGTACGCCGTCAGTTCCGTGAGCGTCCAGGCATCATGAAAGGCACTGAGCGCGCGGATTACAGCGCTTGCGTTGCGATTTCAACAACCGCGGCGCTTCGCGAAATGATCGCTCCAGGCGTTCTCGTGATGGCCACACCACTTGTTGTTGGTTTCTTGTTCGGCACACAAGCTCTTGCAGGTCTTCTTGCGGGCTCTTTGATCTCTGGCCTCGTGATGGCTCTTGCTTCTTCCAACGCCGGCGGCGGTTGGGATAACGCGAAGAAATACATCGAAGCCGGTAACCTCGGCGGCAAAGGCTCTGAAGCTCACGCTGCGGCGGTTGTGGGTGACACCGTTGGTGATCCATTCAAGGATACTTCTGGCCCATCCATCAACATCTTGATGAAGCTGATGGCGATCCTCTCTCTCGTATTCGCTCCGTTCTTCGTAGAACATGGCGGTATGTTATTGGGAATCTTGGGACTGAAATAGTCTTTAAGGAAAAAAGAAAAAGCCAGGGCGCTGTCCCTGGCTTTTTTTATGACTACTTCTGTTCGAGACGTAGGCCCCGCTCATGCAGGAACTCAAGCAGCCCCTCCGGGTCATCCGTGATGATGCCATCCACACCCATGAGAATGAGGCGTTCCCAATCCGGCCGCGTGTTCGCTGTCCAGGGGAGAACGCCAACGTTGGCCGCATGGAGCAGATTCACTTTCTCCTCAGTGATCCATCCCACGTTTGGTGAAACAAACGTCGTGCCGAATTGTTTGACATCAATGGGTGATAGACCATGCGCGGCAAAAAGAAATGACAAGCGCAATCCTGGTTCCATTTTACCCGCGACAATCAGAGTCCGCGGATCAAAGGATTGCAGCGTGGTCCGCTCTGTCATGCCGTGCTTTCGCACGATATCCAAAACCTTGCGCACAAACTCTTCAGGATTGGGGGATAGATCGGGGCGATCGGGACGAATCTTTGTCTCGATGTTGAAACGAACTGTTTTGGCTCTTGGAAGATTGGATTGCTCCACATATGCAAAAACTTCATCCAGCGTCGGGATGCGTTCACCGGGAACAACAACTTGATCGGGAAAATCTGGATTCTTTCGACTGCCACAATCGAACGTTTTTATCTTTTCCAGATTCAAGGAGTAGACAGGAACATCCGGTGGAAGCTCTTGACCATCTGGTCCAAGACAAAGGTTTGTTGGAATGAACTGTTCATGCAGGACAACCACTTCGCCATCTCGTGTCACATTCAAATCAAGCTCGATGGTATCGACCCCAACCTTTAATGCGTAGTCAAAAGCCGCGAGTGTATTTTCTGGTCTTCGGGCGCGCGCGCCACGGTGACCTTGAACGTCAATATCGCGAGCCATGGAACAAGAAATCGCTATGAGGCAGAACAGGGACACCGACACCCTTGCCAATGGACGCATGCCAGGCTCCTACAATCTCGATATGAAAGCGCGACAATTGCCCCATATCTTAGCATAAAAAAAAGCGGCCCCTTTGAGACCGCTTTCTAACTCTGCAACAACTCTGTCCTGAAGGTTATTTCAAGCCAGCATAGTGATTAAGGAACGCGACACCCAACTTCGCGAACGCCGCTGCCTGGCTAAAGGCGCCGGAGTTTGCAATGGTGTCATTGGGGGTGTGAATCTTTTGGTTGTAAGCGCTAGGCTTCTCGAAGGGGAACGCCGCCGCATAACCCTGACGGTTCCATGAAGCGTGGTCGCTGGAGCCGCCATAGAGAGACGCCTCACCCCATTTCACGCCCGCATAAGAATCGGTCAACTTTTGGAGGTCGGCATTAAGCGCCTTGTTGGTGTTTGTCGTGACGAACCAAATCATGTCCTCTGATCCCTTGCGATAGAGAACCATGTCGTGCTGCACCATGGCCACCACGTTTTTGCCAGCGCTTTTGTATTTCTTGGCAATATCTTGGCTACCTAAAAGACCAGCCTCTTCCGCCGCGTAACCGTGGATCTCGATGGTGCGATCAAAGCGTGCGCCTGACTCCATCAACACGCGGAAAATTTCCATGTTGGTGGCCGTACCACTGGCATTGTCATCCGCGCCAGGAGCCGCGTCGCTAAGGAAAGAGATACTGTCGATGTGGCTACCAAGGACAACAATCTCGTCGGGATTGGTGGCGCCTTCGATGCGAACAACCAAACTGTTTTGATCCGTGACGTTTCCATGATCAAACGCGCTGATCTGGACATCTGAACGGCCATTGGCGAGAACCTGATATTTTTCGATCAACTGCTGCGTCACAGCGATACCGGTATCGGAGTTATGGTGTCGGCTAAAGATGGAAGACATCTCTTCAACGGTCTGCTGAATGTTTTCTTGGTTGACCTTCTGCGTCATCGCTTCCACCTGAGGAAGCTTCTGACTCACTTCCACAACAGGTGCGGGCGTGGGCGCCGTGAAGGAACTAGCAACCGTGTCACCAAACATTCTAAAGAGAAGACCGCAGGCAAGTCCTTGGTTGTGGAGGCTATGGGAAAGCGCCTCAACACGATCCTGCTCAATACGCATGACAGCGTATTGACCTTTCACTTCATGCAAAACGTCACCAAACGAAACCAAGTCCGTCTTTTGACGATCGATCTTTTGCGTGTTCACCCAATAAAGGTTATTGAAGTCCCAAGCAGAAGTATCCGCTTCTTTCACCAGCGCATCACCACCAGACACCATCAAAGTATTATCGAGAATGCTACGCGCTGCCTCATTTTGCGGCACGACCCGAAAAGGGCGTCCTTCATCAGCATGTGCGTTGACCGCGGAACCTAGAAGTAACGGCACGGTTATAAACTGCCAATGTTTCATGGTGGCGTCCTTTTCAGAAAAATATTGTGGTCTTTCCCTTTACTCTAACGAACAATTGGCCACACGGTCAAATTCCAACTCAATCTTTTTGTTTCTGCTATAGTTTTTTATCGTATGGTTTCCAAAAGCGTCGACCAACGGGGAGAACCATGTCGCACTTACTGGGTCGATTGAAATCATTGCTGGCGCCCCCTCACTTCGGGGAACCTGAAACCGCAATCAGGGCAGCCATCCTTAATGCGATCACGCTCACCGTCGCGTCCATCGTGCCAGCTCTCCTCATCGTCATCGGCTTGCTGAATCCCGGCGCGGAGTCGCATTTCTACTTCTCCGCGGCTGGTAACGTCCTTCTCGCGGTCATCAGCAATATTATCCTTCGTCGCGGAAAGGTGGAGGCCGCGAGTCTATTTTTTATTCTCGCTTATATCTTGAAATTGTTCGTTTTTGCCGCATTGTCCCCGGGCAATTCCGTACTGCCAATCGTTGCGACCATGGTGGCGTTATTTTGGGCCGGTTTCATATTGGAGCGCTGGATTGTCGCACTCCTTACAGTGCTTGTCGTCGCGGCGGGCTTTGGTTTCGCTTATTGGGACACGATACGTTCGCTGCCTGTTGGACCTGCTGTTTTTGATTCCTTCGACTTATGGCTTATCGTTGTGACGAACATTATTGTTCTTATGGTAACGCAGCAGGTCATCGACTTAATCATCAAGGGCATCTATCACCGCTTAAACGAAGAGGTACAGGCACGCAGCGTCGCCGAAAGGGACCTAAAACGCCTCAATACAATCAAAGACGATTTTCTCATGAATCTATCTCATGAATTGCGAACGCCACTGACATCCATCAAAGGCTACGCGGATCTTCTTCAGGACAACTCTCTGGACGACGAAACACGGAAGTTAGCTGTCGAAGCCATCATCCGAAACGCTGATCTGCAGGAAACGCTTGTTCTTGATCTGCTCGACCTTTCGGCCATCATCAAACAATCCATCACATTGCATAAGGATTTTATCGAACTTCCAAACGCCGTTCGCGCAACGATCGCCACATTTGCACCAGAAGCCAAAAGAAAAGACATCACGCTGGTATTTAAGTGTGAAAACGAGTCGCAATGGGTCTATGCCGACCCCAAGAGGTTGCAACAGATTTTGAGCAACCTTTTATCGAACGCCATCAAATTTTCCGAACGCGGGGGCGTTGTGGACGTGTCCGTGGAACAAACCGATTCGTGGCATGAAATCACCGTTAGGGATGAGGGTGTTGGCATCTCTCAGGATTATCTTCCCCATGTCTTCGAGCGCTTTTCTCAGGCGGACTCTTCCCGTTCACGCTCTCACGGGGGCTTGGGCATTGGTCTTGCCATCAGCAAAACTCTCGTGGACCTCCATGGCGGATTCATAGAAGTTCGCAGCGAGGGCCGGGGTCGCGGCGCATCCTTCACGATCAAACTGCCGCGTGACGAGCCTTCGCTCAACAAATCCGCTCTTCCTTTTAAGCCACGCGATGCCTGATTTAGACTGCTAGAAGGCCTCAACCAGAAGCGAACCCGCGTCCAATCCTTGCCAACACCTGGTCAAAAACGTAATCTCGAAGAAATTTTCAATGATTCTCCACGAGGTGCTGAATGAAACGAAGCCTATCGGCGCTACTTTTAGCGTTTATTGTGAGTCACACGGCCTTCGCCGCGGATGACAAGAAAACGGATGCAACAACTTCAAATGAACCTCTCCAGTTCCGCATAACCACAACATTGGGCACGATCGAAGGGAAACTTTTCGAAGATAAAGCTCCCATGACCGTCAGCAACTTTGTGACATTGGCGCGCAAGGGCTTCTACGATGGCATTATCTTCCATCGCGTGATTCCAGGCTTCATGGTGCAAACAGGTGACCCGCTCGGAAACGGCACCGGTGGTCCTGGCTACACATTCGCCGACGAATTTTCCCCCGATCTAAAGCACGACAAGGAAGGTCTTTTGTCGATGGCGAACCGCGGTCCCAACACCAACGGCAGCCAGTTCTTTATCACGGTCGCGAAAACATCCCACCTCGACAACCGCCACACTATTTTTGGCGAAGTCACAAAGGGCATGGACATCGTCAAGAAGATCTCAGAGGTTAAGACCAATAATACAAAACCCGTCACGCCAATTAAGATGACGAAGGTAGAAATCGTGGGGGATTGGTTTAAGCCGAAGGACGTGAACACTCATAAGGAGTTGACAGAGAAGGAGCTTGAACAGATCACGCGCGGTTCAACGGAACAGTTGATGAAGAAGATTGCGGAAGCTCAAGGGTTCGGCGCGCTGAAGAAAACAGCCTTTCAATACGCGCAGACCCAAGGCACGGTCGCTCAGGTCGCCTATAAATGCGAATTTGAAAAAACACCCGAAGTTCAGGTGTTCCTCATGGGCGATACCGCGAACGAGAAGTTTAACTTAAAACAAATGCAGTTTGTGGTGGGTAAGTAATCACAGCGGCTAGCGGCACGAGTAGACGATAAAAAACATCGTGCCCGCACCGATCAAAACCAAAGCCGGGATGGGCCAGCGCACGGCAATTCCCGGCTTTGATCGTTTTACGTTCGCGATCATCTGACTCAAAGCTTGGGTCGAGTGTTCCCCCGAGGAGGTATTCGTATGACGGGGCAAAAAACCAATTTCCCGCGGTAGATCGACGCTGTCACCAAGTACCAGACTCAGCATTTTTTTACCGGAATTCTCCCAACGCTGTATCTGATCTTCCGCAACATCCATCACCGCTTTGACGTCTTCCATCAACAGGTGATTTTGATAGCGCAACAAAATGACTTCGCGTTCGGGCCCTGGCAGGCTCTGCAGCGCCTTATCAACGTCCGCCATGAGCCGCAAGGTGTCGGAGTCACCTTTGCCGCGCACCAACTCATCTCGAATGGTGGCATTTTCCAACTGCTTGGTATTGGCGTTCCAGCGAGATTGATTGATTGTTCGCGCGATCGAAAGAACGTACTGACGCCACTCCGGCAACGAGAAAAATTCCGGGCTATTCTCTTTCAGAGACTCCCAAATCTCGTCGATGGTTTCCGCGGCGGCGGTATCGTCGCCGGTCATCCGAACAACATAATCATAGACGCGCGTTCGCTCGGCATCAAAGAGCTCCACAAGAGCATCTTCCTTGCCTTCTAGGTAACGCTTAAATCGCCGCTGCATGCTTTGATCATCACGCATCAATCTTCTCTCGGGCTGATTTTAATTGTGTTGCCCCATAGGACTAAACACCATAACAGGGCGGACAAAGGCGCCATATAAATCAAAACACGCGTGACATTTTGGGTAACGATTCCCGTCACCGCCACTATCACTAAAAGCACTATTCCCAGCAAATGCGCCTCGCCATACCGCGCAAGCAAAACCCCCGCGCGAGCGCTAAAAGTCGGGACGCGCCCTTTAAATAACCAATAACCGCCCAGCCGCACCAAAAAAAGATCCAACGGGAAAAATAGCAAAAGGTTCGCATTGTGATGAAGATCAAAGTGGGCTGAGAACATCCACGTGATCACCATCAAAATCCCTAGAAGCCCAGTATACAGCCCATACACAAATGTAAATAGACCCAAGACGCGGAGCGCCCGGGACGAAAGGGCGATCTCTTTACGCGTTTTGTAAGTGCGATAGAGATCCCACAGCACAAACCCGAGGGGAACCGCGCTTAGCAACAAGACCCAGCCAAAACCGTGAATGGGGCCTGGCTGTGGCGCCGGAAATTCGAAGAGAATTTTTGTTTCCGCAACCAATGGATCCTTGCCGGCAACAGCGAGCTCCACGGGAAATTTCACCAAACCTTCGCGAAGGGTTTTGGGAAGAAACATCTTTTGCCAGAGGCTCATCTCTCGATCGATGCGGCTGTTCATTAAGATATCGAGGGACAGCGCAACCTCTGGATTGGTCGCGTAGTGCTGCCACACCATATCGCGAAATGTCTCTCCAGTGAGCTGATCCACATATTGGTCTTTAAGCGCTCCGCCCAGAGCTTCATTCAAGTAGTCACGGGGCCGTGTGGAGCAGTTATCGAAAAAGTATTGGTAGGCGTAGGTGCGATTTTCCGGCTGCGCGTTCCAAATCAAACGGCGCATCAAGATCTTCTTTTGCTCAACGGTTAGATTGAGTTTGTCCTGCCAAACCGTACGCCGATCCAGCTGATAACGTCTCTGCGCCTGACTGAAGGGATAAATTCCCAGCTCATAGTCAAGGATGCCTTTAAAGAAACGAAAGCTGAATGTGAAGGGATCGCGAAAATCAAAGATCCCCCAGTTAAAAACCATGTCAAGATTATGACTGGGGTCCACAACGCGAATCGCTGTATGGCCAAAGTTATTATAGACCTGATTATCCACTTCAATTGTATGAAGGTAGACCTGCAGGTCTTCGTAATTTCCAGGCTCGGGCGGCACAAAAATGGGAATAGCGAACGCCGTCGTTCCAAAGACACTGAAGAAACAACTTAATAAGCACACCCGTGCCCACGCCCGCACCGCCATCTTATTTCCTCAGACTTTTGCGCGCCGCATTCTGTTTTTTAAGATCGAGACGGGCTTGGCGCCGTTCTTGTGCTGATTGAAAGCGATCTTTTTCTTCCTGCGTGAGAGGTGTGATGGGAGCCATGGTACAGGGGCGGCCATTGCCATCGAGAGCCACCATCGTCACGTAGGCGCTTGCGGTGTGAAACTGCTCCCCCGTGATGGGATTCTCCGCGGTCACGCGCACACCCACTTCACAGCTTGTTTTCGCCACGTAGTTCACGCACGCTTTGAGCGTGACGATCCAACCAAGTCGAATGGGAGCGAGGAAGTCCAAGGCATCAACGGATGCCGTGACAACTTGTTTTCGCGCGTGCCGGATCGCGCAAGTCGCCGCCGCGATATCAATCCAGGACATCACCACACCACCAAAGATTGTGCCCAAGGCATTGGTGTGTTGCGGCAAAACCATTTCCGTCATTTCCACGACGCTCTCAGCGGGCGTTTTGGGACGAGCAGTTTCCATCAGAAAGTCCTTTTTCCGTGGCCTTCGGCAATCTCCGCGGCAGCTTCGCGATTCATCACAAAAACACGGTTTTTACCGCCATGCTTGCTCTTATACATACTCTGGTCGGCCATCTTCAAAAGCGTTTCCTTACTTATGCCGTGTTCGGGGCACGCGGCAACGCCAATGGAAGCCGTCACGTTAACGCTCTTTCCCTCTTCCGTGCGAAAGGCTTTTTGTTCGATGCGCTTGCGAATACGCTCCGCTGTCATGGCGCCCGTCACACTTGTGGCCTCGAGCAAAAGAACAACGTACTCATCACCACCATAGCGGAAAACACTATCAACTTCCCGCAGGTCCTCTTTTAGAACATGCGCCACCTGCTTCAACACTTCGCTTCCCGAAAGATGGCCGTGCTGATCATTGACTGGCTTAAAGTTATCAAGGTCGATGAAGAGAAGGCAGAAGCTGGACTGGTAGCGTTGTGCGCGGCGAATCTCCGCGTCCAAACAAACATCCAGATAACGGTAGTTAAATAAGCCGGTGAGCTCATCCTGATAAACAAGGGCCTGCGTCTGATCCAACTTATCGAAGAGACGCGCGATATGTTGATACTGGCGACCGAGAAATTCCAGGGCGGCGTTCTTCTCCGCGTCGATGGCCCGAGATGGCTCCAGCCAAACAAGGATGTGTCCTTTTTGCGGATCACCGGACCTGAGGAAGCGGTAACTGCGGCCGTTACTGACGATGTGGTGCATCCCATCTCGATATTCTTGATTGCGGAGATCAAGGCCACGCCATTGCTCACCCAAGTCTTGGAGTTCGTCTGCGTTCAGCCGTTCTCCTTTTAACTCAAGATCCTTGGCTTCCCATCGGAGAGGTCGGAGTTGGAGAACTTGCACAAAGGCTAAATGATTGACGTGATACTCCTCAACGAGCAGTTTCGCAAAACGCCACGTCAACCGATCCAAATTTGGTTCTTGCCAGAGTGCCTCTGTTTGCGTCGTTAAAAACTCAGTTGATGCCATCTTTGGTTTCCCTCACGTCCGGCAGCCTCTTTACCATTTCCTTCACCACAAAAACCACTCCCACACTCTCCCCCCTGCTAGAAGGTAAGTGAAGGCCCCGAGCGCGAGGAAGGGGCCAAAAGGTATCGCGGTTTTCATGTGAACATTTTTCGTAATGATTATAGCACCAATTCCATACACGGCACCGGAAATGCTGCCTAAAAAAATGGTCGGGACTAGAGCCTGATAGCCCAACCACCCGCCAATGGCCGCTAAAAGCTTCACATCCCCCATCCCTAAGCCCGCCTCCTTGCGGAGAAGGTAATAAAACCAGGCCAGAGCATAAAACACCCCTGCCCCGATCAAGATGCCCAGCAGCGAGGACGTGAGGGTGAGATCTGGGTGAGTCAAAGCGACCAGGGGGGAAACGGCTATCATGGGAAGACTAATGACATCCGGAATGATGCGATGCTGCATGTCGATGACCGAACAGACTAAGAGAAGACTGCTGAAGATCACCGCATGAGTAAAGCGAATCAGCTCAGCGGGATCCATGAGGTAGCCGCTACTCATGCGACCAAAAAACGGGAACACCCAATAGAGCGCCACAAAAATGAAACCCGTGGCGAGTTCCACCAGAGGATACTGGACGGAGATCTTTGCACCGCAGCATCTGGCTCGCCCCCGGAGTAGCACCCATGACAGTACCGGAATGTTTCCCCACCAAGGGATAAGAGCATCGCACTGCGGACAGTGCGAACGGGCCTTCTTAAAGAAGGTTTTGCGCGGGACGCGATAGATGCACACGTTGAGAAAGCTTCCCACCACCAGTCCAAACGCAAATGCCCACCATGTCAACGGTGACAGAAGATAAAGCCGCAGCATCGACAAAAATGGGAGCATGATGAGCCTTCCGTGGCTTTTGTTGACTTCATCAAAATATTATTGCGTGTTTAAAGGTAGGACGAAAGCGAGATTTTACCCTCTCACGAAGGCACCAAGGCTGATGGCGTTGCTCTCCCACCGAGCCGTCTGAAAGTAGCGCGTATCTGCGCCTTCAAAGAAAAAACTGGGTTCAACTTTTTTTTGATAGTGAGTTGCGGACAAGAAAAAGCCGACCCTGGGCAACGGCAACCACTGCGCGCCCAGTGAAATACCAAAACCTGAAACACGGAACGACACATTTCCGCCATTTGTGAATTGATCGGGTGACGTTTTGAAATAAGACGGTTGAGACTGATATACGCCACCGACAATGCGCCGATATCCCCCAAACACATCAATCTGCTCTATCACGCGCCAAAAAATATTTCCGCCGACGTATCCTTCCTGGCCTTCTAATTGTTGAAAGGGCTGCACATCGTTTTCCAGAAAGAGCGTCTGGTAACTCAATTCCGGCGCAATTCTTAGATCCGTTCCGACGATACGGACCGGCACTTCTATAAATACGCGCAGCGGATAAGCACGCCTCTGGAACTTGGCGCCACCTTGTTTGATCGTGACGGAATCGATGGCCGAGGCAATGCCTATATGAGCCGAAAGCGGGCTCTCATCGCGTTCTTCAGCGGCAAACGTAACAGACGCGACCAGACTCACGAACAAGACGAGCGCGAGATTGCACATCATGGCTCTCCGGCGGATGATGAAATTCTTCCATCATCTTAGCCGTCCCTGAGACACCATACGAAGTTAGTTTTTCGTAGAGAGGATTATCGCTCGTATTCCGCAATGATTGAGGTGGTCTTCACGGAGGAGAGAAAATATTTCTCCTTCGCGACAAGATATTCAGGATCCGCAAAAAATGCGTCCTTACTCACTCTATTTTTAAAGTAGATCACAAAGACACGATTGATCTCATCATCGTTTTCCGTCTTTAAAGTTTTAGCCACCTTAAAATCGTAACGAAACCCACCACCATACCGCACGAGAATGGGAGCCATCGCTTCGCGGTATTGTTGGTACACACTTTCGTTTGTAAGGGTGAGACCCACCAACATTTCAAACCCCATGACCACTCCCTCCCCTTAGCATCTTTGTTTCGCTAACAAAGGCGGATCGCTCGAATTCGATCCGCCCCGCAAGGCAAAATTTTGTTACGTTCACACGTTTCAGAAGAAAATTACTTCTTCACGACCGCCGGTGGCACCCATTTTCCTTCTAAAACGCTGAGCTTCGGCGCATAGAGACGCATCGTGAGCGAAAAAGGTCCCTTCGGCGTAGGGAGCCAATTAGATTCCTTGCCTTTGCCAGGAGAAGTATTCTGAACATAGATTTCTAGAGAGCCATCCGCATTGTATTTCAGGGCGTCTCGGTCACCGATCGCAAAACGATTGAGAGAATTCGGCACCTGGAATCCTGCTTGGTCATAAAGAGTGGTCGACCAAAATGCGTTCACTGGTGGCAGCTCATCCTTCTTGAACTTCAACACGTACTTGTTCGAACCGTGCAGAATTTTGCCTTTGCTATCGACAATGTTAAGCGGATAGATGGCATCTTCGGGCTGGTTCGCACCTAGACCAACCATCGCAACAATAGCACGTTTAAGATAATAGTTTCCGTATACGCCCATGGTATCTGTATTCATCTGCCAGCCGTTGACGACACGCGCAAGGGTTGGCGTTTTTTCAACCATGTTTTTAAGACCATCTTTGCTCGCCTTTCTCAAGCCCTCTTGGACAGCTGGACTGAGCTTATCAAAGTCAAAGCTCTTTCCCGGTTCAATGCCAATCCGCTTCAGGCGAGCGATCATTGACTGATCCGTGATGTGTGGCGCATTTACTTTCATCAATTCCGCGGCGTAGGAAAAATATTTTTCCGCCGGCATCTTATTCACCTGATCCAGGGGAGGTGTTTTTGAATCGACACTGGGATCAACAGCAACCTTACTAACGATAGGTTCTCCTGCGAGGTCGGTGATCTTAAGACTGTCTTGGATCTTGTTGACGGCCGCGTAGTCCTGAGGGCCGTTTGTTTGGATTCTGCCAATCATCCACACATAGGGAGTTGGTGCATCGATTCTTGTTACCGCTTTAGGTAACTCACCCCTCCATCCAGGAGGAACAACAGCGAATGTTTCCGCCTTTGTTCCCGTCGTTCTTTTTCCTGGGGACGCAAACACGTCGGTCCACATATCCAGCATCGGCAGCAGGTAGTAGCGACCGTTAGTATCTGGCGCGGAGATCAACACCGGCCCCTTGGTTAGATCAAGCCAAACGATGGAGTACAACGTATCGAAATTCGGACGAACAACATCACGGAAATCCGCGGGAGGAAAGGTGCGCATGTGAATGAACGTATTCATAGGACCACGTCCCATTTCTTTACCCGCTTCAACGTTCGTCGCCAGCCGGCGCGACACGTCCATCGTCACAAGGGGATAAAAATAAAGATAAGCTTCAGTACCAATCTGATGAGCCTCGGCCTGGCTTACCTGTTCTGCCCTTGCCGGAAGAGCGAGCATGAGGAGCAACGCCACGAACAAACCTGCTTTTTGCATCAAAAACATCCTTAAAAACTGATTGAAAAAAGAAGTCGGAACTCTATTGGAAAAGATCGCCGAGGAATACGCCAAACTGAGACAGTATCGCCATTGAGCCTCGACTAGAACTTAACTTTTATTAGCTATATCAGCGCCTTAAATGAATGTGCTGAATTACCATTTGCAGCCTCAGACGCAAAAAATATGTGGCACGAGCGGGTGCTTTCTATTACTTCTAACAGACTGGTTTTAACGACTAGCATGGCGTTTTCCTTCAGTATTGCACGCCTTTCACCGCCATCGTGACGGATATCATGGAATCACTCGTTCTCAATAATTTGGAATGGCCCCTTCTTCTCCAGAAACTCTCAGACCAAGCCCAGACAGAAGCCGGTCGTGATCGCAGCAGTCATCTGCCGTTAAATTTATCGCGGGATGAGATTGAAAAGCGTTGGCGGGATGTTGAGCCGTTAAAAGAATTGGTGCGCCAAGGTTATAAAGCCCCCATCGGTGATCTTCCGATCATGGATGGTTATTTTCGCGCCGCCCATCTCGGTCAGATTCTTCCTGGTGAAGCACTGCGAGCCATTTATCTTTTGTGCGTGACAGTGAAACAAATTCATCGTTTCACCACCGATTTTAAAGGAAAGTGCGCTCCTCTTGATCGTTTCCACCGCACGATTTATCCGCTCCCCAAATTAAGTCAGGCGATTGAAAAAGCGATTAGCCCCGAAGGCGAAATTCTTGACGATGCCTCACCGGAGCTACAAAGCATTCGCCGTTCAAAATTGGCGATGCGTAAAAAAATCGAGCAGCAGATTCGCCAGCTATTGGTGGATCAGGAGCTAGAACCTTATCTACAGGATAAGTTTTACACCATCCGTTCCGAGCGTTACGTCGTCCCCATGCGCCTTGATGGACGCGGTCGCATTAAAGGCTCCATTTACGACACATCCGACAGCGGCCAGACATTGTTTATCGAACCAACGGTGATCGCTCCGTTGAACGAAGAGCTTCTCGAGCTCGAACTCTCAGAAAAGCTCGAAATTTTGCGTATTTTCCGCGAGCTCAGCGCACAGGTGGCGGAAGAACACGATATCCTTGTAAACAACTATGCCAATCTCGTGGAACTCGACTTCCTCACGGCGCAGGCGGCGCTCGCGTACACCCACGATGGTGTGCCGGTGAATATTGTGCCGAAGGCTTGTTTAAAGCTGATCGAAGCACGCCATCCGTTAGTGACATCGCCTTCGGGTGAGGCGGCGGTTGCCAACGACATTGGCCTGCAATCCGAACAATCCACACTCGTGGTTTCAGGTCCGAACGCCGGTGGAAAAACAGTCGTGCTTAAAACAGTCGGCATCCTTCATCTCATGATGAAAGCCGGTTTGTTGCTGCCATGCGCGCGTGAATCAGAATTCTATCTGTACGATAAAGTCTATTTGGCGATGGGTGATACCCAAAGCCTTACGGCGAATCTCTCGACATTCTCCGGCCATCTTCTTTCTCTAAAACCTATTTTGGAAAAAGCGCGCCCGCATGATCTCGTGCTTCTTGACGAACTCGCAATTGGCACGGAACCGCAGACGGGATCAGCAATCGCTCAAGCGATTCTTGAAAAACTCGCCGACGAAAACATCATAACCATCGCCACAACGCACTACGACACGCTTAAAGGTTTGGCGGTAACCGACAATCGCTTCCGTAACGGATCGATGGAATTTTCCAGTCGCAATTTGAAGCCTACATACAACCTGATCCTCGACCTTCCAGGACAAAGTTATGGCATAGAAGTAGCGGAACACCTCGGCTTCCCACGCGACGTGATCGGCCGTGCCCGCGAACTACGCGGCCAAGGCGCGTCCAGCTTGGATACACTCGTTGAATCCCTCACCTCTGCCCGCGATGAAGCCCGTCACGAAGCGGAAAAAATGCTCGCGGAACGCCGTGTGATGGAGACACAGCGCGCCCATTGGGAAAAAGAGCGTCAGGGTCTTAAGGAAGTTCGTTCGGAGACAGCACGCAAAATCGGCGAAAAATACGAAGCGGAAATTGACGAGCTGAAAGCGAAATTCCACGAGACCATTGAGCAGTTGAAGCAGCAATTGAAGCAGGTGAAGGAATCACCCGCTCATGCGAAGCAGGCTGAAGCCATGCTCGCGGATGCAAAACTGAAGGGCCAAGGACAACTGGATTTCATCAATCAACAGATGGGACGTCTTGAAAACGAATACCGCATTCAAGAGATTCCCGGCGAAACCTGCACGATTGATGATCTCGAAGTGGGCACCGAGGTGTACATCATCTCTTTAAAAAAAGAAGGTGTCGTGACCAATGTGCAGAAAGGTCCGCAAGCAAACGTTGAAGTTCAAGCCGGCCTGTTGAAACTGCGCCCCAATGTGGATGAATTGCGGCTCCTGCGTCGCAAGACAGAGCCAACAACACCCGCGAAAAAGGCGAAAGGCCCCGCGGCGCAGCAAGCCCGCAATAAACCTGAAAAGGTTGGCATGATCATTCCGACTCCCACCAACAGCCTCGATCTCCGAGGCATGGACAGTGAGCGTGCCGTGGAGATTATGTGGCAATTTGTGGATCGCGCGGTGATGCGTGGTGAACCCCATCTGGTGGTGATTCATGGTCACGGCACAGACACACTGAAGAAGACTATACGCATGGCGCTGGCGAAAGGCCCCTACCCCATCAATTTCAGACCAGGGGAAGCCAACGAGGGTGGAGACGGCGTCACGGTCCTGAGCCTCGAACATTGATGGCATTTTTCGGCCCTGTACGCTAAATTCCCCATCTCTATGAGTTGTATATAAAGCAGGGAGTGACGGAAGATGGCTAAGGTCGCCGCCAAAAAGGGTTTAAATGTCGTTGGCTTACCTAAAGCCGATGTAATCGCCGACTATAAGATCGCGTTTGCCAGCCGTACCGCCAGCCTCATCGGTCGTAAAGAGGTTCTCTCCGGGAAGGCCAAGTTTGGTATTTTTGGTGACGGCAAGGAAGTAGCCCAAATCGCGATGGCCCGCGCCTTCCGCCACGGTGACTGGCGCTCCGGCTATTACCGCGACCAGACTTTCATGTTTGCAGTCGGCGCCTGCGATGTGAAGAAATTCTTCGCGCAGCTCTATGCCGATGCCAATATCGAGCACGATCCCAATTCAGGCGGTCGTCAGATGAACGCGCACTTTGCGACGCGTTATCTTGATGAAAACGGTCGCTGGTTAAATCAGCTGATGATGCATAACAGCAGTGCGGACGCATCTCCCACTGGTTGCCAAATGGGACGCCTTCTCGGTCTCGGTTACGCCTCAAAACTTTATCGCCAAAACAAAGATCTTCAGCAGCTCTCGCAGTTCTCCGTGAACGGCAACGAGGTTGCGTTTGGAACCATCGGCAACGCCAGCACGAGCGAAGGCATCTTCTGGGAAAGCTTAAACGCCGCTGGTGTTTTGGGCCTGCCCATCGTGATGAACGTTTGGGATGACGATTACGGCATTTCCGTTCCCGCGAAATATCAGACAACAAAAGAAAGCATTTCGAAAATCTGCGCCGGCTTCCAAGCGGAAAACGGTAGCAACGGTCTCGACATCTACACGGTTAAAGGCTGGGATTACGCGGCTCTTGTTGAAACCTACGACAAAGCCGTCGCCAAAACGCGCAAGACACATGTGCCCGCACTCGTACACGTTTATGAACTGACACAGCCGCAGGGTCACTCAACCAGCGGTAGCCACGAGCGCTACAAGTCCACTGAGCGTCTGCAATACGAAGCGTCTCTCGACTGCCTCGTAAAAATGCGCGAATGGATGATTGGTCAAGGGATTGCCAGCGCCGAAGAGCTCGATGCGCTCGAAGATGGCGTCCGCAAAGACGTTGAAAAACAACGAGCTGAAGCTTGGGAAGAGTTTCAAGCGCCCATCCGCGCCGAGCGCACGGAAATCATTGGCATCTACGATGATCTCGCTCAGGAAATGGGCGACGCCGGCGAAATCGAAAAGCAAAAACTCGCGCTCACGCGTCTTCCCACCATCAACCGCCGCAGCATTATGTCGAGTGCGCGCCGCATGCTGGTTCGGGCGCGTGATCATCAAGGCGCCGCGAAAGATCAGTTGATCCGATTTGTCCGCGACTACGCGGAAGAAAACCGCCTACGTTTTAACACCTACCTTCTAGCGGAAGGCTCAACCTCGCCTCTCCATGTTGAGAGTGTTGATGCTGTTTACAGTGCGGGTTCTGAAAAAGTGGACGGCCGTCAGGTCATCCAAAAATGTTTCGACAACATTTTAGCACGCGATCCACGCGTCTTTATCGTCGGCGAAGATATCGGCAAGCTCGGCGGCGTGAACCTTGAGTTCGACGGACTCAGCGATAAGTATGGCGAGCATCGGGTAACCGATACAGGTATTCGCGAAGCCACCATCTTGGGCCAAGGTATCGGCGCGGCGATGCGCGGGCTCCGCCCCGTCGTTGACATTCAGTATCTTGATTACTTGCTCTATGCGCTCGAGCTGATGAGCGATGACGTCGCCACGCTCCATTACCGCACCGCGGGTGGTCAGGCGTGTCCGTTGATCGTTCGCACCAAGGGCCATCGCCTTGAAGGCATCTGGCACACTGGCTCGCCGATGGGCATGATCATTCACGCCGTACGCGGCATGCATGTCTGTGTTCCTCGCAGCATGGTGCAGGCTGCTGGCATGTACAATACGCTTTTGGAAGGCGACGATCCCGCATTGGTGATCGAGATTCTCAACGCGTACCGCTTGAAAGAAACGCTTCCCGACAACCTCAACGAATACAAGGTTACTCTCGGCGTTCCAGAAATTTTGCAAGAAGGTAACGACGTCACGGTCGTCACCTACGGCGCCTGCATCAATGTGGTGAAGGAAGCTCTCCCGCTTCTTGAATCCGTCGGCATCAACATCGAATTGATCGACGTTCAGACACTGTTGCCATTCGATCGCCCCGGCGTCATCGTCGAGTCACTCAAGAAAACGAGCTGTGCCCTCTTTATGGACGAAGATGTTCCTGGTGGCGCGACGGCGTACATGATGCAGGAAGTTCTCGAGAAACAGGGCGGCTACGAATACCTCGACGCACCACCACGCACACTCGCGGCAAAAGAGCACCGCAGCCCTTACGGCTCTGACGGTGATTATTTCACTAAACCCAACGCCGAAGATGTTTTCGAGACTCTTTACGCAATGATGCGCGAGCGCGATCCGCAGCGATTCCCTGATTTAATGGCGTAACTCAAAACCCGGCCGTTGTGTCGGGTTTTTTCTTTAAGCACCCCACCATTAGACTTGGAACACGGCATCGCGGTAGACTTTTAGGGTTCATCCTATGGTTCTCGCGAAAGGGCAACGCCATGAAAAAGCTCGTATCCATTCGACGCGATCATCCACGACACTGGGTGGGTGACGGTTTCCCAGTACAATCCATCTTTGGTTACAACAACCTCGGCCGCGAGATTTCCCCGTTCATCCTGATGGACTATGCGGGACCGGAAAACTTTCCTCCCTCCGACCATATTCGCGGCGTGGGCGAACATCCACATCGTGGATTTGAAACAGTCACCATCGTTTACGATGGAGAGGTTGAACATCGTGATTCCGCTGGCGGCGGCGGCCTCATTCGTAGTGGTGACGTGCAGTGGATGACCGCTGCATCGGGCCTTGTCCATGAAGAAAAACATGGTCGCGATTTCGCCAAGCGCGGCGGACGTTTCGAGATGGTGC
>CAYOJQ010000053.1:0-23470 GCA_964404325.1 uncultured Oligoflexales bacterium
ACTAGACGTTCCTTTAAGCGCGCGTGAACCTCAAGCAATTTAACATGCAAGGACGAGCCATCGCGCACACCTGACTTATCAAGATCACCGATCATCTGATCGAGAATTTCGAGATCACCCTGGCTCTGACGCTGAATGCCGTGAAGCATTTCGTTAAAATTGCGCACAAGATATTTCATCTCGTCATCTGGTCGCAACCCCATGCGACCGTACCACTGGCCATTTTCGACACGACGAAATTGTCGAACCATGCTGTACATGGGACCGGCAATCTTATGCGTGATAATCACCCCCATAAGACCAACAAGAATAATGTTTATTAACGCCGCAGCGAACATGGTGCCGAGAATCGGCAACGGCAAAAACTTAGGTATGCGCAGGATCTCAAATTGATAGAGAGGATATAAGATGATGAAAATCGTTAATGCCGTCGAAGTGAGGCCGACTAAAACGGCCGCTCCCGTGTAACGAAACTGAAAGTCCCTATTAACAAGGTAAATCCGCTTCCGCCGCGCTTTGGTTGACTGGGATTCCATCAGACCATCTCAACAAGAGGTTTATGAACACATTTTCTGAAATTTCCTTTAATTAAATCGGTAGTTTAGTTTTTATTCAACCGAAAAAAAACCCATGCCGCATAGGCATGGGTTTTCATTCACAAACTTTCTAAAACGCTTATAAAGCAGACTTGATTGCGTCGACTTTATCCATCTTCTCCCAAGGAAACTCTGAACGACCAAAGTGACCGTAAGAAGCCGTGGGGCGATAGATTGGACGAAGCAAATCGAATGTTTCAACGATTCCTCGTGGCGTAAGCTTAAACACTTCGCGAACAGCTGCGGCGATTTTTTGGCCAGAATATTTACTTGTACCGAATGTATCAACATATACGCTGACTGGCTGAGCAACACCGATTGCATATGCAAGCTGCACCAAGCATTTTTCAGCAACGCCAGCAGCAACGATGTTCTTCGCAATATAGCGGCCCATGTAAGCAGCGGAACGGTCAACTTTGGTGGGGTCTTTACCAGAGAATGCGCCACCACCGTGAGCACCGTGGCCACCGTATGTATCAACGATGATCTTACGACCTGTAAGGCCACAGTCACCTTGTGGTCCACCGATAACGAAACGACCCGTTGGGTTGATGTGGTACTTGGTGTCCCTATCGAGAAGATTCGCAGGGATCACTTTTTTAACCACGTTATCGATCACGTAGTCGCTCAGAGTTTTGTGAGCAACATCAGGGGAGTGTTGTGTTGAGATAACAACGGCGTCGATACGAGTCAATTTGCCGTCTTTGTATTCAGCCGTAACCTGGCTCTTCGCGTCTGGGCGAAGGAAAGGCACGTCTTTAGCGTTACGAAGTTTAGAGAGGTGCTGAAGCAGTTTATGGGAATAGCTGATAGTTGCGGGCATGAATTCTGGCGTTTCGTTAATCGCATAACCGAACATCATACCCTGGTCACCAGCGCCTTGCTCCGCATGCAAGCCCTGACCTTCAGTCACACCCATTGAGATGTCTTCAGATTGCTGTTCAACAGCAACAAGCACACCGCAACTTTTTGCATCAAAGCCAAGTTCGCTCTCGTTGTAACCAATGTCAGAAACAACTTCGCGAGCGATCTTTGCGTAGTCAATGTGGGCTTTTGTAGTCACTTCGCCCGCGATCACCACGAGGCCGGTCTTACAAAGAGTCTCAACGGCAACGCGTGAGTGTTTGTCTTGAGTAAGAAGTGCGTCAAGAACCGCATCACTAATCTGGTCAGAGACTTTGTCTGGATGACCTTCGCTTACGGATTCCGACGTGAAAAGATAATCTTTATTCGAGCTCATTTCAGGCCCCTCTTCATGGCAATAATGATCTTATCTTCTATAAACTGCGCTCTTCCGAGCGCGAACGCTTGTTTCTCTTCGTCGAGGAGCAGCACATCCGAGTCGCCTTCTCCTTCAACGATTCGCTCAATCTCGCAACGCTGACCAAATAACAGTTTCTTCCGGGCCAAGGCGTTAACAGGAATAACGGGTATACCAAGTTTCAGCTGTTCTACGGGAATCAGCAAAGAATCCAGGTCACCAATCTTCTCTTCAATTTCTTGTAGAGTCTTTGCTTGTGAAATGGGAACGCCTGCTGCAAACGTCCTGACAAGCCGGCTCACCATACCACAACTTCCAACTTTTTCACCTATTTTCCCAGCTAAGGTACGAACATACGTCCCCTTGGAACAGGTTACCGTGAAGGTTGCGATACGCCCCTCAAACTTAAGCAGCGTGAGATTGTGAATATAGACTTTGCGTTTGAGCTGCTCGAGCGGCACGGCATCATCATTACCAGAGCGGGCATATTCATAGAGAGGTTTGCCGGAGAACTTGATTGCGGAATAAATGGGCGGAACTTGTTCCTGATAACCCAACAATTCATGGGCGGCGCGAAGGAGATCTTCTTCGCTCACATGCTCCCAGGGAAGCTCAGCAACGACACACCCTTCAGCATCGAGAGTGTCTGTTGCACATCCTAACGTGATGTCAAACTCATAAGATTTATCTCCATTGAGAAGATAGTCCTGCAAACGAGTCGCTCGCCCCAAAAGGATGGGCAACACACCTTCAGCCAAGGGATCAAGAGTTCCAACGTGGCCAATATGAATGCGACCCAGACGACGCGTAAACCAACGGGAGACATCTTTTGAGATCATCCCGGAAGGCTTATACACGGCGATCATGCCGCTAAGCATGTGCCCGGCTGTTTGTTTCAGAGCTAGTTCTTGCATCGAGGATGTTAAATGTCCTGAAGAAGTTTTTCGATCTTGGAGGCTCGTTCGATGCTTTCATCGTAGAAAAAGCGCAGAGTCGGCACTCGTCGCACATCGAGAACTTGAGAAAGCTTCTTACGTAAAAAGCCCGCCGCGCTTTCCAGACCGCGCTTAGCCTTTTCCGGCTCCGCGTCGAGATAAACACGGAAGTAAACCGATGCAACTTGAAGATCAGGACTCAGCTTAACCGCTGTAATCGTCACGCCATCGAGGCGTGGATCTGAAAGCTGGCCTCCTTGAAAACAGGAGGCCAGAATATCACGAATTTCGTCTGCTAGTTTTTCTTTACGTAAACCCATATTGGTCTTCTAGTTAGAGTGTGGGAGCTTCTTCCTGCATAACGTAGGATTCAATCACATCACCCTCGCGAATATCCTGGTAGCCTTCAATTCCGATACCGCATTCATAACCCTGGGCAACTTCTTTAACGTCATCTTTAAAGCGGCGGAGCGAGGTAATCTTGCCGCTGTAGATCACAACATTATCGCGGATCAAACGCAGATGCGAGTTACGAGTGATCTTGCCATCCACGACGGCCGTTCCGGCAACCAAACCAATTTTCGGCACGCGAATGGTTTGACGCACTTCGGCATGACCTTGGATAACTTCGGTAACGATCGGTGGCAATTTACCTGCCATCACATTTTTCACCGCCGCAACCAAATCATAAATAACGCTGAAATAACGCAGAGGAACGCCCTGTTTTTCAGCCACTTCGTCGAGACCACGGCCGGCACGCACGTTGAAGGCAATCAAGATCGCGCCAGATGCTTTCGCTAGCGTGATATCGGATTCGGAGACACCACCTACCGCTTTATGAACAACACGATTGCGCACTTTTTCAGTGTTAATCTTGTTCAGCGCTTCCGCGATCGCTTCTACGGAGCCTTGAGTATCGGCTTTAAGGATAACCGGAACTTCAGGCGTATCCTGAACCTGAACGCGAGAAAGAAGCTGTTCAAGAGTCGCGGCACTGGATTTGCCCTGGTTTTCCATCGCAATTGCTTTAGCGTGGAACTCAGCAAGCTCACGTGCGACGCGCTCGTCGTTCACTGCGTGCACACGATCTCCGGCGCGAGGAACTTCTGAAAGACCGATCACCTCAACAGGCGTTGAAGGACCAGCATAATCCTGACGCTCTCCACGGTGGTTCGTCATGAAACGAACTTTACCAGTAACGGCGCCCGCAACAACCAAGTCTCCAGTGCGAAGGCTACCGTTTTGCACCATAACCGTGGCGACTGGACCACGACCCTTATCGAGATGCGCCTCAACAACAACACCCTGCATCGGCGCTTCCGCAGAAGCCTTCAGATCAAGAACTTCAGCCAAGAGGTTAATGTTCTCAAGAAGGTCATCAATACCCTGACCTGTCATAGCCGAAACTTTAACAACCTGAGTCTCTCCGCCCCACTCTTCTGATTGGATACCGTGTTCCATCAGTTCCGTGTAAACGCGATCAAGGTTTATGTTTGGCTTATCAATTTTGTTGATCGCCACGATCAGCGGCACATTTCCTGCGCGAGCATGTGAAATGGCTTCAACGGTTTGCGGCATGACGCCGTCGTCGGCGGCAACCACAAGAATAACGATGTCTGTAACTTCCGTACCGCGAGATCGCATCGCCGAGAAGGCTTCGTGACCTGGGGTGTCAAGGAACGCAATCGTCTTACCGTTTTTCTCGACCGTATAAGCACCGATGTGCTGAGTGATACCACCCGCTTCACCAGCTGCAACTTTACTCGTACGGATCGCATCGAGGATCGATGTTTTACCGTGGTCAACGTGACCCATAATGGTCACGATCGGCGGACGCGTTTCAAGATTTGCAGACTTCGTTTCTGCATCAGCGTGAGCCTTGCTCTTCTTGAGGATATCATCCGCACTGACGAGGTTTGATTGAACCTCGAATCCGTAGTCACCCGAAAGAAGTGTTGCCGTATCGAAGTCGATCGCTTGATTGATGGTCGCCATGATGCCTTGCGTCATCAACTTCTTGATGAGATCGCCGGCCTTAACACCTAACTGCCGTCCCAATTCGCCAAGAGTGATGTCGTTACCCATCTTAACGACACGATAGGCGGCGCGAGGTGTAGTGATCTGCGTTTTTTTCAGATCCTTACGGCGCTTAATGTCGCGCTTCTTATTAGAAGCTGTCGGCATGTATACCGTACGACGCGGCGCTTCTTCGGCTTCCACTGGTGCGACTTCTTCTGTTTCTTCCTCATTCTCAGAGAAAGACTGAAGCAAAGATCGCGTACTCATTTGCGAACGTTTTTGTTTTGGAACAAGGCGCTTCGCCTTTTCCTCTTCTTCAGCGGAAGCGAAAACGCGTTTCTCTGGTCGCTTAGTAGCATCACGCCACTCTTCACCAGGAGCAGCCGGTGGAACTTGCTTATTAGGATCTTCCTCTACGCGGAAAGTACGTAAGCCTTTGTCTTCACCAACAAACCCTGGGCGCTTCATGGGTGGCTTACGAACGTCGCCACGCTGCTGATCGCGCGCGTCCCTATTCTGTACATCACGAGGGCCACGTCCATCACGAGGACCACGTGCTTCACGGGCTCTCTGTTGTGCTTCCAATTCAGCAGGAGTCGCACGGCGAACAATCGTTGCACCGCCTGCATAAGGACGACCTTGTCGTACATCTTCTTTTGCTGGCGCTGACTCACTACGACGCGCATCAACCTCGGCGGGCTGCGCTCTGCCGGGCTCAGGAGAGGTCTCTTCAACCGACTTCCTCGCAACCACTTCCACTGACTTTTCTTCAATCACTGAAGTTGGTGGCTCAGCCGCTGCAGTCGCAGCAGGCGCGCGTGTTTCTTGGATGTCTTGTGCAGGAGTTGCGGCTTCCGCTGCTGTTTCAGCTTCGGGGGCTTGCTCCACACGACGGCGGCGAATGACTGTGGGTTTTTGAGCGGCAGTAGCCGCGGCCGCAGCGACTGCTGCTTGCGCCGGGGCTGTTGTCGTTCCACCTTTTAATTCAACTTTAATTTGTTCAACCTGTGCGTCAGAAAGCGAACTTTGATGGCTGGCAATATCAATCCCCATCCCTTTGATGCGGTTGACCAGCATTTTAGTTTCAATATTCAGGTCACGGGCCAATTCATAGACACGAACTTTAGACATTCGTTTGTTGCCCTCCAAAAATCACATTTTTACCAACAACTTCAGCTCGGCTTACTCTTCTGTTTGAAGATAGCGATCCGCAGCCATCTGCACTGTACGAGCGACACCAATGGACAAACCAGTTTTCTGAGCAACTTCTTCCGCGGAGTCCGCCAAGATGTCACCGATTGTCCCGTATCCACCGTCAGCCAGAGCATAAGCGGCCGCCTCGCCAACCCCAGAGAGATGCAAGAAGATCTTCACGCGCTGATCTTTTTCATCCACTTCCGGCTCGCGCACGCGACGTGTATCAACAGGGGCGGCTGAAGAGTTTGCCAAGAGATCTGGATCTTCGTTAGAGGCCATTTCACGTGCGCTTTCAATTAGGCGCAATGAAGCATCATGATCCAAATTTAACAATCGCAACAGAGTTCGTGGAGAAAGCTCCGCCACTTGCGCTGCTGTTGTATAACCTTCCTGTACCAAAACCGAAGCGATCATTTCGTTGACGCCGTCGATCAAGGTCAAATTGCTCTTCGCTCCAGAAAGCTTCGCTTCGATCGAAGACTCGCTCTTAATATCGAGCTTCCAACCTGTAAGCTGCGCCGCAAGACGCACGTTCTGACCACGCTTACCGATAGCAAGTGAAAGTTGATCATCCGCAACGATCACTTCCATGCTGTGGTTTTCGTCATCAACGATAACTTTCTTCACAACCGCAGGAGCCAACGCGTTACAAACAAGGCGCGCTGGATCCTGATCGAAAGGAACGATGTCGATTTTTTCGCCGTTCAGCTCACTAACAACCGCCTGAACTCGAGCGCCTTTCATACCGACGCAAGCACCCACCGGGTCAACAGAGTTGTCACGTGAATATACAGCAATCTTTGAGCGGTAACCTGGATCACGCGCCGCGCTTTCGATCGAAACGATGCCGTCGTAAATCTCTGTTACATGCTGCTCGAAAAGAGCGATCAAGAAGCCAGGATGTGCGCGTGACATCACAACTTGTGGGCCACGGGACGCGCGTTTAACGTCCATCACATAAGCTTGGATACGATCTTTTACCCGGAACTTCTCCGTAGGAACTTGTTCCTTGTAGGGAATCACGGCTTCAGTGCGTCCAAGATCGACAATGATATCGTTACGCTCAAAACGGCGAACATGTCCGCTAAGAATCTCGCCTTGGCGATCTTTGAATTCATCGTGGATTTGAGCGCGTTCCGCGTCGCGAACTTTTTGTACGATAATTTGTTTGGCGGACTGTGCCGCGATACGACCAAACTTGTTCGTATCAACCTTCACACCAAGAGCGTCACCCATGACGGAATCAGGGTCCAATTTTTTGGCGTCTTCAAGTCCAATTTCCAGAGCCTCGTTGGCGACGTCATCATCTTCAACAACAGTTCTGAACTGGAAAAGCTCCACTTCATCCGTGTCTTCGTTGTAATGGGCTTCCAAGTCAGCCGTTGCACCAATCGCTTTACGCGCAGCATGAACGACAGCTTGTTCCAAAGCGTCGACGATAACCGCTTTATCAAGATTCTTATCGCGGCTTACACCTGCGATGACTCGTTTTAATTCGGAGTCCACCTCTGCCATTTACTACCCCCTACTCAAACAATATCGAGGTCCGTGTCAGTTTAAATTTGCGTTATCCCAATCGAAAACGATGTGCGCATGATCAAGTCTGTCGAGCGGGAAGGAAAAATCTCCGCGCTCGTCTTGCAAAGTGACTTGACCATCTTCATTTACTTGCGTCAGACGGCCTTCACGGCGACGTTTCCTGCCATCCGTATCCGTGATACGCACCGCAATCAACTTGCCAAGGTTCGCCAAAAAATGCGCCGGTCGGCGCAATGGTCTTTCAACACCTGGGGAGCTAATTTCAAGATGATAGGCACCAGGAATGCGATCGTCCAGGTTTGTGCAATCGCGGAGAAGGCTATTCACCGCAACACAATCATCAAGCGTGACGCCACCCTCTTTACTACTATCAATGTAGAGGCGGAGGGTTTTCTCAAAAGAAACCCACTCGGCTTCAATGCATTCATAGCCATGAACGCTAACAGCCGTATTTACGCACTCCATGATGTCGTCGAGTTGCCTGCGGTTCACACTCGCCTCAAGTAAGAAAGCCCAGTCGCGATCCTCTCCCTCGAGGTCCGCCCAGGCTTAGATATCTCTGCAATTTGAAGAGACTCGTAACCTTAGATTCCAGTGGACGTCTGGATAACATCTACTGGTGCAACCGTCAACCGATTCCAAGAGAAAGGATTCAATGCCCCATAATCATAAGCAGAATCATTAAAATTTCAAGGAAAATTTAGCCAGAAGAGCTCAATAGATTTTCGGTAAGGACGATAAGCATATTCATAACTTATAGAAATGCGGCGCCATGAACCATCGAAACCCCTTTAATAAAGCTTATGACCCGAATTCGCTTTTAAGCGGGATTGATAATTCTATTGGGGAAGAAATATTTAAGGCTCTAGTAGAACTTGTTCAAGTCCGCATCGGCGACTCCGCCTATCCCATCCTCTATCTCGACTATCAGCAGCTCCACCTCGGTGATGCGGGTTATCTCCTGACCAAGTTCGAACACCTGGAAGCACAATTACTTTTGGGCGAGAAATCCGAGCGCCTGCTGATCAAGGTCACCCAAGACATTTGGACCTCTTACTTTGAGATCATTCATGGCAACTCCGGATCACTTCTCGCCATCCATAGGCTGCTCGAACCCCTCTGGATTGGCTCGCGCCTCGATCGAGCGCCGCCTAACGTCCATGCCTTGACCAACTCGCATGTCTACACAGGCCCGAACGGAAGCCACCTAACCTACTACAAAAGCCGCGACTGCACGGATTATTGCCGCATTGGATTTTCGGACAAGGACTCTTACAAAGAAGTGGTGTGGACAAAAAAAGGAATTATGACCCGCCAGCACTCCTTTCAGACGCAGGCATCCAATGTTAGTGAAGAAACACAGCTGATGCTTGAGGCGGCACTCATGATGCTAGGAATGAAAGAAGACCAAGCACAGCTTGATCTTCAATATATTCTTCAAGATTTACTCGTCCAAACACTCTTCCGAAAACGCTACCCCGCGGGATACGCCGCCTCCTAACGAAGCTGGACTAAGCTATTGATGTTGTCATCATAGGCGTGGTGATGCAGCCAAATGATGAAATTGCGGATGGAATAGATGGGAGTAGGACCCGGTTGATCTGGCATTTCTTTGACGCCGGTAATGAGCTGCCCCAAGTTAAGCCCGCCCGAACCGTAATCCGGACGCATAAGAACTCGAACCCCTCGCGGCTCAAATGTTCGGAATGAATCCGGATTGAGACGATACCCGTCATTGAACAACGCAGCGTTCAAAGACTCCATATTTTCAGGATTCACAATCTGCGGCTCGGAATTCAAGACGTCACGCCCTTTGATAATCCCTTTACCATTGATGATGCCGTGACCGTTGATGATGCCGTGACCGTTGATAATGCCATGGCCGTTAATGATGCCGTGACCATTAATAATCGCCTGACCATTGGTTAATGCATAGCCACCAGGACCACTCAATGCGTCGGTTGAAGCACGGATGCCAAGAACCTCTTGCACAACCCACTCACCTTGAAGAGGCTGATAAACCGCCATCTCTTGGCTGCCAAAACGGCCGTATTCACAATCAGCTACATTATTAACCAAACGGAAAACCCGATCGAACGGGTTGAATTCGAAAAAGCAATCTCGACTAAAGAGAGACGTTTCCACGTTAGCAACAGCCGTTAAGTCAACACCGATGAGCGCGTTACCCACAATAGGACGCTCCATCGCAATACCAACAACCTTACCTTCGCTGTTGATAACTGGACCACCTGACATCCCTGCTTCAGCAATAAGATCTGACTTCGTGGGAGGAGGGGTTAGTTTAAACTTCCGGACATTACCAAAGTTTGAAGTATCTTCAGTCGGATAGCTGGTTGCCTTAATCTCGCCGGAGCGACGATCAAGCTTACCCGCCTTCGAGATCGGATATCCTAATACTTCAACCTGAGCACACGGGCCCGAGGAGCAGTTCTGGTCATTGAAAGTAATGCCTTGCGCTAAACGAAGTCCCTCGAAGCTTTCAAGGTTCGCGACACCAAGCGCCGCCGCCACAGCATTCACCATGCGAGGCTTAATCGATAAAACCGCGACGTCAGATGAGATATCACGAGCTTCGAGCGTAGCCACTCCCGACAACAATGTGCCGTTCACAACAAGATCGTAGTGGAATCTAAACCCGGAAAATAATCGAGAACTACGCCGCGCCCCGGACTCCAAAGCCATCTTTTGGTGGTAGGGAATTGGGAACAAGTGCGCCGCGGTTACGACATAAAGGCTCTGGGAATCCGTGGTCAAGCTCTTCACAACTTCCGTTTGAGTCAGGAACCGCTCGCGAACCTGATTGACATCACGCGTCAAAAAACCCGATCCAAGGCTGAAAGACCCCTGAAAGCTAATCTGAACAATGCTGCGCTCAAGCACAGAAGGCTTCGCGAACATCTCTGGTGCAGCATCGCGGCGCGGAGCAAGAACACCACCCACAAGGCTTCTGAAAGCCACTTCTTTCTTTTGCGGCAGGAAGTTCTCATTCAGCCCACGGAAACCAACTGGACCACTTTCAGGTATCAAGATGAGGTAAACGAGGTTTGGATGAGAACGAACTTCCCCATTGTCACCCTGAACACTCAGGGACACACCAACTGTTCCCGTCGGAGTTCCTGGATTCACATGAAAATCGACAGCACATCGATAACCGAGCGTACGACCAGATTCAGCGACTGTTTCTGATTTCTCGCAAGTAGGAGCTGTGATTTTAACGAACCTATTTTCCTGCCCGGAATCTGGCGAAGACGTCAGATTATATTCGGGAGCTTGCGGCCAAGACCCTTGGACGTGAACACCGATGCGATCAGACGCGATCGGCGCACGAAAATGCATTTCGATACGGAAATCGCGATCTTCTGACTGCTCAGGCTTTAAGACGGCAGAAATACCCGGAAAATAAACAAACTTACTCTTCATCTGCCACATAACAGAGCTGATCAAATTGTCCCCGATAGGATCATCGGCTTGTTGAGCAACAGATGCCGAACCAAAGGGAATCAATAGAGAAAAAAGGCAGAACAACGACTTTACATGCTTATGCACGCAACCCACTGAATGGAAAAATCCGCCGCCCATGAGACCCCCCTGAAACCCGCGTCGCAAAAAAACCAGGCATACTGCCGAACGGTTTTATGACTTAGCGCCCAAAATCAGCTTCGCCAACTTCGGACATCGGGTGCTTACGTAATGATTTATTCTCGATAGTTCTAAGCAAACACCGCGAAGCTGTCAAACATTATTGCCTTGGTTTACCCCGAGTAAACCCAACGGCTACAAGCCCTTAAAGCCATTGACATCCCTCACATTTGTCTACTTTCCGGAGAAAAACTCTGCTAGAGTCCGCCATCACATTTGGACCCCCTTTCTTCGGTTCAAAATCAAAGAGGAGATCCCATGGAAGGTAGGGACTCACTTTTAAAAGCGGCACGCAATTGCCACACGAAAGAAGCCTGGTTACAGTTCTATCAGCGCTTCGGTGCGGAGCTTTGCTCAGCGCAAAGTCAAAAAGTCGTACTCGAAGTTTTTCGCGTGCTAAAAAACGATCCACAATGTCTTCAGTACAATCCTGAAATTTGGGCCGCCCTTCTTGAAGGCTGCTTGTCTTGTTGGAATCTTGAACTCGGTCGCGAGATCGCGGAATCCGCGCAAAAAATTGCCTCATCAAAAGTCGCCATTGTATCGGCGCAAGTTTACATGGAAAGCGGATTACCCTCACAAGCTCGTCTTGTTGCTGAGCGCGCTTTGCGACTGAAACATGTTGATACTGTCGAGAGTCTGCAGTTGCAGATGATCATCTGCAATAGTTACGTCGAACAAGGTAAGAACGCGCCTGCTATTCGTTTGTTAGAGAAAATGCAGGAAGCAATTACTGTCAATAATGTGCATCAACGAGATCTAGCGGACCTATATATCAAAATGGGCCGCGCTAATTTCTTCCTCGGGTTGTATCCAGAAGCCGCGAAACTTTTTGATCAGGCTTACGACATTAACGCTCTGCTTGGAAATTGGGAACAAGCGGCCAAGGGGCTATTCAACAGTGCCGCGTGCTTTCACAATACCGGGACAAAAGAGAATCAGGAACGCGCCTTTACACTGGTTGAAAAGTGTCAGACGCTAGCCATTCAGCATGACCTGAAAGGTCCGCTGTCGCACTGTTATGCTTTCAAAGCGACAGATCAGTACCAACGCGGCCGCTTCGAGGAGGCGGCGGAAAACTACAAAATCGCCCTCGACATGCTGCCGTTAACGGAAACCAGCTTTCGTCGCCTGCACGTTGTCTCGATGCTCGCGTTCACTTATCTGAAGCTGGGCCGCTTCCAACTAGCAAGTAAAGTGGGCAAAAAAACTCTCGAACTCGCTAACCTCGATAAGTCGGAGCGATTTCGCTCACGTTATCTTAACTTGCATGCGGAACTTTACTGGGAAGAAGGCAAGGTTGACGCGAGCCAGAAACTCCTTCAAAGCGCGACGAAGTCGCTTTTTTCACACGGCGTTAATACCCTCGAGGAGCTTTCGGCTCTGAGTCGCTATTATTTACAATGCGCGATGCTGAATGAGGTGCACTTAACAACGAAAGTAAAAATTGCCGAGCAGCTCAAGACCAGCACCCTCTCCTGCCTCGACTATATGTTTTCTCTTTCGCAAATCTATTTGACACAAAAGAAGACACAAGAGGCGATTAAGATCGCAAAGGATCTTTATCAAAACGCTTCAGACCATAACGCCACCTATCACCGTAGCTTAGGCCTCTTGGCGCTCATTCACACGAAATTGGCTCAAGCGCAGATCGATGATGAGCTTCACCAGTGGCGCAACGAATTCGCGAAAAGCTTAGCGACACTCGACGGGCCACTATCGGGCCATATTTTACTGATCGACGCCGCCACCGCCTACCACCAAGGCAAAGTTCAGGATACTGTCGCCTATTTGAATCGCGCAAAGAAACATAAGAAACTTAACTTTCCATACAACACCATTATCGATAGTTGGCTGGAAACGCTAAACGGGCATAGCCCAAAACTGAGCTCTCCCGAAGAGATCCAGATGGTCGCTCGAGCCACGGCCGTTTACTTCGCGCCAACTCTTGAGGCCATCGACGAAACTCATTTCCGCGTGAGCCATCACTATCAGGTCAGCCTGAATCGCCACCCGATTCTGGCGAAACTTCTTCACTACCTGCTGTCAGTACCAGGGCATTCCGCGTCGGCTGCCGATCTACAGCGAGCGGTATGGAAACAAAGCCTCGCGAGTCAGGGCTGGCAACAAAAAATTCGCAATACGATCATGCGCCTCCGGGAATGCTTCCCGCAGACGATCGCGCCCCTTATTTTGCACTCGGATAATCAAATTCGCCTTTTCCAGGAGTCAATCGAGCTTCATTCGGTCGTGTGCACGCCGCTTTCAACCGAAGAAAAAATACTCGAACTTTTGGCTGAAGGCCCCATGTCCTCATGCCAGCTTTCAAACCAAATCCATGTTTCTCAAGCGACGACGAAACGCTTGTTAAAAAAGCTGGCGGAAACACAACAGGTTAAGATTGCAAAAGTAGGCCGTAAGGTTCTCTACGAAACCGACACAACTTCTGTCGAAATGCACTGAGGAAAACAATGGCGATCTTAAGGGTCCCCGATAAAAACATTGAGCTCACAACATTCGGAGATATTCGCGATTTCCTCGGACGCTTCGGCATTCTCCATGAACAATGGCGTTTGGGAACAAGCGTGCCTAACGAAGCAACGCAGGATGAGATTCTTGCGGCCTATGGAACTCAACTCCAGGAGTTCATGCGACGCGGTGAGTACAAGACCGCCGACGTGATCAATGTGCATGAGAACACATCCAACATCGTTGAGCTTAGAAACAAGTTCCTGAAAGAGCACATTCATTCAGAAGACGAGATCCGCTTCTTTGTGGATGGAGAGGGCCTCTTTTGGTTCAATATCGAAGGTGAGGTCATTTCTCTTTTGTGCCAAAAGGGTGATCTTATTAGCGTGCCTGCTGGCTATAAGCATTGGTTCGACCTTGGCGCCAAACCCTTTGTAAAAGCCATTCGCATTTTTACGAACCCAGAAGGTTGGGTCGCCCAATTTACGGGCTCAGGCATCGATTCCCGCTATAACCCGAAATATTAAAATATGATTCAAGTCATCCTCATGGACATCGAAGGGACAACGACTTCTATAAGCTTCGTTCACGATGTTCTGTTCCCCTATGCGAGACGTAAAATTCTCTCATTTGTGGGCACCCATATCGGTGACAAAGACATACAGAAATATCTTTCCGCCGCGGCCGAAACCATCAACAGCGAAGAAAATACTCAATACACGACAGACGATTGGCCGCAGATTGTAACGCGATTAATCCATTGGATTGACGAAGATCGAAAGCACCCCGCTTTAAAAGGGATCCAGGGTATCCTATGGGAAGAGGGGTACAAGGCCGGCGACTATCATGGTCACGTTTATGATGATGTTGTCCCAAACTGGAAGCGCTGGAAGAACGACGGGAAGACTCTCGCCATCTATTCTTCCGGTTCTGTGCATGCGCAGAAGCTTTTGTTTGGTCATAGCGATAAAGGCGATCTCAATACCTTCTTAAGCGATTACTTCGACACCGCCGTTGGAGCGAAGCGCGAGGCGAGTTCTTACGCCACGATATCTCAACGACTCGGAGTCGCCCCAAGCTCCATTCTTTTCTTGTCCGATATTCCCGAAGAGCTGGATGCCGCCAAAGAGAAGGGCTTCAAAACAACACAAATCATTCGACCAGGAACGACTCCCTCTCCGAAGCATCCGACAGCAGCCACATTTGATAATCTCAAAATATAAAATTCTAAAAATATAACAATCACAGGGCGCTTCATTCGTTTGGCGCCATAAAATTTATTTTTGCTAAACGTTTTACGCAATCTTAACGTTCAGCATGTACAAAATGACGGGCCTTTTTCTCCTCTTCAGATAGAATGTGTCCAACACCGACATAAAAATCTTTCTGAATTGGAGCACTCACGTTGCGACCCGCTGCATTGATCCGCATTTTTGTCGTCGCCGGACTTCTAACAACCGGAGTTTCTTCTAAACCTGTTTATGCCTGGGGAAGGGTGGGACACGAAATCGTCACGGAAGCCGCCATCGCATCGATGTCTTCCCCCATGAAGGAATTTTTTGTAACCAACAAAGATGCCTTGAAACGAATGACCAATGTGCCGGACACCACATGGAAGGTGGGATGGCTAGCCATTCACGAAGGACCCACTCACTTCTTCAAATGGAACGAATACAATCGCTCTACTTTGCGTGATTCCATGCCGCTGCCACTCTCCAAAGCCGTTTCAATGGTGGGGCGAAAATACGTTGCCGACAATGGCTCCGCGGTGTGGCGCACCAGCCAAATCGGCGATCTTTTCACCACAGCGATTGGGCAAAAAAATTGGCGTGAAGCCATTCAGATGGCGGGTGTTTTAGGACACTATATCGGCGACCTCGCGCAACCCATGCACGTGACATCCGATTACAATGGGCAATCCATTAACAAACCGGGTATCCACGCTCGCTTCGAAACAAAACTTGTCAACACACAAGATCGCGATGAATTATTGGCGCAGGTTGTAAAGAAAGCCGCGGAAAAGATTGCGCTTCATAAGACAAAACGAAAACAACCGGTGGTGGATATTTCTTTCGAACAAGGTAAACGCTCGCTTGAACAACTTCCGAATATCCTAAAGGAATACAAACGCGATGATGTGCGCGATGAGATACTGATTCCACAAATGGTGGATGGACTGGCCGAGGGAGCCGCGACTTTGGCCATTCTTTGGGATGAAGCATTTGAATCGCAAAACGTGACTGAATTCCCCAAAAAGAAATTGATTGTGCGCGAACCTAAATGGGTCTCATTTAAGCTCACGGCCCCTGCATCGATCATGCCTATGGACGCGTGTGAGCATGAAGAAGATGAAAAAGAGAGCCTGTAGATCCTGTCGCAGGACCTCATGACTCTTAAGCAGAAGATCTAAGAAGACACCATTTTATGTGACGTGGTGTCTTCTTTTCATGACGTTTACGTAGATAGCCAACGCGACGATCGCTCCCAAAATAGACATAAGGAACCCAGCGGGGTCAAAACCTTGTTGTGGCAATCCTCGAAATGCCCAAGAGACCAGCCCACCCACGACGGAACCAACAACACCCAACAAAGTCGTCATCAATAGTCCCATATCCTGACGACCGGGAAGAAGCATACGTGCGATTAAACCAACAATAAATCCGAAGAGAATCCAGCCAAGAAAAGTCAATATGGACATATTTCACCTCTTCTTATGAGTCATCACCCAACGGCACATGGCTGCAAGGGTTGTGCCTAAGAACCCAGGCATCACGACGCGGTTCCGCGAAGGCATCGGCATGTGGATTGCTACGATACGGTGCTGATCAGGAGCAATCTATGCCGATTATGCCGACCGGTGATGAAAAAGACTTTGCGACGCAACGACGACAAGCCATGGTTCTGTTGCGCACCATCGCGTCGGAGCTCAGACGCCCGTATATTCTCTTTTTCTTCGCCACATTATTCTTTTCCGCTTCAGGTCTTCTTCTTCCCCAGTTTTTCCTCATCTTCACCGAAAACGCCGCGAAAATTTCTGAAATTTCCTTCGCGGATTTTCTACCGAAATTTGTGACCTTCGGTGTTTTGATTGGGGTCATTCTCTTCGTTGCAGCCTTTGCTTCTAACTACATGCGCGAGTGGTTTCAGCTGAAGACGGAACGTCATCTTCGATCCAAGATCCTCTCCCGACTCCACGATATGTCGATAACGGAAATTGATCGTGTCCAGCGCGGAGATTGGTTAACTCGTACGACGATGGACTTACGAAATGTCGAGCGGTTCATATCAGAGTCATTGCCAGGACAGCTTCGTTCATTCTTCATCCTGTTAGGGAGTGCGGGAGTCTTTATATACTACAGCCATACGATGGCGACGGTCCCCATTGTCGCTTGCATGATTATCGCAACGCTGAACGTGTTTGTGCAAAAGAAAATACTTCCGCTTTTGGATGAGATTCGGGATCTTCACGGCGACGTCACCCAAGCCCTTTTGCAGGGTCTTGAGGGAATAAAGACCATCCGAAGCTATGGTGCGCAGCAAGACCAAATTCGGCGCTTCTCGCATCAGCTGGCCATCGTCGAGACCAAGGGCCTCAGAGTGGCTCGGTGTTTCGGTTTACTTGTAGGTTCCAACGACGCCGTCACGCAATTTCTCACCACCTTCGCTCTAGCCTTCATCATGATCGCACTTTCAAAGGGCAATATGACCTTGGCGGCAGCGCTGGCCTACCCTTTCTACTTGAACCTCTTCTACAGCTCGGCGGAATTTTTGGCCGCGTCAAGCTTGGATTGGAACGAATTTTTTGTTTCGGGCGCACGTTTTGAAGGGATCACGCGCGAGAAAAAGAAACTCATCAGAACAACCTCGTTTGACCAGAAGTTACTGCCAACAGTCGAACGCATCGACCTTTGGGGGGTGAGTTATGGCTATTCATCCGAGAACCCTCTCAAAAGAGACTATCATTTTAGCTGCCGCAAACATGAAATGATCGTCATCCTCGGGCCGTCGGGTTCCGGAAAATCAACATTTTTGGAAGTGTTAAGTGGTCTACGTCAACCGTTTTCTGGTTGCTGGCTACTCAAAACAAAACACGATCAAAAGATCGAATCATTCATAGACACTCCACTACCCACACAACTCTCAGCTTACGTGGAGCAAAAGCCTTACATATTCGAAGGAACCATACGCGACAACCTACTGCTCGGCGAAGAGAGACCCTTGAAAGCGATTTGGGATGCCGCGACGGAAGCAAATGCTCTTTCCTTTATTCAAGAGAATGGAGGACTCAATCACTTCCTTCAGGATAGTGGTCAAAACATCAGCGAAGGACAAAAGTATCGCATCGCCATCGCACGCGCACTTCTACGACAACGACCATTTCTCCTACTGGATGAACCATTTGCCGCGCTCGATCGATTTAATGCGGAGATGATTGCGCAGACACTTAACAACTGTCGAACTCGCTGCGGCATCGTTATCGTCACACACTTTATCCCTCACAGCCTACGACCGGACAAAGTTATTGACTTTGAGAGAGTTTCGCCGAGCGTTATCGAGACTATTCCGCAGGTCCATCAGGACTTGCGTGATCGGTAGGCGGCTCAATTGAGAGCACAACAATTTTCTAAAGGAGTTGAACCCATGTTTAACGAAGTAAGATTGGAATCAGGTAGAAACGAAGTCTCCGCACAATTATGTGGTCGTCGCTGTGGCCGCGCCTGCGGCCGCCGCTGTGGTCGCGCCTGCGGTCGTCGTTGCGGACGACGCTGTGGACGACGCTGTGGAAGATAGTCCACAATCATAAAAATTGTCGCCCCGGACACAAGCCATCCGAGGCGACTTTAGGAGCTCTTAAAAATGAATGAAAAGAAAAAACCATACTATGGCGCGGGACCGGAATATTGTCATGAACTCGCCGAAGATATCGTTGAACTGCTACCAACATTGGATGTATTCGAGCTTATTCCCGAAAATTTTTTCGGCAGCAACGAAGACTGGTTTCTTGATGAGCTGGGTAAAGCCGGCACGCCAGTGATTGTCCACGGCATCGAACTCTCCGTTGGCACGGATGCCCCATTTAAACAGCATCATTTTGATCAGATGAAAAAAATAGGCGATCGCGTGAACCTTATCGCCATGAGCGACCATCTTTGCATGACAGAGGCTGGAGGCATTAAGATTGGTCAACTCACGACTTTGCCCTTCACGGAAGAGTGTCTGGATCGCGTCTGCGAGAATCTTGAACTCATGCAACGGCAGGTTCGTGTTCCCATTGTGATGGAAAACATCGCCAACCAATTCTATTTTCCTCGTTGTAAGTACTCAGAAGCGGCGTTCCTCAGTGAAATCTTGCAACGCACTCAGGCCTATCTACTGCTCGACCTTCACAATATCCATGCTAACGCCGAGAATTTTCAGTTCGATCCATATCAGTGGATGAGCGAAATTCCGTTGGAGCGGGTTTGGGCCATTCATATGGCCGGCGGCTACTATGATGCGGATCACTTCCTGGAAGACGCTCACAGCTCTCCCGTGCCCGAGGCTGTTTGGGAAATGCTTGATTGGGTGTGTCAACGCCATCTTCCTCCCGCCGTCATTGTGGAGCGCACAAGTGACTATCCCGGGGTAAACGAGATCATGGCAGAAGTTCATCGAGCAAAAAAGATTATGGAAGTTCATCGCATCATGCGACATGCAGCAGTGAGGAGCGCATCATGAGCTTATCGCAACTTCAAGAAGCCACCGCCGCTTTAGTTCGTTTCCCTGAACAAGGGCGTCATGATGCGTGGGAGCATTTTGTCAGTCGATTCCAACTGACAGCCGACGAACAATTCATGCTCCATCACATTGCCCATAACGTACAGGTGATGAAGTACGGGAGAAAGCTGCGCTATTTTCGTTTTAGCGATACCATCGAGAGTTTACCCAGCATCGAAGCCCTGCTAGGCACGCAACTCTTCGAAAAATTGTGGTTTGATCATTTTGAGCCGAGCGCTGGATGCGTTGCAACGGAAAACCTCACTCTCGATTTTCTCAACTTCCTCCGCGAAGATTCCCAAACCATCGATCTCTTAAAGGATGAGGCGCCCGAGTTCGCGACTGACTTTGTGAACTTTCTCTACTTTGAAACATCCATGGAAGAGCACGGTGATGCCTGGATGAAAAAAACACTGCCGGAAGGAAGTCTACTCAATCACGGCGCGGTGTGCCCACTTGAGCTCAATTGTGACGTACCGCAACTCTTAAAAGATATCGCGGATAACAAATTCGACCGCGAAGGACTGCAGAGAAAGAAAGTCTACTATGTATTGGCACTCAAAGAAGAGGCTTCGCTACCTTCCTTATTTGCCATTGATAAAAACGTGTATCAGTTCCTCTTCAATCAGCTGCACTCCCCTCAAGAAACCTCGGACCTTCCGGCAGTTTACAAAAACCTTATTAAGGCCGGGATCTGCCGACCCAAGGATAGCTGATTCGCCCCCAATTGACGGCCACCTGTGAGATGACATAATCTGCGCTCTCGACTCTTGCGCCATAGGATTGTGTTATGTCCGTTAACTCCCAGGACTTCTTAGCCATCGATTTTGGAACCTCTAATTCGCTCGTGGGCGCCGTTGTTGATGGAAAGATTCTTGACCCATTACCCATTGACCCATCGAGCTCCGATCCCACAATCCTAAAGAGCGTGCTCTATTCACCAGAAAAATCAGAATGGAGTTTTGGCCATGAAGCGATCCATCGTTACTATGAAGAGGGCGCCCAAGGGCGCATCTTTCGTTCTTTAAAGAAGTTTCTTCCCGAGCGTGATTTTAAAGGCACTCAAGTTCACGGCGCTTTTCATTCCATCGAAGACCTTGTCTCACGTATTCTGCGAGAATTGCGCCATCGCGCGAACAAACATCTGGGAACCGACATAACAAAAGTTATTCTTGGGCGTCCCGCTCTTTTTTCCCTTGATGAATCAAGCCATCAGCTGGCCGTGGACCGTCTGATCACGGCCGCGAAAATGGCTGGTTTTTCGGAGGTTTTGTTCTGTCCCGAGCCTGTGGCGGCCGCTTACACTTTTATAAAAACTCTAAATGAGCCAAAGACCGTTTTGATTGCCGACTTTGGCGCCGGCACGACGGATTATTCCATCATTCGCCTCGGGAAATCTGCTTTTTCCGCCACGGACGTTCTTGCTATCGGCGGTGTTGGTGTCGCGGGTGATGCTTTAGATAGCGCTATCATGGAAGAAAGTGTTGCCCCCCTGTTCGGCTCAAGGATCGAGTATCAGGAAACATTTGGGACGAATACCCTGAGTCTCCCGCGTGCGCTGATTAAAAAATTCTGCTCCCCCCCTGATATGCTTCTTTTACAACGTCAGGATTTTCTCGAATTTTTCCGCAGCCTCAAAAGGAAATCTTCTACGGAAGGGGCTGTTGAGCAAATTGAGCGTTTGATGGTTCTTATTGAAGATCGCCAGGGCTATGCTCTCTTTCAGGAAATCGAAAAAGCGAAGATTTTCCTCTCAAAAGAAGACATGGCTTATGTGGATTTTCCTTATCCAACGATCGAAATAAAAGCTCCAGTAAGCTACGCGGACTTTCATACTGCGGCGGAGCAATCCGTAAAACAGATGATTCAGGCCCTTGATCGCACCATGGAAATGGCCGCACTTTCATACGAAGCCATTGAGCTGGTCTGCTGCACCGGCGGAACCGCGCGAGCTCGCATGGTTCAAGCGGCGCTAGAGCAACGCCTTGGGAAAGAGAAGCTTGCTCAATTTGATAACTTTCATTCTGTCATCAAAGGAATCACCCTTTTTGGCCTTCAGAATCCCCACCATCCAACCTGACGGCAAATCCGTTTAGCGTGCACTTTTTCAGAGGATCCGCTGGGTCAATGGAATCAGCACTCTCGAGCTGAAATTCAAGGCTTGATTGCGCAGGTAATATTCCCAGACGTTTGTCGGCCGCCGAGAATTGCACCTGATAGAGATCCCCCATGTGATTCACGGGTACGGGCTCACCCGAAAGAGCGTTGAGGGAAAACTGAAAATTACATGACAGTTGCCAGCCAAAAATTTTCTTGGGGCTGATGTTTTTGATGGCAAGACGGCCGCTCGTTTCATTCTCAAGCATCAGTTGAATGTTTACAGGCGATGTCTGCCTTGTCTCATTCTCCGGCTGGATCGGAAAGAGCTCAAAAACCTGACGAGTCGATAAAAGAGGACTTTCGATTTCAACAAAGTTTCGTTTTTCGCCGCCGATCATGCCCATCATATATCGGTAAGAAGTTCGCTGCATTTGACACGTCAGCAGTTCCGTGGACGATGAAAGATCCGCTGTTGTTGGAACCGTCTCAAACTCAAAGTTCTGTCCGCTACCAAGAAAGCTGCCGTAACCATCCTGTTGCGAGAAATGTATTCGTGACAGGGAGTTTTCTTTGTTACAAGACATGAGAAAGTCGAGATCGCCCTTAGCAGGAGCTTTCCACACCGCCCCCATACTCTTCACGACAAACATGGGATTTGCTGTTTTCACGTCAGCCGCGAACACGGAAAATGTTCGACCCGATGGAAGTTCGAATTCACAGTAAAGCCCTGCTAAATTTTCCTCATCTCTCTCCGCTAATTCAAAGTCATCACCCGCTGTAAACTGACGATAGGCGTCATACCAAACGCCATCTCCTTGAGCTTTCTCCCGCACATCAAGACCTTGGTAGCAGAACATCCGCACAAGATTGCCAATTTCGTGAGCCTCGACTTCGTCACCGATATGATCGTAATGCGCGCGCTCTTGTATGATCCAGTCAGAAAAAGCCGATACGCGGGTATAAACGCCTGGCTTTCCCGGTTCGGCGCAACCCTCCCCCCAACTCACAATGCCGACTAGGCGATGAGCATTGCCTTGCCTTAAGAAGAGAGGACCGCCTGAATCACCGTAACATGTGTCCACGCCGCCTTCCGAGAGATGACCCGCACAAAGCTGATCCCCGCGCACGGAGGCATAGTCACCCCCACTCCTTCGACACCTATCATTGCCAATCAAGGGAAGCTCGGCTTCAAGAAGATGATCTTCACGGTATCGCCCCTCTGAAGTGGCATTCCCCCACCCGACTGCACTCAACACAGTTGATTCAGGAAGCCGTGCTGTACTTTGCAATAGAATGGGTTCGACGGTGATGCCGTGACTTGCGATAAATTTGCGATCCAAGAATAGAAGAGCAACATCGTTATGAAGGCTTCGTGGATCATAATTGGGGTGAATTTTAATGGCTTCAACAGGAATACGGTTATTTTCATTGAGATCACTTAATCGTTGAACCCCGGCGCCCACCCACATTTTTTCTCGATCTTGATAAACACAGTGAGCTGCGGTGACAACAAGATCGCTGCGGATAAACGAACCGCCGCAAAATTGCTCACCATCCTCACCGCCCACAGCAGCCATGAATTTGTATTCTCGCGCGGGCTTCCCCCCGACGACCTTCACATCCGATTGTTGTGATTGTGGCGACCCGCACTGCGACAAAAGAAGAGAAAGGACAACAAACGCTAACCGATGCAGGCGCATGCGAGTCTCCTAAATTTTATCTGATGGTTTAGAACATGATGACACAGACAAAATCGGAGCTGGTAACAAGCGGTCGTTTAGAAAATTTTAGAACGGAAAAACCGAACGAAGAGTGATGGGATGAAACTCAGATCATGAATGACTAACCCAGTTTCTAAGTCCATCTAAAATAGACCTTTATATTGGTTCTTCACCCTTGGTAGTGGGTCCTTCCCAATAAGTATCTAAAAAAGAAGG
>CAYOJQ010000054.1:0-22631 GCA_964404325.1 uncultured Oligoflexales bacterium
CACTCACGCTCATTGTGCCGACACTTGCCCTTTGGCTTATGGGGTACACGAGTTGGTTTTTCGGGCTAACAGCCCTCGCCTTGACCGGGCGTTTTATTTGGATGTGCTACCGTCTCTGGCACCAACGTTCTGAAAAACTTGCGATGCCAGTTTTCTATTTTTCCATGCTTTATATCTTCGGCGTTTTCGGACTGCTAACGCTTGATCGCTTGCTAGCACTTATGGTGTAGGAGTTCGCAACGATGGCGAAAGTGATTGTGACAGCACAAAGCTTTTGCAAAGACAAAACGCTCTGTGAAGAACTAGTCGCGCGCGGTAAGGGGCTTTTTGAAGTCGCCTTTTTGCCTGAAGCGCACGCCCTGCCAGCAAAGCAGCTCGTCGCCGCCTTATCTGATGCTGAAGCCGTTCTCGTGGGACGAGAAACTTTTGATGCGCCCGCCCTCGGTCAATTGCCACGCCTACGTTGCCTTTCGAAATATGGCGTCGGCCTTGATAATATTGATCAGGAGGCATGTCGCGAACAGGGTGTCGCTCTTTTTTATCGGGCGGGCGTCAACGCGCAGGCCGTTGCCGAGCATGCCATGGGTCTTGTCCTTTCATTGATGCGGAATATTGATCAGTCATCTCGTAAACTACGGGAAGGGCTTTGGTGGAAAAACGGCGGGACGGGTTTAACCGGTAAAACCTTTGGTGTTATTGGCTTTGGCCATACCGGCTCCCGGGTGGGGCGCTTGGCGAAGGCCTTCGGATGTGAGCTTCTTGTTGCTGACAAGGTCGATAAAAAGGCTGAAATTTCGCCTTATTCTGGTAGACAGGTGGCACTGAAGGAACTCTTAGAATCTTCCGATATAATATCTATCCACGTGCCATTGGCTGAAGATACGAGAAATCTAATTGATCGGACCGCGATTTCTCTGATGAAAACAGGCGCTTTTTTGATTAATACGGCCCGCGGTGGCGTCGTGGATGAAAAGGCTCTGTTGGATGCTCTCAACTCGGGAAAGCTCGCTGGGGCGGGGGCGGATGTTTTTGTGAATGAGCCGAGGCCCCCAGCGGAACTTGTCTCTCATGAGCGTTTTCTGGGAACCGCGCACATAGCGGGTAATAGCACCGAAGCGGTGCAGGCTATGGGGCGAGCAGCGATAGATGGGATTTTAGAATATTTTGCTCAAAGACCTGGGCGTTAAAGGGTGAACATATGATTGAACATATCAAAGAAGTTATTGAAAACGAGATCAATCCCCAGCTCCAGTTGCATCAGGGAGGCTGTGAGCTCCTCGATGTCGAGGACGGCGTGGTCACCCTCCGCCTTTTTGGAGGCTGCTCAGGCTGCCCTTCAAGCCAGATTACCCTTTTTAACGGTATCGTCCCGATTCTCAAGGAACGCATTCCCGAGATCAAAGACGTCATTCTCGGCTAGATTAAGCTACAATATTCCCATGGTTCATGCAGACTTGGAGCGCGACCATGGGAATTTCTGTTTCTAAAGCACTTGGATTCATTTGGCTTGTCCTCGCTTGCCCGCATCAGGCCGATGCCGCTCCCCAAAAAGTCGACGAAGTTCGGATTCAAAAAAAGCTTAAGCGTTTAGATCTTAAGCGAGTGAATCTTTCCACGGAGCTTCCTGAATACCATAACTATCTGGGCTGGAAGATCGATGGTCGCATCAATGATGAAGTGATCCATCAGAGCAACGTGCCCCTGATTGATATTGACCTTGGGACCTTTCAGATGCGCGATGTGGGATCCATTCCGATCGGAACCCAGGTGAGTCTGCAGAAGGTATTGGCCTTTAAGGGCAGGCATTTTTTCGTGGTAAAGAGAAAAGACACGAACCAAATCCTTGATGGCTACGTGGACGGCCTTTTTATAGTTCCCACTGGTGACATTCTCTCATCGCCCGACCAATAGTTGGACAGCCCTCTAAGCTAATTTTCTAATTGTTTTAAGCAGCTTAGGCTGGCACACGCCTTGCTCATAGCTCTCGCGTCGGCATTGGTTGTCGACGTTTGGCTGAATCCTAGCTGTTGTTGTTGTGAAGAAAGCGGTGTTGCAAATGGAAAAAATGGCCGATTTTGTGTTCAATTTTCCCGTCGATGAAACGACAGTCGATTCTATCCAAAGCTTGCGCAATATCCGCTTAGGTCTTGCGCGTCAGATGGCCGGATCTCTGGAGAAAACGGTTGATGAAATGATCCGTCGCGGACTTCTTCATCGCAATGAACGTTCCCAGCACATCCGAACTTTGAAGTCTCACCTAGCTGACAAGATCGCGCATTTGCAAAAGCGAGGCGGTGATTCTGATTCCATTTATTCCGACGAGCTCGAACTGTACCTTGGCTTGATTGCCGATCCTGTTGCTAATCAGGAAGAGTGAGAATTTCCACGGTACCATCACTTCTAATAGCAATCGTGTGCTCAAATTGAGCGCTGAGCAAACCGTCAACCGTAACCGCGGTCCAACCGTCTTTACGGATCTTTGTTTTCCAATGACCTTCGTTGATCATAGGCTCTATCGTGAAGACCATTCCCGGTTCTAAACGAACACCCGTACCACGGTTTCCGTAGTGGGTGATCTGCGGGTCTTCATGAAACGTCTTACCGATGCCATGTCCCACGAACTCGCGTACCACACTATATTTATGGGCTTCGGCGTGCTCTTGAATGGCGGCGCCGATGTCACCTACGCGTCCCCCAGCCCGAACCGCAGCGATTCCACGATCTAGACATTCTTTGGTGACTTTCACGAGGCGCTTGGCTTTCTCGTCAACATTGCCAACAAAATAAGTAAGCGAGGTATCGCCGTGGTACCCGTCCAAAATGGTGGTTACGTCGATATTGATAATATCGCCGTCCTTTAATTTTGTTTTGGATGTGGGAATACCGTGGCAGACGATGTCGTTGATGGATGTACAAACAGATTTGGGGAAGCCCTTGTAGTTCAAGGGAGCCGGTATCGCGCCGGCTTTGACCATAAATTCATGGCAGATGTCGTTAAGCTCTAGTGTCGTGATACCCGGTCGAACATAGGGTTCAATCATACGCAGTGTCTGTGCCGCCAAACGGCAGCTCGGTTTCATTGCATCAATTTCTGCGTCGCTTTTAAGTACGATCATCTTGGCTTCCCGCCTTTTATTTAAAAATAGCCAAGAATATAGTGGCTTGGGCTCATATATTCATTCATATGGATTTTGTAAAGCGCGTTTAGACTTTATTTGGCAGACTTTCGGGGAATGGGAGGCCCATGCCAAGCAAAGTAAACAAATACAAAGTGATCGTGATCGGAGGCGGCGTAACCGGCCTTTCCACGGCGATGCATTTGGAGCAACTTGGGGTCACTGGGGGAATGCTCATTGCCGAAGGCTCAGGTGTTTCGGCGTTAGCGGCTGGAAGCTTCCAAGGAGCTCAGGCCGATAATTTCACCCGCCTTATCACCGCTCACGGTGAAGAGTTTGCGCGGGAATTTTGGGCCTTTGGTGAAAGAGCATTTGATGCTGTTGCGAATTTTCTCCTTAAGACGCGGGTAAAAATGAAGCGCGGACGCCGTCTTCGATTCGTTGTTTCGCCGGAGGAGCTAGTGGAGGTTGAGGAGGCGGTTGAAGCCCTTCAGGGTGCCGGCTTTGCTTCGACTTTACGCAAGCCTCAAGCGGACGAAGCCCTAACGGGGCGGGTGCTTGCCATTCAAGATGATGGGGATCGGAGTGGATACGTCGCCGCGAAAGAATTTATCGCGGCGTTGGAAAACAGCTGCTCTTGGCCAAAGAAAAATACGAAAGTTACGACGATAAAAAGTGATGCTTCGGGAGTTTCTGTTTTTCTTGCGGATGGAAGTGAGCTCCGCACGGAGACGGTGGTGTTAGCGAATCACGTAAACATTGGCACCCATATTCCCGCGCTGCGAGAAGCTTTTGTACCCATTGCTGATCAGTATCTTTTACTTCGCTGCGATAAGTTGCCAAAGAACTGGCAGAAGCCTGGTTTTTCTTTGAGTTGCTTTCACGGTTATGAGTGGGGACTTTCTCTCGGCTCTGACGCGCTGGCTTGGGGAGGCGGGCGCTTTTTACGCCCTCTCGCTGGGATCGGTGCGGATAAAGCGGTTGTTGACGAGAAGGTGACGAAATACCTTTTAAACGCCATTGAGAAGACGTTTGCGGGAGTGAAATCCCAGGATTTACGCATAGAGGCAGCGTTTGCTGGATTGGATTGCCGCCCTTGTGATGAATTGCCGATTATTGGGCCCATGTTTGGGGATGAAAGAATTTTGATGGCTGCTGGCTATTCGGGAACGGGATTAACTCTCGGGTTTTATGCGGGGAAGTGTTTGGCTGAGCTGTTAACGAGTGGACGTTCGCCTTCTTTACCGCATCGACTTTGGCCGCAGCGTTTAAGGAGTCTGTCATGACAGCAGAGAGCTCTGCAAAAAAGAGAATGATCGCCTGCCCCCGTTGTAAAAAGGAAACCGTTTACAGCCCGGAGAATAATTGGCGTCCTTTTTGTAGCGAGCGCTGCAAATTGATTGATATCGCGGCTTGGGCAAATGAAGAATATCGTTTAGATGCCGGACCAGCGACAGACGATGATCCGCTCACACAGTCCTTAGAAGACGAACAGGAAGAACACTAAAGAGCCAGGAAGAACCGCGCCTCATTTTTCGACATCACACCCAATACAGGTCCCGATAATGTCATGCCGGTTACTCTTTGACGCAATTCAATGGGAAGCCGGTATTGAGAATGTTCTTTCGTGGGCAAATTAAAAACCTCGAAGAGGCCATCGGTAAAGAGATAACTATGTCGCTGCGGGTGGATATCCATCTTGAGTAGTTGCCGCGCGCCTTCCACGGGAATCGCCGCGATAAATTTACCGTCTAAACCAAAGCGTACGATCGTATTGAGATTGGCAGCCCAAATCTCTCCATTCACAACGGCCAATGAACGCAGCGGTTGTGTGCCTTTGTGGATCAATGTCGATTGAACTTTCTGCGCGGAAATTGTTTTGCGCAGCAGACGAAAATCACGAAGGATCCACAGCTCATCATCGCTCTCGCCTAGCACCGCGATGTCATCATTTTGAAAAAGGCCGCTACCGAAAATGCGCTGAACCTTCCCCGTCGACAAATCCAATTTAAAGACGCCGTCCGTGTGCAACCACACTAATGTGTTTCCGTTCCGTTCCAGGTTGATGGTTGTGCCGCCTGTTTTTTCGGTATCCCAAATAATATTGGCGGTCTCGGTTTCGGCATCAATGATTTGCAGGCGACGTGGGCCAGCCACGGCAACAGCTTGGTTGTCGAGAAGTAGAATATGAGTCATGCCCTCAGTCGAGGATAGGCCTGTCAATTTACTGAGAAGTTGCCGCTCGAAATCCCATAGCCAAACGAACTTTTGCCCAAGGATCGCTCCCTTTTTGCCGTCGCTGGAAAGACTGAAGGCGAGGGCAGGACCATCCTTGGCGAGGGCACTGGCTTGTTTTGTTCCTAGTTTAAGCTCGCGCACTTCACGCGTTTTAGCGACGAGAGATTCGCAAAGAAAAAGTGCAAACGCTAACCCAAGAATAAGCCGATGTGATTTCGCCATTACAGTCCCTCACGAGCGTAACCCAGTCAGTTCCTGCAGCACGTCGAATAAGATGACTTCATCTCCGACAGGAGTCGATTTAATTTGCACGTCCGCTTGTTGGCATCGGTTTAAAGCGTGCAAAAAAACCTTTGGGCTATGCTGCTGAACGTATCGATTATAGCTTTTTACGATGGGAATCGGTAGTCGCAGCTCTTGGGCGATAATTTTCTCATTATGTCCCTGAATAAGCATTTGTCTGATTTTAAGTGCTTTTCGACAATGGAGCGCAAGGATCCCCAACAAGGCGTGAGGCTTTTCTCCGCGGTTTAACAGCTCGGTCAAAAGTGCTTGGGCTTTCGCCTTTTCGCCACGAGTTAAAAAATCATCAAGCGCGAACGCATGATCTTCCCGCATGACACCTAAGTGAGGGGCGAGATCTGCAGCTGTGTGTTTCTTGGCTGAGCCTGCGAAAATCAGGGAAAGTTTACTGACCTCGTTGTCTAACTTAGCTAGGTCGTTTCCTTGTGTTTCCTTGAGAAGCTCAACGGCGCTTGCTTCAAGTTGTAAACCCGCTTCTTGAGCCACCACATGAATGTAGCGGTTTAATTCTTGGTGTTGAGGAGTAAAGCACGGGAGCATTTTTGCTTGCAGCCGTGAAAGATCTTTTTGCAGGCCAGCGGCTGGAGTTTGAGTAAAGCAAACAACCAAACGGTGTCGCCATGAAGCCGTGCTTTTTGTGGCCGCCAACGCCTTGCCGAGATAACTCGATTTGTCGTTGAGCCAAACAAAGTAGAGGCTCGCTTCCTCGAACATGCTCGCGGAAAGAAAAGTCTGTTCCCAGAACTCCGGGTCTACCTGCTTACCCTCAAGGCGATAAAAGGTATTCTCACCCCATGTGGATGACAATGCACGGAGTCTCTGTGCTGCTTTCGTTTGCAAGTGAACAGAATCACCAACGATATACACAAGAGGTGGCAAATCCCGAATGCTGGACACCTTTGTCAATGTCGCTAGCGCCGCGAGATGGTCATCGAATTTTTGTCCGTCGCGCACGCTCATCCGTACCTTCCTCTAGACTCGATTTATATATTGATAAGCGATCAAATCCCGAGTCTCAAGACCATTTGGCTGACTCCTTCTCGCTGTGCACTATTTTATCGAAATAGCGGTCCTTATGTTCTATCGTGTATCTGGTCCTTTTTATGGTTTGGGCTGAAAATATTAGGATTTTTCATGAAGCTGCTGTCTCGTCTTCTTATTTTGGGAATGGTTCTTGCCGCCTGTGGTGGGAAAAAAGAGAAAACTGTCGAGACGATTCCGCCTGTGCGTCAAGGGCAGAAGCTGGGCCCTGTGGACATCAAATTTGTGGACGTTGAGCCAAGTCTAAGTGCGGATGGCCAAAAAATCGTTTTTGTTTCTGGACGCGAAGGAGTGGCGAGAATTTTCTTCCGGGATCTCTCCCAAGGTGGAGAATTGAAGCGGTTGAGTCAGGGCGATGGCGCGGAGAGTCATCCTAGCATGAGCGCCGATGGGTCAATGGCTGCTTTCTTTCGCTCCGAAGCAGGTTCTTTGAAGCTTTGGGCACAGTCAACGGCAGATGCAAATAAAAAAATCGAGATTCCAGCAACAGAAGGATCCACCCTTTTAGGAAGAGCGTCTTCTTTTTCTCCTTCAGGTTCACTTCTCTTATTTTTTGAGCGAGATGGCTCAGGTGTTATTAAACAGAAAATCACAAAAATCACCGATTCCGGCACCGAATTGACGTTGTCCGCGCCAGCGACTTTTTCCTTTGGTGACGGAGAAATGGGTTGGGCGCGATGGTGGCGCCTTGGCAGTGGTTTTGCTGTCGTCGCTCCCCAAGTGGATGGTGCGGTGAAGTTTCAACGAGTTAATTTTTCATCAGAGTCTTTAAGTGATGCCCAACTAGTGAGCTGGGGAGATGGAAAACTTGAACGCCTGTCCTCTTCCGTATTCGCGCCTTTTGGTGACTATCTTGGTTTCGTGCAAAAACTCTCGGCGCGAGAGAAAGAAATTGAGCCATATGGTGATCAGACCGCAGAGGAGAAAGGAAAAGTTCCCGTTCAAAATCGTTTGCGTTTACTAACGGCAAGTGGAGCTATCTCTGATATCGAAACGACTCAGACGGAGGTTCTTGATGCGGAAGGAACCAGTGACGGCAAGTATCTAGTGACTCTTGGATACGAATATATTGGCTGCAAATTTCGCCAGGTTTATGGGTCAACTCTCGTCGTTCATGATCTTGTGGCAAAAACACAGCAGCGCCTTTTCTTGGCTCAGGACGAATCCAAAAACTGGCGTCTCGTTACGGATGCCTGTGCATCGTTTTCAGAGACAACTCCCAAAGAAAACAAGATTCTTGATCTCTACACGCTGAGTTTTTCCCTTGCGCCGAACGCGACGAACGGAAATCTTCGCATCGCACTTGAAACATTTTTTTCCGGCGATCCTGAAATCCGGGTTGTCGACTTGAGTGGGGCCGTGGGCTCTTTGAGCACGGTTGTCAGCGAAGTTTCAAAGAATGAAATTCAAAAATAACGACGTGCTTCCTCGATGTCCTGGGCGATTTGTTGCTTAAGGGCATCGAGCGAAGAAAACTTTTGCTCACCGCGAAGATACTTCTCAAAATAAAAAACAGCCGCCTGCCCGTAGAGTTCTTGTTTAGTGGAAAAATCAAGCAGATGAGCTTCAACTTTAATGCTGGTTTCATCGCGATTTACTGTGGGAGTGATGCCCACATTGATGACAGCTTTATGTGCGGTTTTGGGGCGTTGGGTCAGATAGCTCGTGGCGTCGTTGGCTTCGCGTAAATAGACATGTCCCACATAAACGCCCTGCTTCGGTAGAAGCTGAGAAATCTCAGTGAGATTAGCAGTCGGTACGCCGATTGTGCGCCCGAGCTGCGCACCTTTCCTGATGATGCCTTCAGCCGCGAACGGACGTCCAAGTAAATTCGTTGCTACGACTGCATTTCCTTCATGCAGATAGCGACGAATGGTGCCACTGCTCACCACGATATCATCAAGTTTTTGCGCTGGAACAACTTCGACGTTGAAACCAAAACGAGCGCCGAGTTCCTCGAGAAGCTTGGCGTTACCTGTTCGTTTGTGACCGAAAGCAAAGTCGTACCCAACGACAACGGTCTTAATTTTAAATTTGCCCACCAGAAAAGATGTGACGAACTCTTCCGCCGACAATTCACTAAACTGCCGATCAAAATGCTGGATATAAGCCGCATTCAGCCCGAGTTCGGAAAAAGAGCGGATTTTTTGTTCGTCACTGAATAAGGGTGGTTCCTGGTACTTGCCAAAAAAGGCTTTCGGATTTGGACTGAAGCTAATGGCTAGGCTTGGAACTCCAAGAGCCTTTGCGCGCGAGATCGTGGTCTCAATCAATTTTCGGTGTCCGAGGTGGCAGCCATCGAAGTTGCCGATTGTTACAGCGACCCCGTTCTCCAATTCGAGAGGAGGCTCTAAGGCAACGATCTCATTATGTTTAACCAACAATAACCACTTAAGATCAATGATAATAGCCAGCTAGCTTGTAGGGGGGAGAGCCCTCGGCTATACTTTTGTTGTGTCACTCCCACAAATCGATGAGTTTAATTACCCTGGTGTTGCGCCGAATGCAACGGACCTCGAGGTCATGATGCCCTATGGCCTCGGCGATGGGGGAGGAGAAGATTTTGGAGTCTCTCGGATTAGATATTTGGGGTGCTTCGGGCTTCACAGAGCTTCCACCAGCAATTTCGGCGGGGGCGTTTATATTTATTTTTCTCCTCTGCTTGGCGGCGATCTTGTTTCGGTTCAGTCGTCGAGCGCGAGGCAAGACTTCCGCTCCGGGCAACAATCTTTTTCTCAAAGTTGATTACATCCCAGGAGCCATGCACGAATCGAGATGTGGTTATCTTCGTTCCCTCACTTTGGAGAGGGCGTCCGTGGTTGCTCCTGATCGTCATTTAGAAAGAGGAGCGGTCATTAACTTGGTTCTCAATCCGGAATGTGAAATGCCTTCTCTGCCGGGAAAAATTGTTAAACGAAAAAGTCTCGGTGGATCCCCCGAAAATTGGTTATTCGACGTGCGTTTTACTGATAAAAGCGCCCCAGCGAGCCACGCCATTAAGCAGTATTTGCAAAAAGCCATTCACCGCCAAATCCCATAGTTCGAGGGCCATTGAATGATCGTTAACGGCAGCACGCGTCTGGTTGGGCTTATTGGACAAAAGATCCCCTACAGCCTATCCCCACTGATTCACAACACAGCGGCGAACTATCTACAAAAAAACTGCGTCTACGTTCCATGTGATGTTCCCGGTGTCGCGGTCCGAAGCTTGCTCAGCACGTTTTGGGATTTAGGAGGCTTGGGATTTAATGTGACGACTCCCCACAAAAATCTCGTGGCGAGTTTGGTTCCAGGGCATCACCTCGAATCCGTCAATACGCTTTATCGCGGTAAAAACGGTTGGCAGGCGGCATCAACCGACGGAGAGGGTTTTGCGCGAGCGCTGGATCGTCTTGGAACACCCCTTGGCGGGTATTCAAAGATCGTGTTTTTAGGAAACGGTGGCGTCGTCATGGCTATCATGAGCTACATTGCCCATGAATTGGAGGGGCACCTTGAAACAGTCATTCTTCGAAGAAATGCAACGCGCGATCACATCTTCCGAAAAATGATGCCAGAACATTATTCCATGCAGTTTCTCGATTTCACGCCGATGGAACTTAAGAAAGAGCTCTCGGGAAGATCGGGTGACACGCTGCTCGTGCAAGCGACCGACGCGCCCTTGCGCGGAGACGATTTGCGCATCTACGGTCCCGCGCTTGACGGGTTTCACGGGATGGTGGTGGATCTTGTTTACGGAAAAACGTCGTATCTTCTTCAAAAGGCGCGTGAGCAAGGGCTTCTGTGCCAAGACGGTTTGCCCATGTTGATTGAGCAAGCGCGGCTTTCACAGCAGTTTTGGTGGCAGGAATCAGCTCCCTATGACGTCCTCGCGCAAGTTTTGCAGAATTACCTCAAACAAGCGTCTCAAGGTGCGTAGTAGAGATATTCGCCCACGTTGCCACAAGGATCGCGGAAGTAAACACTTCGACCATCGCTTCGATCATAGGGGCCCTTGAGAATTGTGATGTTATGACGGCGGAGGTTCTCCGCAAAAGCGTCCACTTCCTCTGGCGTTGCCGCGTAAAAGCCGTAGTGATCGAGGGATTGCCAGCCGGATTTATCTTCCGCATCGAGTGATTCACCGCCGTGTTCGGGTTTAGCCACGGCCATTTTCGGTGTCTTGATGGCGATCACATCTTCACCCGCTAAGAGAAACATCAGCTCGCCTCTATCCAAAACAAGCTTAAGACCAAGGACTTCGGTGAAGAACTTCCGAGCGACTCCAATGTCCTCTACGACTAATCCTAGGTGATTCAGGCCCTTAATCGAAAAACTCATAATTGTTTCCTTAGCTGTTGCCATCGCCGGCGAATCTATATTACGGGGGGAGTGACTGACAACTTTTTGCGGGAACCATGAAGGATTTACTCGAGAAAAGCTTTCAAAACGAAGGCCTTATTTATCTGGGAACAGTTAAATTAGGGCCGGAGCCGGACTTTGGGCGTTTTGAGCGCTGGCTGGGCGATAAGCTGCATGCCGGCATGGGTTTTTTAGAGCAAAATCAATCACTTAGAATGGATCCGCGCGAATTGTTACCCAGCGCGGGTTTCGCGGTTATTTTTGGAATGAGCTATTTCTTGGGGGATACTCTGCGCACCCCCACCGGTCCTCGCATCGCGCAATATGCGCGATGGCGCGACTACCATAAGTCGATGCGGCAGCGGGCGGGAAAGGCCTGGGAGTCTTTTCTGCAGGAAGCCGCGGTTGAGTCAAAACCGGAATCGAGAATCTGCGTGGACTCGGCACCGGTCCTCGAGCGAGCCCTTGCGGCGCGCACGGAGGCTGGCTTTATTGGCAAGAACACCCTTTATATCCATCCTCGGAAGGGCTCTTTCCTGCTGTTGGGAGAAGTGCTAACGAGTCTTTCGCTCCCGATGGATGTGCCCACCCCCGTTGATCCAACACAAAGGGCAAGTGCCGGAGGGTGCGGCACGTGTAAGCGCTGTCAGGTCCATTGTCCCACGGGTGCGCTCAACCAAGATTATCGACTCGACGCCAATTTGTGTCTGTCCTATTGGAGCATCGAGCATCGCGGGACGATCCCCGAACAATTTTGGCCGCATTTCGCAAAGTACTGGTTCGGGTGTGACCTTTGTCAGCTCGCCTGCCCTTACAACAGAAATGCACATGTCGAGGTCGCATCGCTTGTGAGAGATCTTTGCTTATTCGATGTAGCGACCATGGACGAAAAATTTTACGTCGATACTTTTGGTGGCACTCCACTAACAAGAGCGAAGCGCCACGGCTTACGTCGCAATGCATTGATTGCCATGACAGTCACATCTGATCCACGACTCCCAGAGGCTTTGGAGCATGTCACAGCGGATGATCCCAGCATGCTTTGCGAAACAAGAGATCAGATTTTGCATTTCATAAAAAACTCACGCTCATAAATTCTTCTTGCGCCTTGCCATCGGGAAACCCTAACCTGAGTCAAACTCAATATCAGGAATAGTAAATGCCGCACTCGATACTGGTTGTGGATGATGAGCCCGATTTGCTTGAGGTGATTGGTCTGGAGCTCGAGCTTGCCGGTTTCACAGTGCACAAAGCCATCAATGGGACAAAGGCGCTTGAGATAATCCGCAGCAGTTCGATTGATATTGTTTTATCTGATATTCGCATGCCCAACGGTGATGGCCTGGACCTTTTGGATGCCATGATGCAAGAGCGTCGCTTTACCCCTTCCCTTGTCTTTATGAGCGGCTACTCCGACTGTGATGAAGAGCAGGCTTTCCATCGCGGCGCGGTCGGCTATTTTCATAAGCCTCTCGTGATGGGCAAGCTCATGAGCACGCTGCTGGAGTATGCTGAGCCACCAGCAAAACGATGGAAAAAGGTTTCAGAACGAGAGCCGATGTTTCACGTTATCGGCAGCGCGATTGTAGGCCAGAAGAGCCTGCCTCGAGTTGATCTAGGGCGTGGTGGATTTTATGCCCAGGTGGAAGGCGGGATTGGATATCGGATCGCGCAGCCAGTCTCGTTTAATATCGAGGTCGGTCCGTCGGAACAAATTTCTGGTGAGGGAACAATCCGCTGGCTGCGGCGCGCGGAAGCTAAAATTTCAGGCTTGGGAATCGAGATTGCCTCAATGAGCGAAGAATCGATTTTACTTTTTGAGGCCCATATTAAGGCGCAAGGAATGCGAGCCTATATTCCCTTGGGTTAGTCTACTTCCAGCATCTCCAGCTCTCTTTCGCTCGCCTCCGACTCCATAAACAACGATGACGCATTAAAATTCGATGCATTGTTTGGAAGAGCATTCCAGAGGGTTTCAAAGTAGGAGTGAAACTCCCCTGCGATGGTTTCATTGTTTTCGATAACAAGAGTGTTCTCATCATTCTTATGGTCGCCACTCTTGGACCAATTCATAGACCCCACAATCATATGGCGTCTATCCGATATCGCGGTTTTTAAGTGCATTTTCCCCGCCCAGTTTTCGACTTTGAGCTCGACGCCGGCGTTCTTCAGATAAGTGAGGTAATTGTACGGATGCCGAGCCGCCATTCCATCGTATAGAAGGCGCACGCGCACGCCGCGTTGCACCGCGTTTGCCAGTGCATTGAGAACGCGCCTCTCCGTTAGAAAGAACATCCCAATATCCAACGTCTGCTGTGATCTCTCGATAAAGGGGAGCACTGCCTGTGCGATCGCGTCATCCTGTGGTGAAAAATATGCGCTGAGAATGGTTCCATCACTATAAACGAGGTTCTCTTTTGGGAGCTTCTTTTTTCCAAGGCTAAAGCGATGGTGACCAAACATCTGCAGGAATTCCGCGGCAAACATTTGTGCCAACTCGGGGGAATCAATCAGCACGGAAATGTTTGCGTGTGTTTCTCCTCCTATCCCTGAGGGGCTTAGATTTGTGCTGCCTGTCCAGGTAAAGCGATCATCCACGACAATGAATTTGTTGTGCATGATGGAGTTTTTGCGAATGGTTCCCTTATCTGTCTGATCGGGGCGAACGTTACCGTCACCTAAGATAGCGGGAAGTTTTGCTGTGTCGTGGTACATGAAGTTAGTGGCAATCCACTCACCGAAGTTTCCCTGCTCCTGGTCTACCACAGCTTGAAGGGTGATTTGGCGATTACGAAGGGCTGTTAGGTCATCCTCAAGCCAGGTCTGCTTATCGACACCATAAATCGAAAAAAGAACATGTTGCTGCGCTTGCTGCAAAATTTCCTGCAGACCGCCCTGCATCCTTCGCGGGCCGGCGCTTTCGGTCTGCTCATCGCCGAGAACGTCCGATGTAAATAATTTGAAGTTGAATGGATATGCGAGTGTGCGAGCTTCTGCGAGGGATGAGCAGAAGAAGAACATGAACCATGCCGTGGTTTTCATCCTGAGTCCCAGGCGCATACGAGTTCCTCTCATTGTGTTCTTTGCACGCTATTATAGAAAAGGAGACTGGGGTTGGTCTTAAAGATATTATTAAGAAAAAGATTTTTTTCGTATTTTGATTCGTCAAGAAAAAAGGACTTTTGGCTCTTCTTCAATTGTCTGAACCGTGTGTTGAAAAACGGCTCTTTTTCGAAAAACGCCAAATGTACTTCTCGCCTTTCGTTCAAGAGTTACTTCGTTACCGCCGATCAAGTTTTCGTTGAAAACATGCATCGCCATGAGGAGTCCACGTATGAAGCGTGTGGTGCTAACAATTTTGAGCATGATCATTGCGAGCGAAGTTTACGCCGCAAGCGTGAACCGTCGCATTATTGCTGAAATAGATCCTGTTGCTCCCGCCTCGGCTGGTTACGAAGAAAAAATGCACAAGATTACAACAAGCAAATTCGGTGGAAACGTTGACTTCAATATTGGTGGCGTTATTTCCACGGGACCAGAACTGTGGAGCGGCTCTTTTGTTGCGAAAGGACAAGAAAGCGGCGATCCGATTCGTCGCGAAGATCTTTACCCGGGCGAGCGTCACAAGGTGAACGCAATGCGCCTTCGCTGGACCTTTTCGATGTGGGAGGTGCCAGCAAGCATGAGAGGTTGGTACGTGAAGACGGGGTACAGCTTCGCAAAAATCGACAGCCGCGCGAACCGTTACGATGAGGAGCACAATAGCGGTGATGCGATTCCTTCAGGTGTAATCTTGTCCCAGGATCCAAATGACCAGACAGATCTCATTACTGATGAGCGTCATGGCGTGATGCTTGGTCTTGGCAACCGTTGGTTGTTCTTCAAGGAATCTCTTACGGCCACGATTGGCTTAAGCTTCACATCCAACTTCAAACGCAAGGTGAGTGTTGATAGCAAGGACATTCATGCAAGAGACGACTATGAACAAATGATTGCTGACTTGCCAGACACGCGGATGTCGAATCGCCCAACACCGGAGCTCAACTTTTCCTTCGGATATGCTTTCTAAAACGAAAAAGACCGGCTTGAGCCGGTCTTTTTTTTATCAAGGGGCACAGTAAAGATTTATGCATTGATCTTCCAAATTGGCGTTCACCCCCACAGGATGCAATGCCTGACTTTCCTCATCAACAATACAAATTTTGGTGTAGTGCTTTTTAAGCGCGGAAATAAGAGCATCGGCGGATTGCCCGGCTTTGCGAAGTGCGGGGCCATTGCTCTCAATAAAGAGTGTGGGCCGGTGCTGTTTTAGCATTTGTTCCATGCCTTGAAGCACTGATAACTCCGCTCCTTCAACATCAATTTTTATGAGGGATGGCGCTTGGCGTTGAGAAAAATAGCCGTCGATGGATACCGCTGGAACAGTGACCGCTGCCCGCTGAGAACTGCCATCAGCATCCGGAATGGTGCTCGTGAAATCAGATTGCAATGAATCGGAGTACAATGTGAGCGGGCCATCGCGATCAGAGACGCAACAATTCTCGAGAGTCACTAAGTGGTCGAGGTTGTTTAAAGAGATGTTCTTGCGGAGGTACTGCTGAGATCTGGGGTGGGGTTCAAAAACAAAAACGTGGCCTGAGCGAAGTTGGCCCAGTTTGTTGGCGACCAGCAGAGAGTATTGCCCAAGATGGCCGCCCACATCTAAAAAGATAGTTTTAGGACCTACTTGCGCAAGTAGAGTTCGCGCCATAAAGGGTTCACGCTCTCCCTTGCTGAGGGCGCGAAGAAAACCGCGATCCTCAAAAGGACCGCGTAGTCTGAGTGGTCCGTAGCTCACAGTAATTTCGCGAACGATCCTGGCCGCAATCATTTTCAGGCGTTCTTTTAATTTCATGCGTTCAAAAACCATCTTTGTAGTTTTGTTGGCCCGCGAAGTTTCAAAAGCGGGAATTAGGAAGCGAGAATGCATGATTTCGCTGCCGCTGGCTTCGTTTTTTTGGGAGGAAAATGGAAGAAAGAAGAGAAGCGATCTCTGACGCCCCAGGCGAGAGACTTGCGTCGCAGGGTGAGGAATGAGATTTACCTATCTATTAACAGCAGGTTACGGGTAGAATGAGGAGCCGTGAATGAAGGGAGTGGTATGTCTGTAACCGTAGAATTGTCATGCGAATGTGGCTCCGTGAAGGGGCAGGCAACGGTTTCACCAAAGAGCGGAACTCGTATCGTGTGTGAATGCCGCGATTGCCAAACGTTTGCACAGTTTCTCGGGCGCACTGAGAGGATTCTCGATCGACATGGTGGGACTGATATCTTTCAGCTGACACCATCGCAGGTGACAATCGCTCAAGGGCGCGAACGTATTAAGTGCATTCGTCTTTCAGAAAGGGGGATGATTCGCTTCTACGCCGATTGTTGCAAGACCCCTATTGCCAATACCTTGGGATCCGCAAAGATTGCCTTCATGGGACTGATTCATTCCTTCACGAACCACGGAAGCCGTGACAGAGATCTGGATATTGGTCCTGTTCGCACGCGTGGGAACATTCAAAATTTGCAGAATTTATCCGCCAAGGAAGCAGAAGTGGCGAATCGATATCTGCCCTTCTTGGGAACCTTGGGTATGATGCTCATGGGGTGGGTGAGGGCTAAACATGCTCCGTCGCCTCTCTTTGATCTCAGCACGGGTAAGCCCATTTCCACGCCGCGAATCCTGTCTCCTGAAGAACGAGCGAAGCTGCGTGCCCAAACAATCGGGCCGATTGATCCAACTAAAAAAGGTGAGTCTTGAACTCACTTTTTTTTATTTTAAATGACCTTCTCCTTCGGTTACGCTTTCTAAAACAAATCATTCGCAGAACGATGCTTGTCTGTTAACTACGCTTTGTATGGCACAAACTTTGCGTAGCATGACTGGTCGAGAATTTTTGCCTTTCGCAGTGAGCGAGATCCCGCTCTTTTGCAGATCGGGCGCATGGCTCTCGCCGGTGATGATAGGAGGAGCGCGCTCTCTACGGCGTCTGAGGCAATTGTTACTTTCTGCGTCTTTTCAACAAATTGATGAAGACAGCATTTTTTAGATAGGTGCTAAGGGTCTGAAAGATCAAACAAATTGCTTGTATCAGAGTTTGCAGTCATCATGTGAAAATCTGATCATCGTATCGAGCGCGTCAGTGGTTTTTAATGAAACGATCAAGGATCTTTTTTCATAACAAGGACTGTCAGGAGTAGGGCATGCTATCGAAATCCGCAGCGAAGTGGTTTTTCATAATAGGGACGGGCGTAACGGCCGGCGCCTTTGGGCTGTTGACCATCGACACCATTAAACGCGTTCCTCAACAAACCAACGAACAGAACATCACACCCGAGGTCGTGCATGGTAAGGATCTTTGGGATGCTAACAATTGTATGGGGTGTCACACACTCTTCGGTGAGGGAGCTTACTACGCCCCTGAGTTGACGAAGGTGTATACAAGAAGGGGTCCTGAGTTCATTCGCGGCATGCTGCGCGATCCTGCAAAGATGTATCCCGGCGAACGTCGCATGCAGAAATATGATTTCAATGAAAAGGAAATAGAGGCGCTGGTCGCTTTCTTTAAATGGGCTGGAGAGGTGGATCTCAACGGTTTTCCTGTGAAAACAGTTGCTGAGGAGTTGGCGGAAAAACAAAAATCCTTGACCACTCATATAACCCCTCCGCAGATCTTTCAGCAAATGTGCGTTGCCTGCCATTCTGTTGCCGGTGCCGGCGGTAATGTTGGCCCCGCGCTTGATGGGGTCGCAACGCGGTTTGCGAATGATTACCTAAAAAATTGGTTGATGGATCCTTACAGTGTGAAGCCGGATTCCAAAATGCCCAAGCTGCCATTGTCCGACTCTGACATTGAGGCTCTTGTCACCTATTTGTCGCAATTGAAATAACGAAGGGAACATAGTTATGCGGTTTCAATCTCAAAAAATTGCTTACTACTTTTTTGCCGTCTGCATGCTGTTGTTCTCACTGCAGCTTGTTTACGGGTTTATCATGGCTTTCGCTCATATGGGATACGACGGTCTCCATGACTGGATCCCATTTCACACCGCGCGAGCCACGCACACCAATTTATTGGTGATGTGGTTATTGGCGGGATTTATGGGTGCTGCCTATTACATCATTCCGGAAGAGACCGGGAGGGAGATCATTTCGACAAAGCTGGCATTGGTGCAACTGGGCGCCTTTGTTGCTGTTGGAGTGACTTCTGTTATCGGTTTTCACTTCAATTGGTGGGAGGGCCGAAAATTTCTCGAGATTCCTCGTCCTCTTGACTATCTCGTTGTGGTTGACGTGCTTTTGTTCATTTTCCTGATTGGTGCCAGCATCTGGAAAGCAGAACGTAAAACTACCACCGCCATCGTTTTATATTTAGGGCTTTTGTCTGCAGCACTTCTTTATTTGCCGGGTATGATTCCAACGACAAACCAAACGATGGATTCCTACTGGCGTTGGTGGGTCGTGCATCTTTGGGTTGAAGGTGTTTGGGAACTTATCATGGGAGCAATCTTGTCCTTCCTTTTGATCAAACTGACTGGTGTTGATCGCGAGGTGATTGAAAAGTGGCTTTACATCATTGTTGGTTTTACCTTCCTTTCAGGGATTCTCGGCACCGGTCACCACTATTACTATATTGGAACACCTAAATATTGGCTTTTGGTTGGTGGCATCTTTGGCGCATTGGAGCCCATTGCCTTTTTAGGCATGGCAATTTATGCGATAGCCATGATGAAAAAAGGTGGTAAACCGCATGCGAACAAGACGGCTTTATCTTGGACAATTGGCTGTTCAGTCATGTCTTTTGTGGGAGCGGGATTTTTAGGCTTTGCCCATACTTTGCCGCAAGTGAACATTTATACCCACGGTACACTCGTGACGGCGATGCATGGTCATATGGCCTTTTGGGGTGCCTATGCGATGCTGATTCTCGCCCTTATCACCTACACAATGCCCATTATGACGGGCCGTGCTCTCCACGATACCAATGCGAACATCTTTGCGTTCTGGACCTCCAATATCGGCATGGTTGCAATGACTTTGGCATTCGCTGTTGCGGGTATTGCCCAAGTCTACTTGGAGCGTAAGTTGGGAATGGAATTTCTTGCTGTTCAAAAAGAGGTGGAGGTGCACTTTGTTGGACTCGCCTTGGCGGCAACTTTATTCACGGTTGGCATCATCGCCTTCGTTTATAATTTCATTCGTTTTGGTTTGCCGCCAAAGGATCACGGAGGACCAGTGGGTTCAAGAGTGACAGCCGGCAGTGAAGTTCATGTGACAGTGAATCATAAGGCACAATAAGTATGAGTACACAGAAGCCGCCTTACTACCAGCCTGTGAAAGACGAAGTGGACGTGTTTCAGCGGGCTTATGAGCTAAAATTACCGGTTTTGCTCAAGGGGCCCACGGGTTGTGGTAAGTCGCGTTTTGTGGAGGCTATGGCCCATCAGATGGGGCTTCCACTCATCCAAGTTTCTTGCAATGAAGATACTACCGCCAGCGACTTACTTGGGCGTTTCCTTATCAAAGGTAGCGATACGGTTTGGCAAGATGGGCCCGTGACGAGGGCTCTGCGGCAAGGTGCCCTTCTTTATTTGGATGAGGTGGCGGAAGCGCGTGAGGATGTGGTGGTTGTCTTGCACTCGCTCACCGATCATCGACGTGAGATTTATTTGGATCGTTCGGGGGAGGTGCTGCGCGCACCTCCTTCCTTCCAACTCATCGCCAGCTTTAATCCTGGTTACCAGTCGGGATTGCGCGAGATGAAGCCCTCGACGCGTCAGCGCTTTCTCACGATTCCCTTCACTTATCCTCCAGGAGACCTGGAGAGATCCATCCTTATGCGAGAGTCTGGCTGTGAGGTAAAGCAGGCGGAGCAGTTAGTTGAACTGGGGAGACAAATTCGTAGTTTAGGACAATTGGGACTAAAAGAGACCGTTTCAACGCGACTCCTGATCTATGCGGCTAAGCTTATGACGGTGGGCATGCCCCCGCGTCAGGCTTGTTTCTATGCGATAGCTCAAAGTCTTTCGGATGACGATGAGGTAATCGCCTCCCTCGCGGATGTAATCAATCTGCGTTTCTAGAAGAGGCGAAACTTGAGCCTAGACGAGAAAATTTTTGGTGCCATTTTTCAGGCCTTTAAAAAGACTTGGAGAAAGGCTCCTCAGCAGGAATTGGACACGGCCTGCTTCTTTGCCGCCTGTGAAAAGCGCCTGCAAATCTTTACTTGGGCGATTTTTGAAGAGCCTATCGTTGTGTTGCCAGCGGAGACGGAAGAGGGTTTATACGGCGCACGACTCTATCTTCCTAAAGCGTTTTCATGGTTCAAGACGCCTGACGAAAATTATCAACTTTATCTTTGGCGCATCCTTGCCGCAGCGACTGCGCGTCGCTGTGGGTTTGTTCTTACCATAGATCAAAGCCGGGATAAAAATAGACACCGTAACGCGAGCATCATCGCGATTCCCTATCTATTGCAGGACATGTTCTCTCAGTTTTCCGCGACGACAGCGTTGTGGAGGAAGCTGCATGATGCTTTAGGGATGGAAGATCCAGGGGGAGTTGAGAACTTTCGCTCCTTGGCGTCTTTTGGGGAAATTTGGGAGTTGTCTCTAACGCAGCCTGTAAAAGGGCCTCAAGCTTTTCTCATGGACCTATGGGGACTCTTGCCGGTTGAAGCTGCGCGGAGTGACAAACCGCAAAAGCTCGAACCCGAAGCTCTGGAGAGTAAGAAATCACAAAGCACTCCATCGTCCATTCGCACCTCCGTCAATCCCAAGAAAGCTATATTACGTCCTGAACAGGAAAACCCTGTCTCCCATGTTTTTGAGAAGGTGCTGACGGCGGAAGACTATCAAGGTGGAAACAAACCGCAAGATGGCGACCGTGGCAACGAGCTGGGTAATGCGACGCAGGATTTGCTTCTCACTCATGTCATTCGTACGAATCAGACTGCGGATACTTTTGCGAAGGTAGATCCGGCACTGGATGGTGTTGGAATGGAGCTTGAAGCTAAAGATGGTGAAGCCACCATAAAGAATTTTTTTCTCTATCCTGAATGGCATCACAAGAGTCGGCAATACAAGCGCAACTGGTGCAGAATTGTCGAAGAGCCTTTTGTCTTGGCATCTCCAATCAACTATGTCGAAGAAGATGCCGAACGTATCGCTAAGCGGCAATTGCGGCAACGTTTGGAAAGGTTGGTGAACAGGAATGATTGGGTGCGGCGGCAGTTGGATGGAGACGATTTGGATTTAAATGCGGTGGTGGAGCGCCATAGCGATTTATTAGCGGGAGCAGCTGCGTCCGATCGAGTGCATTTGGCCAAGCACCCATTAAAGTGGGATGTCGCCACTCTTATTCTTTTGGATATAAGCCAATCGACGGATGGATGGATTGGGGGGCACAGAGTTTTTGATGTCCTTAAGTCCTCTGTGCGCATTCTTGCTGGAGCTTTTACCGGATTAGGAGAGCAAACGGCACTCTGTGGCTTTAGTAGTTATACAAGAAATCAATGCCGGTTCCTCGTTTTGAAAGATTTCACAGATCCTTGGGCACAAGCCGTGACAACGTTGAATGCCATAGAACCACAAGGCTATTCACGTATTGGTCCCGCTATTCGTCACGCGCTTCATAAGCTTGCGGCCGTTAAGGCGCAGAAGAAGCAGCTGCTTGTATTGAGTGATATGAAGCCGACTGACTATGATTTTTACGAGGGCCAACATGGCTTGCATGATGTGCGTAAGGCACTCGTAGAAGCACGAGGACTGGACATTCATTTTCATGCTTTGACCTTTGCTGCGAGTCGCTTGAGTTTGCACGAGAAAATGTTGGGAAACGGTAACTTCTCTTATGTGACTGAGCCGGGTCAAATCGCGGACAAGGTTTTTCAAATCTATTTGAAGTCGTTTAAATCGCGTCGGCGATATTAGAAGGCAAATCCCCCAAATGTTGTCGGTGAGGGAGAGGCCATGACAGTTTCTCTATCCTATGATTTGGCTAAATGTTGTGTATCAGAAGGCCGGATTTAAAAGAAACAGGCCAGTGCTATGCGCTGGCCCGTTTTCGTTTATGTTGTTTTTAAATGGTGCGATCGAGAGGACTTTTCACAGGTGATGAGAGTGTCTTAGCCGCCCTGGCCTATCTTCGCGCGCATGCTCCGCCGCAGGATCTCGCCGGCTGGGACTCGTCGTTATTTGAATTCCTAGATTTGGCTCTACAAGCGTTGGCGAGAAAGGAAGTCTCCGATGATTAACGAAGAAATAGTAAAAGAAGTGGGGCCGGATAAGATTGATATTGCGTTTGAAAGCCGGGGTCGTGAACAGGATCCTCCCGTGGTTTTGATCATGGGAGTGGCGGCGCAGATGGTACACTGGCCGTTAGGGTTCCTAGATTCACTCGTAACAAGAAGATTACGGATTATCCGCTTCGATAATCGTGATTCAGGGCGGTCCACGCACTTCGTTGACGCCCCACCAGTCGATTTTGCGGCAGCGATGAAAGGAGATTTTTCAGTGGTGTAGCAGTTCTTCTGTAAATTGATCCCCAAAGGATAGGACCAGCAA
>CAYOJQ010000055.1:0-21127 GCA_964404325.1 uncultured Oligoflexales bacterium
CAGGATGACGAGATCGTTCAGGATGACGAGATCGTTCAGGATGACGAGATCGTTCAGGATGACGAGATCGTTCCGTATGATGGAGCTAGAATACAAATCGAAACGTGATGAGATGATCTAGTTCGAAATCGGTTCCTGGTGTCAGTGTCATCAATGGCACTATCTCCAGGCCGATCTGAAGAGGCATCTTAGGAATAAAGAGTTGCAGACCAATAGGAAAACGCGCTCCAAGCACGGTGAAATGCTTATCCTTCTTCTTGTCGTCGTCACGCTCAAAATACTTATCCTTGCCACTCTTCACATCCGCGAAGAAAGCACCCACACCGAGGTAAGGCACTAGCCACGGCGCATCTTCCACAATATTGGGATACGCAAAACCGTAATCACCGGAGAGAAAGAGGAAGTTATCGTGATGGAATGAGAACAAGCCTTGCACGAAATTTTCACGGCTAAGGCGGTAATAACCGGAGATACCGTCTTGAGAACCAATACCGATACCAATTCCGGCGTTTTTCCCAGCATGCTGCGCAAAACCAACAGAAGGCATGAGAAGTGCGATCAACAAAAATAAGCGTCTAAATGCAGTCATTAGCCTCTCCTAATCAACAATCCGGCCATCAGCCAACTTTTCACGACCACGCACATAAACATTCTTCAACATACGATCGTCTGCGGTGTGGAACAAGGAAGAGAGCTGCTGCTCAATCGAGAGCGGATCTTTCAACAATCGTTCACACAAACGGCTCTTGTGCCAATCAAGCACTTGGAAGTCCGCTTCCTTACCCGGAGCAAAACTTCCAAGACGATCACCCATACTCAAGGCTTCCGCACCCGCCAAAGTCGCCAGATAAAAATGCACGATGGGCGATACGGGTTGGCGACGAAGTTTAGCAATCTTATTGGCTTCGTTCAGCGTTTGCCACATGGAAAAGCTGGAGCCACCTCCCACATCGGTGCCGCAAGCCACACGCATGCCGTCGCCAAGGCGTTCACGGAGCGGAAACAGACCGCTGCCGAGAAAGAGATTTGACGTGGGACAATGAGCGGCAACGGTCTTCGTTTGTTGCATCAAAGCGACTTCTTCCGGCTCCATGTAAATGCAATGAGCCAAAATGGTACGATCGCTGAGCAAGCCAAAACGCTGATAAACGCTGAGGTAGTTGGGGTCGTTGGGGTATAATTCTTTCACCCAAGCGACCTCGTCCATATTTTCACCGAGATGCGATTGAATATAAAGACTCGGGAACGCGCGTTTAAATTCCGCGTGCTGCTCCATCATGCGATCCGTGCACGAAGGCGCGAAGCGCGGCGTGAGCACGTAAAACAGACGATCATCGCGACCGTGCCATTTTTCAATCAACGCCTGAGTGTGCTTTTGGTCGTCATGAGCATTTTCCAACAGCCCATCGGGAGCGTTGCGGTCCATGCTGACTTTTCCAATAAATGAGCGGCAGCCATGGCGTTCCATGGTTTGAAACAACACATCCGTTGCCACCATGTGACGGGTGCTGAACACCATGCTGGTGGTTGTGCCGTGATGCAACAGCTCGCGGCAAAACGCTTCCGCCGCCAATTCCGCATAACCACGCTCGGCATAACGCATTTCCGCGGGGAAAGCGTGATGTTCAAGCCATGACAACAGCTCGCCACTGTAGCGGCCAACGATGTCGATTTGTGGGAAGTGGATATGGAGATCAATAAAGCCAGGGACAATGTAGGCGTCACCGTGATTGACGATTTTCGCATCCGCATATTTCTTGCGGAGATCAGCGGCTGGTCCGGCGGCTTTTACTTTGCCGCCCTCAACAACCAACGCGCCTTCGGGCCAGTGTTCCAATGCCGCCGTGGGATCTTTGATCGTCATCGGGTTTTGGGTCACGTGAAGCACGTGACCGAGATGAATTGTCTGTCCCAAGGGCAACCTTTAAGTATTAGTTTAACAAAGACCCCTCGCTACGCTCGGGATGACGAACTTATTCAGGCCACATGTAGACAAGGCCCCGCATCTCTTTCTTCACGAGATCGAGGTAGCGTCGTGTCTCTGGATCTTTCAAATCCACAGGGTCACGGAAGTAGGTCTGCTCGTTGAGTTCCGTGCGCAGCATTTTCGTCTGCCAAATATTCTCGGACTGCAGCGCGAGATCCACGCAGTGGTAGCCCTTGAGAAATTTCGGATCGATGTAGTTTTGAATGCTGGTGAGTTCATGATCCATGAACACACGGCGTCCTTCGGAATCACGGGTGTAACCGCGCACGACGTAGTCCATCACCACAACGTCGGATTCAAACTTCTCAAACATGAAGTTTAACGCGCGGAGTGGAGAGATATCGCCACAGGTCGCGATGTCGATATCAATGCGGAAAGAACACACCTGACCATTGGCTCTGAAGTCTGGGTATGTGTGCGCGCAGATATGGCTCTTATCCAAATGGAAGCTCATGGAGCTCTTGGTCGCTTCTTCGCCTTTGATGTCGCTCATCAGCACCATGGAACTCGCGCCCCACGGATCGTAGTCTTGATCGGAAACCGCAAGGACCTGCGCTTCGATGATGTCGACGATGCCGCGCAATACTTCCGTGATGGCTTTCGCGTTGAAGCGCTCATGAATGTACTTCACATAAGCTTCACGTTCGCTGTCGTTGCGCGCCACGCAGAAGTCATACAAGTTGAAGCTCAAAGCTTTGGTGAGGTTGTTAAAACCTTCCAGCTTTAATGGGCCATCTCCATACACGCGATGCATCGATTCAAACTCCTTTTAAAACTCACGACGCTTAGGCGGCGTCGCGGTGTATCTGCTTGGTGATGATGGGCGAAATATCCTGCGCCCTTGTTTGACCCATGAAAAGGATCGTTAACTGCAAAAGGTACGTCGCTTGGCGCTCATCGGTTACGTCGAAATTTTTACTACGGAGAAACCTTAAGCCCCAGCAATCAGATTCATCAAAGTACTCAAATCCGATTTTTGTCTCGTATTGCTCAGGCATGGGCGCCGCGTTCGCTTCGGCCACAATCGTTTTCTTCGCCAGACTCACCGTCGTTGTCACACGCGGTATCAAGTAGGAAGTGAGAGTTAAGAACTGGGTTTTAGTCGGCGCAAAGCGTAACGTGTTGGTATTCTTATCAACCTCAGCCTTTTTCTCTACCTGATAACCGCCGCCGAACTGCATTTTCCAGAACTGCGGGAGACCTAGACCGAAGATAACCTTTCGCGAAGCCCGCAGATAAATATCATATTCAACCTGATTGGAAAGAGTAAAACCGGCCCAATTGATGGCGGTGTTAAAATAAGGCCCCGTCCAAGGTCGCGGCAGATCAGGATAGGCGGTTCTTTGGTCAAGGAGAGCCTTGCGCGCGTCTGGCATTGATTCGAGCTCCGCCTGTTTTTCCAAATCATGGTTCCGCGCCACCGCCTTGCGGCGCTCCTCATCCTGAATAAAGTCGTAGGTGATGGATGAGTCAAAGGTTACCGGTTCCTGGGCGTCATGTTCCGTTAACTGATAACGGTTAATAAACCAGTTAAGATTGCTGGCTCTTTCGGAAAACATCTCCGAATCAGACTGCACGGGACGATCAAGACTATATTCCAGCTCCCGCCAGGCCTTTTGTCGGTACGTCTCGTTCAGCTTCTTCTTCTCCTGAGCCTCGCCACCCTTGCCTTCCAAAATCTGCCAACCCCGGCGGAAAGTCCGCCAGCGATGGGTCGTGGCCAGGGTGATCCGGCGGTGCAAAAGCATCGATTCTTCGACTGTGGCCGCTTGGTCGTTAGGGTTGTGAACCTTACGATCGGAGGCGAAATAAACCTGCTGGAGATCCGTTCCTGGGAGCGTATCGCCGTACGGGCCGCGGCGAACCACCACGGGACGCGTGGAGAAAGTGAGCTGCCAGTTCATGATGTGGTGCAAGTAGCGCATGCCCAGCTGCTGCTCCTGCCAATCCTTGGGCTGGAACATGCTGGGTAACTCCCCCTGTCCGTCGATGGGGAGGTTTAAGGTGAAGCCCGTGCGCCACGACTGGATCCAGCTGTCTTTCTCCACCAAACCATTGTGCCGGATGCTGCGGTTCTCGACGTCCGCGAAGGTATCGACGCGAATGATGCCTTCACGAACCACGGGGGCCACGAAGTTCACTGCCGAGCGCCGCCACTCACCGCCACCAATAAAGGGCGAGTCAAAGGCATTGCGCTGGGAAAAGTTCGCGATGGGGATGTGCTGATAGGCAATGTCGCCGTAAACCGGCCAGGGTAAAAAGTCTCCGGGCAGCAATGAGAACATCCTGGATTGGAAGGTCAAATGCCACGGCATCTGCAACCCTTTAAATCGTCCCGTCTCCATTAGCACCGGGTCGCCAAAGCTTGATCCAAGACCCAGATAAAAGTTTTTACCGTCGAGATGGACGCGCGTTTTTGCCGTCGAATACGCGTTCGCGCGCAAGCCTGGATTTAAGAGTTCCTCAAAAGTATCGCCGAGGGAAAGATCGCCCACATAACGGTGGTCGGAAACAAGAGTTCCCGCGCTGACGAGAGAGAGGCGTGAGGCAAGGAAGGTCTGCCCGCGCCACTCCTGTTTACCCCGCCAGGTGTTTTCCGGCGCGCCGAGGTAACGCTGCAGCTGCAGATCGTCCACCTCTCCTTTCGCCACCGCGCCGTCGGGATTGTTGCGGTGATAATCCGTGAGAAAACGGCGGTTGTTACGCTCATCAAGCCAAGTCCGATCCCGCATCTGCTCGATATTGAGGGTCCATCCCGAATACTGACGCTGCTCATAACGGAGCTCGGCGCCGAGACGCGTGCCGCGCTCCTGAAAGATATCAGTGGTCACGGTGGCGTCGGCGTTGGGAGCCAAAGCGAGATAGACCGGCTGGGTATAAACATTGCCCGTTCTTTTATCGCCGGTGCGGAATGTGGGAACAAGGAATCCGGACTGCCGCTGCGACTTGATCGGCAGCTTCAAAAACGGAAGATATAAAACAGGGATGCCTTTGATTTCCAAAACGGGATGCACGAGATCCACGTAACCTTCCACCTGCGCGTCAATGCGTGAGGCGTGGAACCCCCAGGCGGGGCTCTCGTCTTCGCCGCACTTACACGGCGTCCAGCTAGCATCCAAAGCGCGGTAGTCGTTGCCATTGGTGCGTTCCAGAGTGCCACCCGATATGCGGAAGAAGATCTGCTGTCCGGACGTCGGCTGATTAAACTCCTTGAGACTCGCCTCCCAATAGCGGCGGCGCAACTCAAAGTTACGGCGACGTGATTTTGGCATTTTTTGCAACGCCGGGTTCACTTGCAGACGCGTGAGCTCTTCTTGCTCCAGCGTTAACGCGTATTCATCCACGAGTGTGTCACTGCTAATGCCACTCACCCGTCGGTCTTGCCGAAACTCTTCGCGGATTCTTTGTTTTTGTCCCGCGAGCGTTTTTAAACGGTCGCTGCGTTTAGCTTCAAATTCAATTTCTTCCGGCGTGAAGCCCAGAACTTTCTGACTGATGCGCTCCACTTCTTTCGGATCATTGGCAACCATCACCGCGTCGCTGATTTTGAAGTCACCCGTCACCCAGTGATAAACCATCTCGTTACCGAGAAATACTTGCCGCGGCGTGAGTATCACCACATGCCCGCTGGCACGCATGCGCTGCGCTTTATTGTCCGCTTCGATCAAGTCAGCGGTAACAATGGTTCCACCACCAATCGCCACCACGTCGCCTTCAAAGATGGAACGAGAGAGATCTTTGCTGAGACTCGTTGTGCGTGCGTTGTAAAAAACATTGGATTCACCCGGAGCCGCCGAAGGAATTTCGATGGTGGGTTCGTCTTCGTGTGGTTGTTCAGGAGTTTTTGTTTTCTTTTGCGCGAACGTCGGCGGACACAATCCCAGCAGGATCATGCTCAACAGAATCTTTTTGCAACGCCGCGAGATGCTCAAGTGAATGACCTACCGCCAAAACCGATCCACAAACTGCCCATGTATTCTCACGAGACCAATATTGCGCCGCATGCTCAAACGCGGCGGAAAAATTCGGAAGCATCGACAGGCTGGCATGCCGGTCGGCTAAACTCTCGTGTTTAAAGCTGCGTTCGCTAGGGATGTTAAATAGCACAATAGGATCAAAAAAACTTCGCAAAAGATCCAGCATCCCGTTGAAATCCTTATCTCCGAGAATGCTGATGAGAGCTGGCATCTGTTTTGGCGGGATGCCTTGAGATTTTAAAGCGCGGATAAACTCTTCAACGCCATTGATATTATGACAAACATCAAACAGCAGTTTTTGTGATGCACCGTTAATTTGAACTTGCTGAGGCCAAAAGCGACCACGCAGACTGGGTGGCCACTCGCGCGGACTTTCCAGACACGGTTTCGCGACCTCTGCGAGAGGCTTCAATCGCCATTCAGGCCGCCGTGTTTCCTGCAGCCAATGGTAAATGGCGGCGGCCAGCACAAAGTTTTCCTGCAGAAAGGGCGCCGTCAAAGACGCGGGAAGTGGAACTTTCACGGGTGTGTATCCTGGCAGACGGATCACACCGTCCTTCCCGTCCACAAAAAATTCCTTGCCGTATCGCCAGAGAGGACAGCCTCGCGCCGCGGCTGTTTGTTCCAGAAGACGCTGTGCGTCGGCGTCTTGAAACAAATAACCGCCACTCCCAATGAAAAGGGGGCGCGCGGAGCGAAGAATGCCTAATTTCTCACCGGTAATGGCGGCGATGGTGTCACCGAGATACTGCTGATGATCGTAACTGATACTAACAATCACACTAGCGAGCGGATCTAAAATATTTGTCGCATCCCAACGCCCGCCCAAACCGACTTCCACCACGTTGGCGCTGGTGCGCTCCGCGGCAAATAAACGAAACGCCATCAGCGTGGTCATTTCAAAGAATGAAAGAGGCTCGTAAAGCTCGCGGGGGAGATCCAATTGCAGATCATGCCATTGATCGAGAAGATCTTGGTTGGTGATGGGACGATGCGAACAGCGCATGCGTTCCGAAAAATCCGTGAGATGCGGGGATGTGTAAAGACCGACGCGTTCCAATGACTGCTGCAGTAACAACCATAGAAAGCCAGCCGTGCTTCCTTTGCCATTTGTTCCGGCAATAAGAATGCTGGGTGTCGCAAGCGAGGGATGATCGAGCGCCGCAAAAGCGGCCCCGACGCGTTCGAGACCCGGTTTTATCAGATCTTGGGCGCGCCGGGAAAACAACGAAGCAAAGGCCTTGTTATCGACGTCACTCACGTGTTTGGCTTTAGAATATCCAGAAGTTCCGCAATCTGACCGCGCATTTCATGGCGGTGACAGATCATATCCAACATACCGTGCTCAAGAAGATACTCAGAGCGCTGGAAACCCTTTGGCAACTCTTCGCGAATGGTCTGCTGGATCACGCGCGGCCCCGCGAAACCGATCAATGCTTTTGGCTCACCAATGTTGATGTCACCAAGCATCGCGTAACTTGCCGCCACGCCACCCGTTGTCGGGTGACATAGTACGGAGATGAAAGGAATTCCTTCTTGGCGCAAATTTGCTAGCGCCGCGCAGGTTTTCGCCATTTGCATCAGGCTCAAAATACCTTCTTGCATCCGCGCGCCGCCGGAAGATGAAAAAATAACCGCCGGCTGTTTTGTTTTAAGACTGCGCAGATAGACGCGAGAGATTTTTTCCCCAACAACGGTGCCCATGGAGCCGCCCATGAATTCAAAGTCAAACGCGCCCGCCTGAATGGGGCGGCCGTTTAACATTCCTTCCGCGGAAACAAACGCATCCATGCGGCCAGATGCTTTTTGTGCATCCTTAAGACGTGCTTTATAGGGTTTTGTATCCGCAAATTCCAACGGATCGACGCTGCTTAACTCCGTATCAACTTCACGGAATGTTCCTGGATCAAGGAAGCGCGTTAAACGATCAACCGGCGGACACGGAAAATGATGCTGACACTTTGGACACACGTAAAGATTGGCTTCGAAGTTTTTTCTGAAGACAACTTCACTGCAACTTTTACATTTTTCCCACAAGCCGTCCGGTGTATCGATGCGATCACCTTTCGCCAGGGGCGCTTTGTCACGATTCAACCAAGCCAAGTGGAAACCTCTTAAAATGCTGATCTGTGAGGACAACAAACTATATGTTTTTACGTTCCTCTTCAAAAAGAATTTCTATGAATTTTTTAATATTTTCCATTGCATTGCATAGACGCTTAAATTAAGATCTTTCTAAATCCAAGCTTTAATGTTGTGTATGTCAAGTCGGACGCGGCTTTTGGTAAGGTTTTACCGGTAGCGCCGCTTAGGAAAAAACGGATTTTTTCTTAGGCACACGCCGAGGCGACTCGTTTAGCAAACCATATCCAGGGAAAGGATAGGCTTATGCTTTGCAAAAGGTGTCCACATCTTGTGCGCCATGGCCAGCTTGGAGCGGATGGGAAATCCATCGAGTTCCAAAACGTTTGCGGGCTGCTCGTGCGCGCGGAGCGTGCCGAGGATTTAAGCCGCATGGAAGCAGCTGGCGGTAAGGGCGCGAAAAAAGGGCCTAAAAAGCCTGCCGCGGTCAAGAAAAAGGCCCCGGGCCCGGACAAGACCTGCACCCATTTTCCTTTCCCCGCGGTCTTTGACTACATTGAATGCACGACTTATCAGACGACATTCAAGTCCGCCGCCCGAAAGAACGACGTCGTACCAACAAAAGACTTTCAGTACTCCGACGTGCTTTCCGGAAGCTCCATTACCGACATGGAACTTCTATAGGGGCCTTCGCGGAGCGAAGGATCAATCTAAGCAAAAAATCGGCGCCTCGTGGAAACACTGAGGCGCCTTTTATTTCCCCTTAAAACACACACCGGGTCCAGGGCAGAGCCCTGGTCGAAGAAGACAACGGTTACCGCTGTCTTTTCACCGCGGGCCTGGGGCGCGCAGCCCCAGATGAAAAAGGCACCCCAGTGTTTCCACGGGGCGCCGATTTTTTTGGCAAGAGACTCTTCGCTCCGCGAAGGATTATTTAAGCAGAAATAACCTTCTTACCCAGCTTCAACTTCTCAAACCACAGCAAGAACGTGGGGGAAATGAAGGTGGAGGAAAGCGTCGCCGAGACCACGCCGATGGCCATCGCCATACCGAAATCCCAGATGGAGGCGGTGGCGAAGATCAAAATACCGGCCAGGGAAACGAGAGTGGCCACTGACGTATTGATACTACGACCCAATGTTTCGTTAATGGAAACGTTGATGTTTTCGTAGAACGTACGCCGCGGATTAAGACTCAGGTTCTCGCGGATACGGTCGAAAATAACAATCGTATCGTTCACGGAATAACCAACCACCGTCAACAAGGCCGCGACAGAAGTCAGGTCAAACGTCTGCTGAAAGAAGACATAAAAACCAAGCGTCACAAAAAGATCTTGGATCATTTTCGCAACGGCGCCGGGACTAAAACGCATGTCAAAGCGTAGGCCGATGTAAACAACGATGCCCAAAATCGCCCAAAGAAGCGACATCGCCCCCTGTTTACGCAGCTCCTGACCAATCAACGGACCAACGAAGTCAACGCGCTGAATATCAATCTCGTAAGAAGAAAGCTCTTGGCTCAGCACCTGACGGATTTTCTGGAACTGCTCCGCCCCCTCCTGAGAGTCCGCGCCTTTTTGCTGCTCAAAGCGCACCAAGAAGTGCTCGGCCTTCTCTCCCACTTGCTGCAACGATGGATCGCTGACGCCCACTTTCATAAAGGCGTCACGGATGGTTTTGGGTTCGATTGGCTTCCCGAAGATGACTTCCATCTCAGTACCGCCCGCGAAGTCTACCGCCCAGTTGATACCCTTTGTCGCGCCCACGCCAATCACGGCGATGCTGAGAGCAAAACCAGCGAATGTTACAAGACGCCCCAGCTTGAGGAAGTCGAAGTTGCCCACCTTGCGGTTGTTCGCGAACGCGCCCAACCATTTTTTCATCTGCTCTTCGCTGCGGTCACCGCTGATGTACTTCATGAAGAATGTACGGGTGCAGAAAAGCGCGGTGAATAATGACACCAAAAGGCCGATGATCAATGTGATGGCAAAACCTTTAATCGGGCCGCCGGAGTTTGTTTCCAACAATACCAACGCCGCGATCAGAGTCGTTACGTTCGCATCAATAATGGTCCAAAGAACTTTATCGAAGCCATTCTCAACGGCCTTGCGCGCGGTGCGCCCTTCACCCAACTCCTGCCGGATACGCTCGTTGATCAATACGTTACTATCAACGGCCATACCGAGGGTTAAGACGAAACCGGCGAAGCCCGGCAGTGTCAGCGAGAAGCCGAACAAAGCCATCAATGCCAAGAGGAATAAGGCGTTCAAGCTAAGAACGATACACGCGACCATACCGGGTCCACGGTAGTAAGCCACGATGAAGACGAATACGAAAACCAAACCAATAAGAACAGACATCACCCCCTGGTTCGCCAGTTCTGGCCCGAGGGTCGCACCCACTTGTCGCTCTTCAAGAATGGTGATGGGAGCGGGAAGCGCGCCTGACTTCAGGACGAGCGCCAACTGGTTCGCTTCCTCGAGAATGTCATTGTAGCCCTTGCCACTGCCGAGAGTGATCTGGGCGTTGCCACCGGAGATGCGGCTGTTGATCACGGGATCGGAGATCACGACGTCGTCGAGAACGATCGCCATGCGATTACCGATATTGGCGCCCGTCACCTCGGCAAACTCTTTTCCGCCGGTTCCCGTGAACTTCAAGGAAACGGCTGGACGGCTGTCCATGGAGTTTGAATCATAAGTAACGTTCGCGTCGAGGATGTCCTCACCGCTGATCTCAGTGGAAGCCATCAGCACGTGAGAGTGGTAAATGGTCTTCTTGCCACCGGCAATTTTTTCTTCTTCGAAATGGAGCTCGCGCCCTTCAGGGATCATGGGCTTCGCCAGCTCAACGATTTTCTGCTTGTCTTCGCCGACGAGAGAAATGACGCCATGGTTGCCACGACGCTGATGAGTCACGCCTTCCGGAAGTTGATTGATAAGGGATTCGAAGCCCTTAAACTGCTCGTCTTCCATTTTAAATTTAAGCTGCGCCGTGCGGCCGAGAAGTTCACGCGCTTTTTCCGGCTCTTTGAAACCGGGAAGCTGCACGAGAATGGATTTGTCGGCACGACGACTGATGGACGGTTCCGCCACGCCCCATTTATCGATACGACTACGAACCACACGCTCCGCCTGCTCGAGAGCCGAATCACGGATTTGTTTCATGTGCGTGTCATCGTAAGAAAAATCCACTTGACGATCAACGTTGGCGCCTGGCTTCAGCCCAGGGAATTCCTTCGCGATCTGTCCACGCAGCGTTCCAGCGTCAACACCCGGAGCAAGAACAACACGCAGCTTCTGCTGCCCTTTGACCACATAAGCAGACTCAACCTGTGGCTTTGTCTCGTTCGCCCAGCGGGTCAACTCCGTGCCCACGCGAGCCAACTTGTTGTCCACGGCCACGGCCGTGTCCACGCCAAGAACCAACTGCACACCACCTTGTAAGTCGAGACCAAGCTTGATGTGTTTTTTCGGTAACCAATCGGGAAGCCTCTTCTGCAATTCCGCTGAATCGTTGCGCACAGATTTCGGCAACGAAAAGTAGACGACAGTGGGAGCAACCAGATAAGCCGCCAGCAATGTCAGAAATCCAATGAGGATAAAACGGTTTCGGATGGAGTTCATGTTCTGCGCCTACTCCTTAGTCAACAGGGCCCGTTCGCGTAAAGGGTAACTTTCTACAATTACCTTGAGTTACGCTAATCCGCAGCATTTTTTTTCTCGAACCGCTCGTCTTGCGCCGCTGCCGCGCCTGAGCTAGGATGCGCGGACCCAGGCCGGACGGCCCCAAGAGGAGTTCCATGAGCACGATAATCGAGCGCCGCATCAAGCGCGGTTGGATGAATCTGCGCGTGAGCGCCATCGTTGATGAAACCCACGATACAAAGACTTTTGTATTGGTGGACGCCGATGAGGGCGGCCGCCAATTTGACTATGACGCGGGTCAGTATCTTACATTCCGCTTCGACAACATCGAAGCGAAACCCCTTGTTCGTTCTTACACAATGAGCTCTTCGCCCAATCAAAAGGACTTTATCGCTTTTACCGTGAAGCGCGTTGAGAAGGGTTTGGTGAGCAATTGGCTTTGCGATCAGATCAAAGAAGGCGACGTGATGCGCGCCCGCGGGCCTATTGGTAAGTTCTGTTACCAACCAACGAAGCATCGGGAGCATCTTATCATGGTGGCCGCTGGCAGCGGCGTGACGCCATTTGTTTCAATGCTACGCGAACACTCATCCAAACTCGGCCAACAAGGCTCACCCAAAAAGATGACCTTACTGGTTGCTTATCGCAGTCAACAGGATCTGATCTGCTGGCAAGATCTTTTGGCGGTGAAAAATATTCCCGGCATCACTGTGAAAACAACGCTTACACGCGAGGAATCTACGGAAGAATTTCTTCACGGACGCCCCAATCCGAACATGCTCGATGCGGTGTTTGGCAGCGAGTACGCCAACGCCACGTTTATGACCTGCGGCCCGGAAGAAATGATGAATATGGTGGTGGAACACTGCCGCTCCAAAGGAGCACCGGAAGAACAGGTTGAATTGGAGTCGTTCTACTAGTTTTTTCGGGTTTTCATAGAAGCGTGAGCGCGAGAATTCAGAAATGGGAAACTCGGACTTGTGCCATGTCCGTTCTCTCACATCAAATTGATGTGCTAGAAATAGCATTCCATCAGGGGAGAACATGGTTATGGCGAAATTCACAAAAGAAAATGTGACGCAGCTGAGGACGATTGTAGAAGAAGAAATGAGAAAAATCGTCGAAGTGGAAACGAGAAAAATCGTCGAAGTGGAGACGAGACGAATCGTAAGGGAAGAGACCAAGGACCTCAGGGCTGACGTTCTAGAACTGAGAACTGAATTACGCCATCAAGGAATTTTACTAGAGGTCACGAATAAAAAAATCGACACGATGCTGGAAATTTTGGTGGCCACCAATCAGAAGACAGAAAAAATTGCTCCCCTCGAGACCAAAGCCGAGTGGCTACGGGACGACCACCTGATCTTGAAACATACGGTCAAATCCCACATCGCCGACGAGAAACTTCATTCCCGCTAAGAACCCCGCGGCTCCACGGACACAAGGCGCCAGAGCCCTTCAGAACAGAGCGCTTCCTCCCAGCTTCCCGCTTGAATCTCCAAGCATGCCGCTTCCGCCGTATCCAACACCACGTTTTGTCCCGTGAGAATGCCTACAGAATCAGAAAAGCCCGGGTTATGCCCCACCACCAGCAAGCTGTGAATGGTGCGCCCCTCCAAAAGGGAACGAATCTCTTTCCACCCAGCAAGATAAAGCTGACTGTGCGTTTGAAAGGGAACGTACCAGGATGTGGCGCTGAGAATTTCGGCGAAGGTTTCTTGCGTGCGATGAGCATCACTCACAAGAGCAAGATTGGGTTCCCATTGTTGCGTCTGCAGACGCTTTGCGGTTCGTTGCACCGCGAAACGTCCAAATTCCGTCAAGGGACGCTCATGGTCGGATTGATTGCTTCGTTTCGCTGCGGCCTCTCCATGCCTAAATAGAATCAATCGCTGCACGGATCGGACCTTTCTCTCTACGACGCGGCTTTGGGGGCACTCTTCTCTTTTTCGTACTCCGCAAGTTTCGCCGCGGCCTGTTTAAAATCGGGATACTTTTTCACGAGTCGCTGGAGAATCTTAATCGCTTCTTCGATATTCGACATCGTGTGTAACAAAACCGCCTTATTATATAATGCAGCTTTGTTTTCGGGGTCCAGCTTAATGATTGAGTTGTAGACCTTTGTTGCGTCTTCGTACATTTCCGATTCTTTGTAGGCAATACCCAATTGGTTCAAATACACCACATTCTCCGCATCGATGGAGAGCGCCGCGCGGATGTGTTTGATAGCGCGTTTAAAGTCTTTCAGCGCGTAGAAGGCCTGACTCAAGTAATGATGCAACGACGGGAAGTTCAACTCATTCTTGATGGCAATCCCTAAGAGATCCGCGGCTTCTTGATACTTGCTTTGTTGGAACAGGATTTTCGCCGCGGATTCATAACGCACGGGATTTAGCGGCGACATTTCAATCGCTTTGCGGAACTGAGGAATCGCCTCCTCCAGTCGATTCAACTCAGAGAAAAGCTCACCGCGCAAAACATAGAGATGCACGTAGTTGACGTTGCGTTTTTCCGCTTCCGCCAAAAGCTGCATGGCTTTCTGATGATCGCCCTGTTTTGCCGCGATACGCGCTAAACCTACAATGGGACGCGCCGACTGCGCGGCGGATTCCGCTAGACGCTTATAGATTTTTTCACCGTCCTCGTACTTCCCTTCGCGGTAATGCTTCTTTGCCAACTCGTATACTTTTTCTGGGTTGTATGGATTGTGAAATTTCTTAAAGGCATTGTTCAGCTTCGGAAGGATGTCTTTTAACGAGAATGGTTTGACGAGAATTTCATCAACGCCGTTTTCCGTGGCAAACATGATCTTTTCGCGATTCGGGTTCATCATGGTGATGGCGAATGGGCCGCGGTTGTAGCGGGGATCTTCTTTGATTTCGTGCAGGAAATCCAAGCCCGTCATCATCGGCAGCTCCATCGCGCAGATGATAACGCTGATGTTGCCCTTGAAGGCTTCAAGATATTGCAAGGCATCCTGACCACTCACCGCCTGATGCACGTTCTTGAAACCCATCTTGTTCAGATAGTGAGCCATGATAAGACGCATATCCTGCTGATTGTCGATCAACAGAACCGTATCGTTTTGGTTGATTTGCTCGGGGCATGAGAAATTAAATTCCGCCGCGAGATTCACGCGTTCCTCAGACATAGGAAACTCCTACATTTCATCGCTTATGTAAGGATCGGATTTCCCAGAAGAAACTTAAGGGGTTAGGTGCCTGACGGGGCGTAAGTGGCTGAAATAATTAAGCCCCACACGGGGTGGGGCTTTTCGTTTAAGCCATCGCGGCAATAAATAAATCGTTTTGTTCCGCGGTTCCCACACTCACACGCAGACAGCCATCCAACTTCGGACCTTTGGAAACGTCGCGCACAAGAATGCCGGCTGCGATGAGCTTCTTGTAAGCCGCCATCGCCGCTTCTTGTGTGGGCCATCGCATGAGAAGAAAGTTGGCTTTGGAATTTTTGATCACAAAACCGTTTTTTTCCGCCAACGGGCGCACCGCTTGATAAATGCGCTCACGTTCACTGCGAGCGTTGGAGACGTTGCGATTGATAAATTCTTGGATCTCCGGATCCTGAAGCATCGTCATCACCGCATCGACGGTGAAGTGATTGAGAAGATACGGGAGACGCAGTTTCTTAATTTCACGGATCGCCGACGCGCTACCCAAAACATAACCGAGGCGAATACCCGCGGCGCCCATTGTTTTGGAGAGTGTGCGCACGATAATCATGTTGCTGTAGCTCTGCATCAAATCCGCGTAGGATTCACCCGCAAATTCCGTGTACGCCTCATCGGCGATAAACATCGTGCGTGGATTTTCGCGCAACAGGGTTTCAAAATCCGCGCGAGAAAGATGTGTGCCTGTTGGGTTATTGGGGGACGCGAACAACACCACGGAACCATCAGGAAGAGACGGAAGTTTCTTGAGATCAAACTGAAGGTTCTCGTCCAATTCCCACGGCTCGTAAGAGATACCGGAATAACGGCAGTGAGCTTCGAAAAGTTGGAATGACGGACGGAGCACCACCATCTTGCCCTTACGACAATGACCGAAGGTCTCCAACACCAGCGTGAGCAAATGATTTGAGCCTGGTCCCGTCAAAATGCATTCCGCGGGCACGTTCAAGTACGCCGCCAACGCTTCCGTCAACTCATCCGCCAAGGGATTGGGGTAACGGTTCCAAGATCGTTCGCGCACGCGATTGAGGATCTTATCTTTGAGATGGTTCGGAAAGTCCCAGGGGCATTCATTCTGATCCAACTTGATACGCACATCCTGGATGATGTCGAGAGCGTACGCTTTCGCTTCCACAAGCGACGGTTGCATGTAGGAGTGAAGCCATTGGGATTCGGGTTCTTTGGGAATCATTTTCTTTTTGTCAGTCATCCACACGCCTCACAGCCGATGAAAATAAACCGCGCCGATGCAACTGGTCATACAGCACGATAGCGACGGCGTTCGCTAAATTTAAACTACGCACCGACGCATGAAACATGGGGATACCATACACCATGTCTTTGTACTTTTCTCGCAACTCTTGCGGCAAGCCGCTGGTTTCACGCCCAAAGACAAAAAGCCGCGTTGAGGTTGGTGCTTCGGTGTACGGCTTATGGGAAAACTTCGAGAAAAACGCCACTTGATAATCAACGCGCTCTAAAAGCGGCTCGATGGCGTCATGCACTTCGAGGTCGAGATACGGCCAATAATCCAGGCCAGGGCGACGCAAGTTTTTATCCGAGGTGGAAAAACCAAAGGGACGAATAAGATGCAAGCGGGTGTTTGTTCCCGCCACAAGTCGCGCAATGTTGCCTGTGTTCTGGGGAATTTCAGGTTGATAAAGACAAATTTCGGGATGACCGGGTTTCATATGACCTTCACTTGGGGACGGAGGGCTCCGTCCCCAATTCCGCTTCTTCGCGGTATTTAGCAATTTCGCGGTAGAGACCGCGCAGACGCAACATGGAAATAAAGTTCACCGCGAAATGGCAGATCATCGGCGGATAAAGACTCTGCGTGGATTCAAAAAGCCATCCCATCAGGAAGCCGGCGAGGATAGCCCAAATGCTCCACGAAGAAAGCCGGCCACCAGGACCGACGTGCAATAGACCAAAGAGGATGCTGGTTCCAAACAAGCCGAGTGTTGGCTGAATGCCGCCGCGGAACAGAATTTCCTCACCGCACGCGGAAAGCAGCGATAGATAAAAAACGCCAAACACCGAGCAACGGCCGATAATTTCCGCGAACGCCCATTTAAGCGCGCGAAAACTCGGAACGTATTCCTCGAAAAAATAACTGAGAATGAGAATGACGCCGGTCGCTAAGCCCGCCAGCGCTAGATAACGCCCCCACACGTCAAGACCAAGCTTGGTGGCGAAACTGGTCGCCAGGTTATGTTGCACGTACATCGCGAGGATCAATCCAACGCCCGCCATGACTCCATAGATCACCAAAGCGGTGTTCATCAGCGAACTTTGCAGCTCTTCCGGAGAAACAGAATTTGGGGAGCGCGATTCCTTCAAATATGACTCCTAGTCTGGGCTAGAGGATCTAACAAATTGAATAAGGATTGTCATCTTGGGTTAGAGGCGGATCAACTCGTGACATTAAGTCAATAAAAATATAGCTTAAGGACTTCCAACCGAGGGAGGGTTCCATGCGTCGCTTACTTGCTGCTCTTTTTATCTTTGGCTCGAGCTCGGCTATCGCCGCCCCTGTTTGGTTTAACGACGTCACCCCAACGCTTCTCCGCCATCAAAAAGAAACAGGCCTTCCCGCGGTGAAACCGGATGAAATTAAAAAGACTTTTAAGGCCCCCCCCGCAGGTGTGAGTCCCCTCGCCATTGCGGCGGGCGTCGGTGAGCGGCTGCGCTTTTGGAAGTTGGGCAACAACGCCTTCCTCACCCCAAACGACGTCGACTATTGGTACCTCAACGGCAAAAAAGAAGGCGACACGCAGCTGGCGGATAGTGGCATCTCCCCCGTGCGACGCGGACAAAAATGGTACGCCCAGTTCGTCCGGCCTGGAAGCGCCGCCGACAAGCTGGGGATTAAGCGGGGCGATGAAATCGCAAGGACGGCCGGAACGCCTCCCAGCGCACAGACCATCCTCACCGGAAAGAACGGTGAAGTGATTGTCCAGACGCGCCGCCAAGCATGGGAGCAGCCCAAGGAGCAAAAACTCAAGGCGCCATCCCGCAGCCTCTCCGATTGGTTCCGTCTCGACATGGAACGCAGTGAATCCGTGTTCACATTGAAGAAAAAACGACTCGGCTATGTCCATGTCCGCAATGGTGCCGACGAGGCGACAGTCAAATCCCTGTCTCATATCCTTGGACGCTTGCAGCAGAAGTCGGACGTCATCCTTCTCGATCTTCGAGATAGCCTTCCCACTCGTCGCGCGGGCCTCTTGGGCTTGTTCCTTGAACAAGACAAAAAGAAACCGCTGGTGATCAAGCCTGTGGTGGTGTTGGTGAACGATCGCACGCGTGGCGTGCATGAATGGCTCGCGGGCTTGTTGCAGAAAGAACTGAAGGCACAGCTGGTGGGCGAAGCCACCGCCGGTGAGTTTCTGGAAAAAGAATTTTATCCACTCAAGGGCGAGGCACTTATGGTGCTACCTCAACCCGATCCCAGCAATAACCTCCCCTTCCAGGAAGGCGCGGGCTTAAAACCAGATGTGATTGTGTCGGATGATATTCCGTACTCAGAGGGCGCGGACGCGGTTCTTGAGAAGGCACAAGAAGTCGCTGAGAAAATAAACTAAGGCTCAACGTAGAATTCAGGATACTTGACGCGGAGGGCGCTGCGAGCAGCGGCCACTTTGCCACCATTCGATAATATCTGCTGATACAAACGCAACTCGGGCGCGTAGTCAAAGCCAGTAAATGGATCCACTGGCTTTGCTTGTTCGAGGATGGTTCTAAGAACATCCAGTTGCGCCCCTTTTACGACTTTCACGCTGGTGAGAACACGGCCGCGGTGCATTTGTAGACGCGCCTGCATCAACCGCGACCATTCCTTATCGAAATTATGGCCATCCAAACAATCATGAAGACCATCCATTTTATCGGCGCTTTCAATACAACTAAGAACCCACAAAGACCCTGACATGGAGAACTCTTGACCACCCGCGTCTTCATTCAGCTGGCGCATCAACCAACTCAAGCGTGCCTGAAGCATGTGTCGCGCCTCTTGGCGGGAGGCATCCACTTCCACTTGAGCTAAGGCGCGCGAAGCCATCAGCACGCAGGCTTCATAAGCACTCCCCGGATCGATCCAACCCTTTTGAGGCGTGCGACCCCGCAACCAATAAGGATCCCAGAGCAGGATACGATTCCATTCCTTGTTGCTTAAGCTTGTGCCATCAATAAAGCCGCGCCATTCATCAATGCTGCCACGCCAGCGCGACTTCCAGCTTTCGAGAGAACAATCTTTGGGAACGAGAGCCTTGCCACCACGCAGATACCGCGGATCAAGGCCGTCGATTTTACCCTGTCCATGGTAGGCATACATACGCAGATAGGGCAGCCAATCATCCATCGCCCCCTTAACGTTGCGTGTGTTGTCGAGAATGTCGGGAAGATTTTTTTCCATGTGCGCGTCGAACTTCTGCGCGTTGCCATCTTCCGCGTATTCAATGGCTTTGCCCAAGACAGGATTTGTTTTGGCAATAAACATGCTCGGCAATTCGCCGTTACGGACTAGAAGAAATGTCACAATGCTGACCACGACCATCATCGCGATCAAACCGATCTGATTGGAGCTGCTTTTGGAGCGACGGCGCGAATCACGCGAGGAGCTGCTACTACTGGACCGGCGCGAAGAGCGACTCGATGATTTCGATTCGCTGCTTTCAATGCGCACCATGTGGGCTTCCGTTTTCCCCCAGCCCGCCAGCATATCGCGACGCACCCAATCAAAAAGTTCGGGGTAATAACGCTTGATGCGCGGAAGATCATCGAAAGCAACCCATTCACGATTGCTGCCGGCAATCTCATCCTGCAAGCCAAAATCCATGCGCTTGAATGCCTTCTTCACCTCGCCAAACGACATCGGGCCCAGGAAGGATTCAAGATTAATTCGGATGAGGTAGAGTTTTTCCGCCATCAGTCTTTCAAAACCTCTGAAACAACGACAGTGATGTTATCTTTTCCGCCGTTGCGATTTGCCTCCGCAATCAAGAGCTTGGGAATAACCTCGGCCCTGTTGCGATTCTCATGCACAATGGAAAGAATTTTCTGATCGGTCACCATGCCCGACAAGCCGTCCGAGCAGGTGATGAACATCTCTCCCGGCTGCATCTGTTTTTCATAAACGTCGATTTCACACTGAGGTGATAGACCGAGCGCTCGCACCAACGCACCTGGCTTGGTGCTGCCATCCACGGATTCCGGCTGCAACCATCCCCGACGCATATACACTTCGATGTTGTGATCCAACGTAAGCTGCCACAGGTTGTTTTTGTAGTAGAGGTAGGTCCGGCTATCACCGATGTGAGCCACGTAAATCGTTTCGCCCACAAAAAGAAGGCAGTTCAGCGTTGTACCAAGACCCTTGAGCTCTGGGGTATTAAGACCGTAGTTGATGATACCTTGGTTCACCGAGTCCACGCTGGTGGTGAGAAACGGTGTGACTTCCTCGTGACGCAAAGTTTCACATTCCACGAAGGATTTTTTCATGCCCTCGACAGCAAGCGAGGACGCAATCTCGCCACCTTTACGACCGCCAATGCCGTCAGCGACGATCGCTATACCGAGCTGATCGTTGCAGTAAAAAGAATCTTGGTTGGCTTTACGCACGCGACCAATGTCACTGCCGCCGTACATGCGAATGCGCACGCTACAATCTCCAAAGAGTTCAATACGTTTTCGTTATCGGCTGAAAGGAGAGAGAAATTAGGTGGCTATAAAAACGGAGCGCAAAGAGGCGGCATCGGGAATGCAGACGGAACCCATACCAGTTGTTTCATATTCAGGCTTGTTTTGGCATTTCCCCAAATCCTCAAGCGCCGCGACCACTGCGGAAATAAACGCCTGAAAATTCTCGACGGAAGCAATAATTTTTAGGCGATCCTCACGGGCGCCCCAAGAAGCGATCCAACCGCACAACTCCATGGCGGTGACGATGGCCTCGCGGCTTCTTCGTCCCGCCTCGAAGCTCCGATATTGCTGTGCCACCTCCGTGTCGAGCCCGAGACCACCCATCAGAGCGGGGAGCGCGTGTTGGATGGAAGTTTCTTTTAATTGAATCGCCGGTGTCAGGCTGTTGAGGCGACGCTGCAGTGTCCGCGCACGGATCACCAAGGGAGCGAGGTTCGCACTATAGCTTGGCTCCTCATTGCCGTGAGTGACCTGGCGCACCACGTCCCAAAGCCGTTGGGTCTGAGGATTGATCGGACGGCGACGCTCCCGCGGAACACGTTTCG
>CAYOJQ010000055.1:21137-21883 GCA_964404325.1 uncultured Oligoflexales bacterium
CTAGAACTCCAGGACACACGGGGCGTTCACAGGAAACACAAGGCGGCACGCTTAGCGGGCAATCCACCATCACTTCATAAAATGGACCTTCCTGAGCCAGAATCTGGAGAACACGTTCATCAGAGAACATGCGCGGGGAAGAGCCAATTTTCTCATAAAGCTTATAAAAAGAGAGGCGACCACTTTTAGGGTCGCCTTCAAGGATAGCAACTGCGGTTTTCGGGGCATTCGGACCCGAAATATGCAATCCAGCGACACGTCGCACTTTTTTATCGCTGAAATTTGTTTTTGCCTGATACAATAACACGAAAACTCACTTATCATTTTAATAGGTTGTCTTGAGTGTTCGCTATCCGGACATTACGCGTGGTTTTACTGATTATAGCGGCATTCTTTCCAGCCGGTAAAGTCCTCGCGCAATCAACATTCTTAAAGCAGGCGGAAGCCGAGTTTTCTCGCCAGCATTACGATCGTGCCATCGTGCTCTATCGCAAGCACCTACGGAAATACCCAAATGATATGGATGCCTGGAACTTTCTCGCGGCCAGTTACTACCATACGGGACTACCCGAAAAAGCGTTAAAAACATTTAAAGATGTGAACAAACGATCGCGCCTGAAATCCTACAATCATTTTTATCAGGGACTTTGTTACTCCGTCCTCGCATCTAAAAAGAAAGCAAAGAATCAATTCGCGCAGGCATCCAAGAGCAAGGATGAATGGGGCGCGAGTGCTGTCATCGAACT
>CAYOJQ010000056.1:0-21607 GCA_964404325.1 uncultured Oligoflexales bacterium
CTTTGGACCACGAAAGAATCCGCCGGCTTTACGGTGGTGATTGAGCTATGGGATTTGCGCCAGAAGCAGCTGTTATTTAAACGCACCTACTCCGGTCAGGACGTATTTCAGAGCGTCCTTGCTGAAGACAAAGGCGCTCCGATTAGCATGCAATATCTGATTTATGAAGAATCGCTGCAGACAAAGTTCAAACAGATCTCGCGCGGCATTTCTGACCGCGTTGTAACAGATATCTTCTTTAACTAAGTTTAAATTTTAATGCGGCGACGCGCATCCTTGGCTGCTTCCGTGAAAGCTGCGATCGCATCCTGACTGCTGATCTTTGTCGGTTCGCCATGCCATAGCACCCACTCACCATTTATCAAGACGTGCTCCACCTGGCGCGAGGTGAATGTGTAACACAGGTGAGCCGGGATGATGTTTGGTTGCAAAGCGGCGTCTTCATCTTTGATAAGCACGATATCCGCGCATTGCCCCGCGGCGAGGTGTCCCAATCGTGGCTGTTGCAGCACGCGCGCCGGATGATCCCACACCATCTTTAAAAGAGACGTGGGAGTCTGCTTCACGCCTTCATGCTGTAGAAGCACCGCACACATGTGGAGTTCTCGTAAAATGTCGGACGTATCGTTCGATGCCGCCGCATCGGTACCCAGCGCGAGGGGAATCTGATGCTTAAAGAACAGACAGACAGGAGGGAGAGCTTCGTATTGGATTTCGGAAACAGGACAAAAACCGATCGTTGCCCCTTCCCGCGCCATGATACGACAATCCTCATCATCAGCGCTGACGAGATGCACAAGAAGACTTCCTGGGAAAATAGCTCCGGCCTTGTGCGCGTACTGCACCGGCGAAAGCCCACTGCTTTTCTTCACCCGGTTTCGCTCACCGTGCGTCTGAGATAAATGCATGTGAAAGGGTAAGTTCTTCGCCTTTGCAAACGTTGCCGTTTCGCGCAGGAGTTCCATCGAGACCGTGTCAGCCGCATGAGCATAGACCACAGGACTCACAAGAGAGGAAAGAGACCAGTTTTCAATGGTGTCCCGCACACGCCGCCAGCGATCATGCCCGGCGGGCCGCGGTCCACCGAGGTCGGCAATATGTTCGCCAATAAATGCACGCACACCAAAACGCTCGAAAGCCTTTCCAACCTCGAGCTCTTCGAAGTAGGCGTCTACAAAAGTAGTCACACCGGAACGAAGACCCTCCAAAATAGACAAGTAGCTGAGAGGCTTCATCACTTCCGCGGTCAGCGCCGTCTCCGCGGGAAAAAAAACGTCTTCAATCATGGAAGATTCAGAAGAGCGCGGCACGTAGGCGTGAGTCATGCCACGAAAAAACCCCATGGAGACGTGCGTATGCGAATTGATCATGCCAGGAGTGGCGATGTGGCCCGTGCCGTCCCAGATAGGAATATCTGTATGCTCTTTCGCCATTTTTTCGTCATCGCCCATCGCCACGATGCGTCCGTCACGAATGACGATACTTTGTTTTGTTTGCGCGTTTTTTCCAGCACCCGCTAACACGGTGAGATGAGCCAGTCGCAGGCCACGAGCCGTGGATGGAGTCAATTGAGTCATTTATAATAAACCTAACTTAAAGCCGACTTGTGCCTGAGGGCGCATGAAATCTCTCGCAGAAAATCCAGAGAGCTCAATGTCTTCTACCCATCTCTGACTGACGCCGATAAGGAAGCGGGCATAGGGCGTTATATTGATTTCGCCATTCACTTCCAATTCAACGATCGGGAAGAAGTCTCGTCCTCGATCCTTGTCAGCATATTCATCATGGAGGGCGAGACGACCTTCCCCAGCCAAGAGGACCGTATTGATGTGAAAGGTATTCTCAGGATGCCAGGTGTGCTCAATGGTGAGACCGGCGTAGCGATAAACCAAAGAATAATCCGCTGGTAATTTATGATCGTATTGGGAGTTAAGGCCTTTTCCGCCGATACCAACACCCCAACTTCTTGTGAGCATCAAGGCGCCGCGCGCGCCAAGCATCGTCCCGGCTGCATTGCCAATTTTTCCGCTGGAAACAAGAACGGCTCCGTACGCGCCGCCTGGCGGTAGACTCTTCCAGATTGAGTTAACGGGTTTTTCTTTTTGTTCCTGCCACTCATCATGCTCAGGCGCTGTGGTCTTTGTCTCTTCCTGCGATTCCGTCTGAGCGAATAGCACCCCACAGGAAAGAAGCCATCCAAGACAAAACGTAGTCATTTGACGACACATCATTATGGAGACCTTCCCGGCAAGAATGTCCATCGACGCCATCGGTATTGATGCCGCTTAAGGCTTTCGCATTCACGCGATCCTCCTAAGCCCTTAGCTTCGAGATCCTGCACCGTCATCGCGAGTTTAAATGACTTTATATAGAAGATGGCCACGCTAAGAGCGGCGGCAAAGGTAAAATAGATGCGGCCATAGGCTAGTGGAATCAACCAAATGAAGTGGAGTATGATTTTCGCAACAAGTTGAAACATAATGGCGCCAAAACGACGTTAACACATTAATGAATAGCCTTAACTATCAATGAAATTCTAATAACAGTCAAAACATTGTTTTTAAAAGAGAATTCGAGAGAACTTTGGAACGGGCCTTGCTTAGGGGTCTACTGTGGAGCGAACGCTAAGATTCCTCACCCCCCATCGCTTCTCGAACAGTCGAACTTTCGACTGCAGACTTTCCTACCTCAAGCCCATTCGGCGTCAACGGGGGGTTACCTTCTTCCTTTCACAGGAAGGGGAGAGACACGCGGAAAACTTCCAACAGGTACAATGGTCGCGGGACACTCACGTGTGAGTTCCTGAAGATTGTCACCCACGCGGATGATGAATTCCCACTCATGATTTCCTTGCGGCAAACCAGATGTTTCGAAATACATGCCCATACGATTAGGATCACGGATAGCTGTAACTTCCCAGCCTAACTCTTTCTCAGCCTTTGCAGTGTTTGGCATCATGAGGGGGAAGAACCCCTTACTCACGAGTCCACGATCGATATTGAAGTTGAGAACAAAATAACGATCAGCCAATTCGCCAACAAGCTGAAAACGACACGTACTTCCACTGCAATATGTCAGCCCTGTCTTCGCCAATTCCGGCGCGCCCGCTTTAACAATCGACGCGTCCAACGTCGGAAGGCGTGAGAGCTCGCGACTAATAGTCACATCGCGACCCGGCTCCCAGGTATAGAAAAGGCCACTGCCTGAGTGCAGAAACTCACGCGCGTCCACCGGCAGGTGCATCACCATCGGCATAAAAACGGTGCCAGGAAAAAAGCTCACTTCGGGTGAAAGACGCAGATTGATTTTGAAGAAAAGAATACGCAGAGCAAAATCAACACTACCAACGAGGCCTAAAGGGCCGCGTCGTTCGCGAGCAATCTGTGCATCGATGTCGTCTTGGTTGAAGTAAAAGGTGAAAAACTTCTTCACATCACCACGGATAAGCTGGTCCGCTTTCTCAGCGACGACCAAGGGGTACTCATTCTTGTTGTCGTAGGACAACGCCAGGCGATTGAACAAAAGATGGTTGTCGCGCGTGTAACGATAGCGGAATTCGGGTGTGCTTACCTCTCCACTTGCCGCATTATGTTGAATGGTATGAAAAGGGATCTGCAGGTTGTAATTCTTCTGGTCTTCACAGAAAGCGAGGTAAGCATACTGACGGGCGCTATTGCGCAGCTCAAAAATGTATTTGGATTCACAAGGGAAATCCGTCGAAGAATTATAACGGGCGCCAAACTCCCCGGGGTCCATTGAAAGTCGATCATAAGCCCGCAGAGTTTCATTCAGCCACTGATAGCCTTCGTGAAAAAAGATCAGCTTTCCTTCGTCCGAGAACGGGTCGATCTGCACGGGAATCTTTTGCCAGTTATCGCGGCCACCAATTTTTTTGATGGCAAATAGATTAAGCTCTTTGCGTTTACCTGGGGCGATACCGGGGCCAAAACTTTCAATAAAAAGAAAGCCAGGACAAGCGGACGCGGGGATGCTTATGGTCGTTGCGAGCAGCGTTATAAAAGCGCGACCAAACCAACGCACCGCACGTCTCCTTAACCAATGAGCTTCATGGGTTCAGCCGTTTGATCAGCATCTTCCTGGCGTGTGTAGTGCTTGAGAAGACGTAGAAGAAGGTGAATTTGGGTATCTGTCAGGTTCTTGAATTTAAGACCATGAAGGAAGCTACTATCTTCCTCATAGGACCATTGAACTTCCATATCAATGTTGCCGAGATTCGCTTCGCGAAGCTCGTTCTGCAACAGACCACCTTCCGCATCGAATTGAACGCGTAAAATCGCGTGGTTTACCGCCTGCGTCGGCAGCAACAGGCTAATACCGTGGCGGGATACATGCGCTAACTGACCACGCCCCACCGAAGAATTAACGATGATTAAGCTTGGATCATTCACACGCCAGCGCTCTTCCTCACGGGCGAGGTTTGTTGAGGAAACGTGCGCTTGAATTGCTTTTTCGCGCAACTGCGGATTGTCGTGGAATGGATCGTAAATGTACGCTTCCACCATATCGGAATGGTGTTTGATTTGAATATTCTGTTTACGGATACCTAGTTTATTCGTCCCCATTGGATCAATGAGTTCACGTGTTGTGCTACTCATCAGAATTGAATGGGTTTCACACGCGGCTTCAAGGCGTTTTGCAAAGTTTACACCGTTACCAACGATCGTGAAGTCCAAACGCTCTTCCGTGCCGAGGTTTCCTAGAAATACGGAGGATGTGTTGATGCCGATACGCAAAGGATAAACAGGCTGCCCGCGATCGTAAGCCGAGAGCGTTTTCACCAGGTTGTCTTTTTGAATCGCGACCGCACATTCAAATGATTTTTCGGCGTGATCGAAAGTGGATTCATCCGTCTCTAAAGAATACCCAAAGAAACACAGCAAGCCATCGCCGAGGTATTTGTTAACGATGCCACCGTGCTCATGAACCGTACGCACAATCCCCGACAGGATCTCTTTCAACTGATCAAAAGCAAGGCGCGGCATTTGGTTTTCAGCCATCAACGAGAACCCCACCACGTCGATAAACATAATGGTTACCACGCGCTCACGCGCTTCAAAATTAAGATGCTGAGGATTCTTCGCGATGGAGCTGAGTGTGCGCGGCGAAATAACGCCATCCAATGCATGGCGGATAAACTGTGATTTTTTTTCCGCCATACGACTCTTCTCAACGAAGATCGTCACCAATGTTCCCGCAAAACCGATCGCGGGCAATACCCAAGGCAAAACGAGGTTATGAAATGAGAAGGCGTAAATCACGACGCCCAACCAACCAAGAATTCCAAAGAAGAGACTGGATGCCACGACAAGAGGACCGCACCGCACCGCGACCCAAGCTCCGAGCATACAGCTCAGGGCGATCAAAATCTCTTTAATCCAAATGGGCTTAAGCCAGTCATTGGTGAGCAAACTATTGAGCACGGCCAAGTGAGCAAATCCGCCAGGCATGGCACCGAATGGAGTCTGCTTAAAGTCTGTATTCCCCGTGTAAAGGAGGGGAAGAATATACACGTAATCTTCTGATGTAATGGGCTGCGGCTCACCTTTGAACGCACGCACTAACAGGGGACGCAACGGGCGCGTTGCGTTCAGGTAATTTCCATACGTGGTAAAGTTTAATGGCAGGCTACCATCGCGGAATAATGGAACCGAATGATTGCGAGCCGTTAAGGCGCCGTTGACAAATTTAGGCCGTGGTTCGAGAAGCATCATGAAATGCGGCACGATGGTATCAGGTCGAATGCTGACAAACGGATTAATGCTACCATCACCGCCATAGAGAATATGGCCAACATGCGTGAACGCTTTGCGCAAAATTGGATCCGGGCCGTACACGTATTCGCTCTCGCCCTTCGCTAGCGGTAGATCCTTTGCCTTATAATCGCTCGACTCAAGGACCCAACGACTGAGAGAAAAATTGGGGGCTTTCGTGTCCAGTGGCTCGCGATAGCGTAGAGCTCGCGGTGCGATAAACGAACCGACAATGATCGGTACTTCTTGTTTTTCAAGTTTTTCGATCAGGCGCTTTGTTTCTTTTTCACGGCCTTCTGGAATACTTGCGATGGTAAACATCGCATCGATGATAATGGCTTTTGGTTTTTGCGCCGCGATGGATTCGAGAAGGATAGCCCATTGCTCAAAAGTAGGTGATGGACCACCTAACCAAGAAACGGTGCTATCGTCGATCGCGTAAAGCTTGATGCGCTGGTCAACTTTAGGGCTGCGTTTTAGAGATTCACGCATGCGGAAATCGAAAGGACTCGCGATCTTATTCTGAAGATCCTTGGCGAGCTCGGTTTTATCCAAAATCAGGAGAGCGACGGTCCAAATCGCAACAGCAGCCACCGCCCAATGCCAAGAGACGTTGGGGCGCTGAAGCCAATTTCGAGACTTTCCTGCCATATAATTTCCAAAAAATCCTTGTTATCAATTACGCTTATCGACCCTGGGCGCCCCAGCTTTAGACCCGAGGCAAAAGGGGGCTCTACAAGGGGCTTATAGTTTGGTAAAAAATAGACACAAAAAGACAACATATCGGCCACATGGCGAAGCTGGAGAGAGCAAAGATGGGCAAGAGTCCTTGGATGAGACTGGTTGGGTTCGCGGGCGCGATGGCCGCGTTAGGACTCTCAACTTCGGGATTTGGAAAAACCCTCGAGCTCGCGACAAAGAGTAATCCCCAAACCATCATCCCTTGGCAGCAGCAGCCGGGTGAGGATCATTACTTACGAAATCTCGTCGCGCCACCACTGGTTGCTCTCAGTCCACAATGGAAATGGGTTTGTTTTATCTGTGCGGAAATCCCAACGGAAGAAAGAGAAACTCTCACTCTTGAAGAACCCAAGAAAGGTAAACAACGTCTCATCACGGAATGGGAAATCCCTAAACAATTTAGTTGGGCAAATGGTCGGCCTGTTACAGGTTACGACGTGCAATACACCATTGCACAAATGAAGAAGAGCATTACGGATCGTATCTCACGCCGCGCCTATCCCATTGAAGCCGTCGAGGTGGATCGCGGAAATCCACGTAAATTTAAGGTGATATTCCAACAAGTTCGTAGCGACTTCGCGCAATTTCTCGCTATTTCTCTTCTCCCCTCTTACTTGAAACAACTGAACACCAAAGCGGAAGAAGCTATCAAGGCCGGACAGAAGGCCTCGCTTGTGGACGAAAATCACTTTGATCCGAAGGAAGACTATTTCTACTACGGCCCTTACCGCATGGTTGATGTGCAGGGACGAAAAGTAGAATTTGTGCGGAATCCAGGCTTCCCCAAAAGCAGCGGCAACGTTGAAAAGATCATCGTCTACAACGTCGATAGCGCCGGAGATGCTCTTTATCAAATTCAGCGCGGCAACATTCAAATGGTTCCGGAAGGACTCCTGAGCGCGAAGGAAATAGTCACATGGCAGGAAAAGCTAGAAAAGGAGCAACCCCTTAAAGATAAGTTCCGCCTTTTGAAATCAGAACAGCTGGTTCTCGAACAGCTCCTGATCAACACTAGAAATCCGATGATGTCAGACACGAGCGTGCGCCAAGCCCTTCTTTACGCCATCAATCGTGAGCAGTTGAATCAAGAAGTCTTTTATGCGATGGCAAAGCGAGCTGACCATCTCATTAGTCAGAAGGACGCGTTGTTTACCTCACCCATCCGCACCTATGATTACAATCCGAAAAAAGCGGAAAAGCTTTTAAATGAAGCTGGCTGGGACATCGCCGCCAACCAGAAGGTCCGAAGTAAGGACGGTCAAAAACTCTCTTTAACGATCAGCACCACCGAAGACCCGCTGCGCCGAGCTATTGCGGAGGGTATTCGCAAAGATTGGGAGAAGATCGGCGCGGAGGTAAAAGTCGAAACGTCGCCGGCGGAATATTTTTTCTCACAGACACTGCCAAAAGTTAAATTTCGCGATATGGCGCTTCTGGCACAAGTGCAGGCGCCAGCGGCGCCCTATTGGAGTATTTTTCATTCCAAAGAAATTCCCACCCAAGGCAACGACTATCATGGCGGCAACATTGCTGGATGGTACAAAAATGAAGTGAACGAAGTCCTCGATGAGATGGCGATCGAAATGGATTATGAGGAGCAAAAGAAGCTCACCGCCAATCTTATGAAACACTTTGTTTTGGATTTACCGGCACTCCCCTTGTTTTTTACGCCAACGGGAGCTGTCGTTCCCAAGGACATGAAAAATTTTGTCGTGCCAGGCCATACGTACTCTAGTAGTCTTTACGCCAGGGATTGGCAGATTCCATAAAAGGAAGGCGACCTTATGAAGTCTTGGCTCATAGTTGTCATTTGCGCAGCTTCTCTTTTTCTCGGCTGTAAAACGCGACGTGCTGATCCTACAACCGAGCTCGCCTCTTCTCCGACCTTATTTCCTGAAACCGACTCTATTAACATCACGGCGCGCATTTATAATGAAATGCCGTTTCGCGCGAACTCTTCATATGTCGCGATGAACATCGATTCATCCGGTATTGAGTCGCTGCGAGAAGAATTGCAAAGCCGCTATCATATTGCTCTTAAAAGCCGCGGTGAATCACATATTACACTGATCACGCCGCTGGAAATGAAAGTGCTGCGCACCAAACTAGCGCCCAAAGAAATCAATGATGTTGTTCGTCCCAAAATCCAATCATCAAAATTTGATGTTGTGTGCGTGGGGAAGGGAGAGCTTCAGCAGGGCGAGCGAAACCTAGCCACATATTTTTTGGTGGTTCGTTCAGAAGATTTGATGAACCTACGCATTGAAATCCTCAAGGCCTTCCAAGCCAAAGGCGGTTCATCCGGCGACTTTGCCGTGGCCCATTATTATCCTCACGTCACCATTGGCTTTACGGATCGCGACCTCCATGAAGCGGATGGGGTCATTAAAGACAAACGTAGCTGCATTATTCCCACATCTGTTCTCTAACAGGCGCTGAGGGGTACTCTCGTTAGCTTGCCAAAGGCTTGTCCTTCGTCCAGCGGTCAGAGTATGAACCTCTGTCAAAAAAGTTGACACCTCATCCACGACAAAAACACCTAAGTCCCCGTTCATTCGCTTTTTTGTCGCCGGCATCAGATGGCCTGGAACTTGAAAGACTGTGGCCGGGTTGATCCTTTTGATCAACGCGCCCCCCTTTCTTGTTGCTGCTGCTGTTATCGTTGGAGTTGAAGCGGATTATGATGAACCTCATGCTTCTTGTCGACAAAGGCCTCAATTTTGTCCCCAAACGTCAGGCTTGGATTGAAGCCTCCGGCTATGTGTTAATCGGCATCGGGTTCATTCTCGGATTAGCCACATATAGTTACAACCCGTCCGATTATACCTACGGTCGAGCGCTCGTGGCTTCCGCGGACCATATTCGCAACGCCGCCGGACCTGTGGGCGCCTATATCTCCCGCGAACTACTGGGACGATTTGGAGTTGTTGGTCTTGCATGGCCGGCAGCTTTTGTTGCTTGGGGCCTTATGGTGGTCTTTGGCTTCCTCGTCTTCCCAACAGCAAAACGCATCATTGGTTTCCTCGGTCTAACAGTGGTTGGCTCAGCATTCGCCGAAGTCCAACTTTATCACCTTGGCATTAGCCGCCCCGCGTTTGGATACGGCGGCATCATTGGTAAAAAGCTCGGCATCCCTCTTGAAATGTATATGGGATACGCGGGCGCGCTCGTTGTTCTCGCGGTCGCCGCTTCCGTCATCCTCTCCTTGACGGGTAACATCACAATCTCCGCGACCTCTCAAAAAGTTCAAACGGGACGTTACCATTTCGTGCGCGGCATACGCCGCTTCTTCAAATTAATGCTTGAATTTAAACGACGCGAAGATCAACGCATCGCGTCTTACAAAGAAAAGCTCGAAGCACAAGACAACCCGTTCCAATATTTTTCGCCACAAGCCGGGAATGCCGCTCCACGTAAGCGTGAATCACAGAAAGATAAAGAAGCATCCGCCGGCGGCATCGCCGAGAAGTCCGCGGCCACACCCAAATCATCCGATGATGCGGCCGCAGGTGATGGTAAGAACGCGTCCAAGCCCAGTACGACCTTTGACTTCTACTACACTGGTCCAAACTTCGATCATCCGGATCCCCGTCTTTTCAAGGGCTCGGAAGCAGCACCCAAGCGTGCTAAGAGCTTCCATACAGATATGGCTGCGCGTCTTACCTCACAGCTCCAGGAATTCAAGGTTGAAGGAAAAGTCACCAATGTTACTGAAGGTCCGGTTGTTACCACCTTCGAATTCGAGCCCGCGCCAGGAACAAAAGTTTCCAAGATTACAAACTTGTCGGAAGACCTTGCTCGTCTTCTTGAAGCAAGAAGCTTACGCATTCTAGCGCCAATTCCCGGCAAAAAGACTCTTGGTTTCGAAGTGCCTAATGAACAAGCCCGCATGATTGGCTTTGGTGACCTACTCGCCGCCGACGAGTTCCGCTCAAGAAAACTCGCTCTGCCCATCGCGATGGGCCTTGATGCTTTTGGCGCGCCTCTCGTCACCGACTTAACCACGATGCCACACCTCCTGGTGGCTGGCTCAACTGGTTCCGGTAAATCAGTCTTTATGAACTCGTTGATTGCCAGCTTGATCACGCGTCACAGCGCGAAAGATCTTCGTCTTATCATGATTGACCCGAAGATGGTCGAGATGGCGGCATATAACGGCATTCCACACATGGCATGCCCCGTGATCACCGACCCGCAAAACGAAGCGCTTAAAGCTCTCAATGCTCTCGTCTATGAAATGGATCAACGCTTCGAACTAATGCGAGCGTTAGGCGCGAAAAACATTTCTGGTTTTAACCAAATTATTCGTAGTCACAAAAAAACAGACTTCGTGAAGTTCGAGGGACGATGGGCAACCCTGCCATACATCGTTCTTATCATCGACGAGCTTGCCGACATGATGATGGTTCTAGGAAAAGAAGTCGAAACACCCATCACACGCTTGGCGCAGAAGGCTCGCGCCGCGGGTATCCATCTTGTGATCGCGACGCAGCGCCCATCCGCGGAAGTTGTGACTGGTCTCATCAAAGCAAACTTCCCAACCCGCGTGGCTTTCCGCGTACTCAGCGGTATTGATTCACGCACAATCCTCGACTCATCCGGCGCGGAAACCTTGCTTGGTAAGGGCGACATGCTCTACTTATCCGAAAAAGGTTTACAGCGATTGCACGGGGCGTATTTGAGTGATGAAGAAGTAGCGAAAATGGTAAAATACTGCAAACGAAGAAAATAAATTCTTGTTTGCAGTAGAGGCGGCATCGTGGCTAAGGTATTTCCAGACAATCAAACAACAAGGGTGATTTTCGTCAGTCAGGCCGAAGAAGAATTCTATCAGGCCTGCAAAGAGAAACTGTCTGATAGTTGGCAGGTTTATTACTCTTGCACCCTTTCGACTCTTGAACCTGGACAAGGTTTGCGGGACAACGAAATTGACTTCGTTCTCTATCATCCGCGTCTCGGTGTGATTTGCTGTGAAATCAAGGGCGGCCGTATTGAATACGATGCGGGATCAGACACTTTCTACTCCATCAACCGCCACGACAAAAAATTTGTGATCAAAAACCCATTCCAGCAAGTTCTTAACTGGAAGAGCCGCTTTCTTCGTTACCTGCGCAAGGAAGACATTAAAGTCCCCGTAAGCCATTGCGTCGTATTCCCCAAAGTGGATGAGAAAGAAATTCCTCAAACCACTGAAGTTGATCCAGTTCTCGTGATTGGGCGCAACAAAATGGAAAACTTTCAGCGTGCGCTGGAAGACCTTGTGCTTGCATCTCAACCAGAAAAGTTTCTTGAGTTCGCGGACGTCGGTAAAGATCTCGACCGCATAATCCGTGGCACGAGCTTCGCCACACGCATGTATATCAAAGACTATCTCGACGCTCATGAAGTACGCGTTCGCGACGTTCAATACATTCACGAAACCTTGATCACGCCAATCTCAAGCGCTCGCCGGCTCGCCATTGAGGGTGAGGCCGGGACGGGTAAGACGATGCTAGCCATCATGTTGGCGAAGCACTTTAAAGCGCTGGAGCGGCGCGTTCTTCTTCTGTCGAGCAACCCATTCTTAAACACTTACCTCCGATCGGAACTCGGCGAAGGTATCGACATTTATACCTACACCGAACTCTCTTCGACCTACGGCGTTGAACTTCTGCGTAAACCCGCTTCTTTTGAAGGAACACGTGAAGACTGGGTTCAGTTTGAAGGCCCTGATCGCTTGAAGAAAGCCATCAATAATTCCACGAAGCGCTGGGACATCGTATTGAGTGACGAAGCGCAGGATGTTCAGCCATTCTGGTGGGATGCTCTCGAAACCATCCTAGACCGTAACAATGAAGACTCACGATTCTATGTCTTCTTCGATCGCAGCCAAGGGGTATTTGGTTCAGGTGGCAGCGAACATTTTGTACCTGAAGATGTATTGCCCGTTAAACCGCCATACTTTCCATTGGTGCACAACTACCGCAATACACGCGAAATCGCTGGCTTCGCGCGCGCCTTCCGCACGGGAACGCAGATTCTGCAAAGTCACAGCGGTCGCTTGGGATACCTGCCAGAAATCATCACTTATAGCGACGCGGAAGACGCACGTAAAAAACTCGAAGGACTCTTTGGTCGCCTCTTAGACGAAGAACGCCTAGAGGCCAAAGACATAACCATTCTTTCTGCTCGCCGCCCCTTCGGTGAGGGATCCGTGTTGCAGAAACACGATTCCATTGGCGGTCATAAGTTAATTGACCTTCATTTCAAAGAATCCATGAAAGGAAACTTTGACCCCCAGACGATGGTTCAGGCATCAACCATCGCCAGCTTTAAAGGACTTGAGACCAACGTTGGCATTATCATGAACCTCAGCGAGTACAACCTCCCGCTGACGAACCCTATCATGTCGAGCCTTCTCTATGTGGCATGCTCACGCGCGAAGCACATGCTCTATATTTTCGTACGTAACGATGACGCGAAATTGGATGCGCTGAAGAAGGCTCTCAGTAAGCTTGAATACACGGGATCAATGCTGATTGAAGGATCGAGCGCTGATTTTGAGTTTAACGGCGTTGTGATCCACTACAATCCAGATCGAGTGGGTTGGCTTAAAGTGGACGACCCCGCTTTTGAGAAGAACAACGTGATGTTCTTTCCCTCGGATGTGTCGAAAGCCAATTTGGGTGACCTCAAACTTGGTATGAAGTTACGATTCAAACCCCGTATCGAAGGTCTTGTGACCATCGCCGCGGATTTGGTTTTCGCTTAGTTCTTAGTTTTTGTTCTTGTTGTTGCTGCTGCTGTTTCTCTTGCTGTTGTGGATGTCCTATGATGATCAAAAAAATGGCTCAATTTACGGCGCTCGCGGTAGTCCTGGCTACTCTGAGCGCCTGCAACAATTCTAGCCGAAAGAACGAGAATCCTGACGTTCTTGATCCAAACCGTCTTGGCCCGGTTCCTTCCACTGGGTACCAGTACTCGCGTGAAGACATGAACTGCGTGCAGACGCAAAGTCTCTCTTACATCAGCAAAGCTACGGTCTATGGCATGTCGAACGGCCGTGCGACGATGTCTGAAGAGCCGTTTTTGTCGACGCGCGGCAACCCAAGTTTGCGTGGCATGTTCGTCACCAACACCAACTACGGCTACGAAGCTTCCACGATCTGCGATGCGTCTGGTTCATGCCGCGAAACTCCTGTTCGCGCTGCAAACCCTCTCCCCATCTGTCGCCAAGATGGAAAATACAAGCGCCTGAGTATCGAAGGGATCGGTCTTTCTAGTTACAACCATCTCGATAAAGTGTTTCACTTCTACCGCGGTGTCCAGCTCAGCAAGTCCATTCCTAGTGTTGAACTTTACGTCCTGCCTAAATTTAATGAATCAAGAGGCGGCGCCGCTTCCGTGGTGACGGATAACCTCGCTTATCACACCAAGAAGCAAGCGATCTTTGTCTACCCGCGTGGTGCCATCGCCGATAAAATTTGGCCGTCCGTAAACCTTTGGGAGTCGCCTTGGATCTTGGCTCATGAAGGCGCCCATCACATTTTTAAGATGCACTTCACAAAGCTCATCGAACCCTATCTTGCAAGGAATCCGGCGTTCAAGGACGTGGGAGAAAGCTTCCCGATCGTTAAACTTGATCCAAAAGATTTCTTTCCTGATTTACAGCCCACATTTGAACTGGCAGCGGCACGTTCCGTGACGGTGAGTGATGCGATTGGCGCAGTAAATGAAGGTTTCGCGGATCTTTTCGCGTTTTACGCGGTTAAAGAAAAAAGTGACAAGGTGAATGGTCTTACCTGTTTCACGGAAGGCCGTGACATGGCTTCCACGAAATTCAAGACAGGCGAAGCGAAAGCCATCACGCGGCAAGCGCTCAATACATTCCTCGCCAACTACGAGATCGACACAAAGGCCCCCGCCGGTTTCTATAATTGTGATGCGCCCGACTACCAAGACATCCACGTCGTTGGGTCCGTCATCACCTACGGCTTGAATCGCATCTACAACGAAGCCGCGAGCGTTAAAGCAGCCAGCGATCGTCAGGCTGAAAAGGGACGCATGACCCTTAAGTGGTTAAATGACATGGGCACCTATGTCGCCAACCTTGCGGCAACCAATGCCAATCTTCCAAGCGTTGAACAAGTTTTAGGTCGATTCATTCAAGAAGGCATCAAACAGGGAACACCTGATGGTCGCACTCTCAATCCCGTGCAATGCCAGATCGTGCGGGATGTTTATCCCGCATACGCAAGCTCATGGATTGGCTCGACGTTCGTGTGTAACTAAGCCAAACCAATTTCTTTCAAACGCTGAAGCAAATATTCGTTAGCAGTGATGTTGGGATAATTTTTCTTGCCACCGGTCTTCTGCACACAGGACTCAAGAGGCGACAGATCCACCTCAGCGCGCGCGTGCATAAAGAACGGCATGGAATAGCGCGTCTCACGATTATCTTTGGGATTCACCACACGATGGGTCGTGGACTTGTAAAATCCATTGGTGATGTTTTGCAGCATATCGCCCGCATCAATAATGATGCAATTGGGCGGCGTCACCACCGGAATCCAACGACCAGAACGATCTAAGATTTCAAGACCAGACGTCGTCGCTTCAATAAGCAGCGTGATCAAATTGATATCTTCGTGTGCCTGCGCGCGAATGCTGTTGGGATTCGCGTCCGCGGCAACCGGCGGGTAGTGGATCAAACGCAGAATGGAATTCCCGTCCACCGCCGTGTTACGCAGCAAATCTTTTTGCTCACCCAGATAAAGGGCGCATGCTTCCAGAACTGTAAGCGCGCAACGCTCCAAAGCATCATAAAGACCCACCATGGTCTTCTTAAATGCGGGAACTTCCTGAGGCCAAACGTTGGGCGGGTAAACGTCCGCAAGAGTACTGGACGTTTCAAATTCACGCCCCACGTGCCAGAACTCTTTCAGGTCGGGAGCCTTGCTATCCTTCGCGTGCTCACGCCCAAAAGAGGTAAACCCACGCTGGCCTTTAATTTCAATTTTTTCGTATTTCTTTTTGGTCTCAGTCGGCAACTTGTAAAATGTTGCGATCTGTTGGTAAGCCTCGGCGATAAGCTTGTCATCGATATCGTGATGCAACAGCGCGAAAAAACCTACCTGACACAGCGCGTCACCAATACCTTTAACAAAACGTTCCTGACGATTTTTATCCGAGGAAAAGTAGTCATGAAGATCGACGACGGGAATCGTGTTCTGAGTCATGTTTTTCTCCTAGCCAATGCCGCTCTGCCCAAATTGTTGAGGAGATTATAAGCACGGACCAGGAGATTGCGAAACGAAAGAGTTAAAGAGCGGGGCTATTCTTGCCAACCGAAGACACGTGATTGAGATTTTTCATGTGGTCGGCATAAGCGGAGAATGCTTCGGCACCAAGGTTAGAAGCCTTGAAACGCCAGAGATCTTCAAGAATCACAACGCTAGCCACAACAACCTGAGGATCTTGCAACGGCATCATGCCAGCAAACCAAGTGGTAAGGCCTTTAGGTGTGTGACCAGTCAGAGTACCTGTCTTACCACCCGCGAGATGGCGTAATTTTCGGTACTTGGCATTTCGGAAAGCAAAGGAAGCTGTGCCACCAAGCACTGTCGCGTCCATCAAGCCTTTCACTTCACGAGCGGTTTCAGGAGAAACCACAACGGCACCGTCTTCGGGAATCTTCGCGAAATTTTTAAAGAGATGAACCGGGCGTCCTCGACCATCGTTTGCTAACGCGAGAAACTGCCAAGCGGCGTGAACGGCGCTGATGCCAACGTAGCCAAAGCCTGCCGCAAAGCGACCAACGGTATGAACACTGGATGTGGCGGGATTCGGATAACGAATCGGACTCACGGGAACATTAAAATCAGCGGGAATCGGCTGGCCATTCCAACCAAAACGTTTTGCAATCGCGGCAATGCTTCCAAGACCAATCCGATTCACGGCGATCTTTGCAAAAAAGCCGTTGCATGAATGACCATAAGCACGGTGAAGCGTCATGTTACTCATGTAGCGTCCGCCTTCGCCCTGACGCATCCAAGAACCTTGCGGCGCAACATCGGCGCATCCACCCGTCAAACCAATGGGCGCATCCGCTTCAAGATCCGCGATCTCAAAACCTGCGGCCGCCACGATGGTTTTAAATAAAGACGCTGTCGGAAATCCCGTATGCAATGCTGTGTGCGTCGCCGCTCCCCATTCTTTCGGATCGCGTCCCTGAGACATCGCAAGAATGCCACCGGTCTTCACATCAATGAGAACCACTGCGGCGATGGGATTGCCGTGATCACGGATGTAGGTGTCGAGTTGTTCTTGGATTTCGGAAACGATGGTCAGATTATTGGGGGCAAATCGGGAATCTTCTTCTTGCGGCTCTCCGCGCGTGAGCTTCTTCGGAAAGTACATGGGGATTTCCAAACGCTGCTGCTTGTCTATAGCTTCATCGCCTTGAGCCAAGCCACGCTCACAACCACTGAGAACGAAAGTCCCCAGGAGAGTCCCCAAAAATAATAACGAGCAAATTTTGGATTTCATAAATATCGAATAGCGGAAATCGTCAAATGTGACAAACGATTTTGACCGCAAAATGGGTTAACTTGTTTACGTTGTATTCTTTTATACCTATTATACCGAAGTTTCGGAAGACTTGACACTCGATGGCCTAAGGTTGGCCACTATGAGGATATTGCCGGGAAATGACCCTCTTTTGGTATTTTTTCAAAGAAATCATCCCGCAGTTCTTCACAGCCCTCTGTGTCTTGAGCGCCGTTATTGTTGTTTCACAGCTCATCCGACTCGCGGACGTGCTCGTGACATTTGGCATCACACTCGAAAACGTCCTGCTGCCATTCTTATTCATCATGCTGCCATTTCTGGCCTTCATTATCCCGATCGCCTTTTTGTTCGCTGTCCTCTTATCTTTCGGTCGCCTGAGCGCTGACGGTGAATACACAGCGATGCTTGCAGCCGGATACTCTCTGCGCAAGGCAGCTCGCCCCGTGTTGATTATTGGCACGGGACTCTATTTTCTAACGGTTTTTTGCGCGATGTATTTTGAACCCTGGGGACGCCGGGAAATGGTGAGCTTTTATCACCGAAAAACACAGACTGAGCTGGATAACATGATACGCGTGCAGATGAAGAGCGGCGTATTTCTCGATAACTTTCTTGGCTACGTTCTTTACGCGGAAAAAATCTCTCCCGACCGCACACGTTTTGATAACGTTTTGCTCGCTCCCGGCGTAGCGCAAGAGAGGCAAAATTTCAGCCTGCTCGCACCCAGCGCGTCCATTACGGGCTCGGTCGAGTCAGGCGATTTGAAAATGGCATTTGACTACGGCGTTCTTTATTCAACCGCTCCGGATCAGAACCAGGTTTCGGTTGTGAAGTTCAAGCGAGCGGAGCTCGATCTTCTCCGCATCTTTAAGGAACAAATCTTCGGCCCGGATTCCGCGAAAGATGACTACCGCAATCTCTCGCCCGGGAAACTCTGGCACTACATTGGCGAGATCAAAAAGGACGACACCACCGATGGTCGCGATGCCTACTACAAATCACGCTTCCTCTTTCATCAGCGTCTCGGAATGCCCTTTGCGGTGATGACCTTCGCTTTATTCGGCATGGTGCTTGGGATTGGCGATGAGCGTCGCGGACGTAGCACCGGGTATATTGGCGCCATTCTCACGGTGATCATCGGTTACGTTGTGATGATGGGCTTTAAATACCTGGCCGAAAAGGGACAGATTTCCGCCCCCCTGGCGGCCTGGATCCCCAATATCCTTCTTTTGGCCTTCGGAGCTTTCCTGGTTTATCAGAAAAATCGGCTTCCCCCATCCGAGTCAGCCCTCGATCCGAAGAATATCCCGTACGTCAACCATTTTTGGGGTCGCAAAACGCCTCCCTAAGGACGAAACCCGTTTTCCTCGTTGGCTTTTTTCTGGTATTCACACTGGACTGATTGACTGGATTCTTTAAAATGTGCCGGCTAAGGAGCTGGCCCGTTTGCGGGAGTTCATGGGAGGGGTATGAGACGGGTAGTAGTCACTGGATTGGGAATGGTTGCTCCTACAGGTAACGACGTCAAGTCGGCTTGGGAAGCTGCTCTTGAAGCTCGCACGGGCGTTGATCGGATTTCCTTGTTTGATCCTAAAGATCTCCCCGTACACATTGCCGCCGAAGTGAAAAACTTTGATCCCACAACTGTGCTCGATGCAAAAGAAGCACGCCGTGTGACTCGCTTTGTCCAGTTCGCCATCGCCGCATCCAAAGAAGCTATCGCCGATAGTGGCTACAACATTCAAGGCAACACGGAGCGCTCTGGCGTTTCCGTCGGCGTTGGTCTCGGCGCCTTATACGATATCGAAGAAAACTCCATCACATTGCGCGACCAAGGGCCCAAGCGGATTTCTCCGTTTTTCATCCCCTACACGATTGCCAATATGGCGGCCGGCGCCGTGTCGATGCACAACAATCTCAAAGGTCCAAACATTTGCCCCACCACGGCCTGTGCCAGCGGCACACATGGCGTGGGTGAAGGTTTTCTCTACATTCGCCAAGGCCTCGCTGACGTGATGGTTTGCGGCGGCGCGGAATCCACCATCAGCCCGCTCGGCATCGCCTCATTTGCCGCCCTTAAGGCATTGAGTCGCCGCAACGACGATCCCAAAACCGCTTCACGCCCATTTGACGCGGAGCGCGATGGTTTTGTCATGGGTGAGGGTGCTGGGCTTTTAGTCCTGGAAGAACTCGAGCACGCTAAAAAGCGCGGCGCTAAAATTTATGCTGAAGTCGTTGGTTACGGCCTCACCGGTGACGCATACCACATCACCGCTCCGGCTCCGGAAGCGGAGGGCGGACAACGTTGCATGCGCATGGCTTTGGAAACCGGCAACATCAATCCTGAAGATGTCGATTATATCAACGCTCACGGCACTTCGACCGAAATGAATGACCACTATGAAAGCGCGGCCATTCAAAAAGTATTCGGTGGACACGCCCATAAATTAGGAGTCTCCTCCACCAAAGGGGTCACCGGGCATTGCATCGGCGCTGCAGGCGGTATCGAAGCGATTTATACCGTGCTCGCGGTTAAAAACGGCATTATGCCGCCAACCGCGAACTACAAAAATGCCGATCCTAATTGCCCACTCGATTACATTCCGAATTCGGCACGTGAAAAGAAAGTTCGCGTCGCGCTATCCAACTCGTTTGGATTTGGTGGCACCAACGCAACGATCGCCGTGCGCCGTTTTGAAGGTTAAAAAATTTCGCTAAAAGTTCAGAAGGGATTTTGCGTTGACTATGACGAAGGCTAAAAAAAATTCGCCAGACAAAAATCTTCTCCTGAAAATGTACCGGGACATGTGCCTTTTCCGCCGCTTTGAAGAGCGCGTGGGCCTTGCATACACCCAACAAAAATTTTCGGGATTCTGCCACTTACACATTGGACAGGAAGCCCTCGCAGTCGGTGTCCAACACACCCTGCGCGATTCCGACTACATGATCAGTGGCTATCGCTCACACACTCAAGCCATCGGTAAGGGCATTAGTCCTGAAGCGGTGATGGCGGAACTTTTCGGTAAAGTGGATGGCTGCTGCCGCGGTAAGGGCGGCTCGATGCACATGTTCAGTAAAGAAAAACGTTTCTTTGGTGGCCACGGTATCGTCGGCGGTCAAACACCTATCGCTGCAGGCGTTGGTTTTACCATTCGTTACGAAGGTAAAGACGATGTCTGCGTTTGTTACCTCGGCGACGCGGCAACAAACCAAGGGCAATTCTTCGAAGCCATGAATATGGCCGCGACTTGGAGCCTTCCTGTTCTCTTTATCATTGAGAACAATCGTTACGGTATGGGCACAGATATCCGTCGCACCACAAGCATCGACAATCTCTGGAAGCGCGCTCTTGCGTTTGACATGGGACACTCCGATGTAAATGGCATGGATGTCACATCAGTCTACGAACACACTAAAACTGTGGTCGAAGAGATGCGTAAGACGAAGAAACCTCATCTTATGGAAGCGCTAACGTATCGTTACCGAGGCCACTCTGTTTCCGACCCAGGGACCTACCGCACAAAAGAAGAAGTGCGCGACTACATGGAAAACAAAGATCCCATCAAAGGTTTGGAAAACTATTTGGTGCAACAAAAAATGGCGACCGCTGAAGAACTCAAGAAAATTGACAACGAAGTCAAAGAACAGGTTCGTGCGGCGGAAGAATTTGCAGACAACTCACCCAATCCCCCAGTCGAAGAACTGTGGGACCATTTGATGGCTGAGTAGGGGGACGGGTAACAACATGGCAATTTTAACTTTCAGAGAAGCTTTAGGTCAGGCGATGTCCGAGGAAATGGAACGCGATCCGCGCGTCTTCCTCATGGGCGAAGAAGTTGGCCAATACGACGGCGCTTACAAAGTATCAAAGGGCATGCTGGAGAAGTTCGGCCCCAAACGCGTTTGGGACGCGCCTATTTCAGAAGGTGGTTTCGCAGGATTGGGCGTTGGCGCCGCTATGACCGGTCTTCGTCCAATTATTGAAATGATGACTTGGAACTTCGGTATCCAAGCTTTCGATCAAATTGTGAATCACGCCGCAAAGATGAACTACATGTCTGGTGGTCAATTCCCGATGCCTATCGTCTTCCGAGGTCCAAACGCGGCGGCGCATATGCTCGCGGCACAGCATTCGCAGGCTTATGAAGCGATGTTGACCAACGTTCCTGGCATGATTGTCGCGACAGCATCAACACCTGCAGATGGCAAAGGCCTTTTAAAAGCCGCCATTCGCAACAACAACCCGGTCATCTTTCTCGAAAGCGAAATGATGTACGGGATGAAAGGTGAAGTACCAGACGGCGAACACATCATCCCATTGGGCAAGGGTGATATTAAGCGAGAAGGTACCGACGTTACTGTGATCGCATGGAACAAAGTTTATCACAAAGTGGCCGAAGCAGCTGAAAAGCTCGCGGCGGAAGGTATCAGCGTTGAGATCCTCGATCCACGTACCCTTCAGCCGTTGGATGAAGAATTAATCTTCAACTCTGTCGCGAAAACACATCGTCTCGTGATCGTCGAGGAAGCTTGGGACTTTGCTTCAG
>CAYOJQ010000057.1:0-21191 GCA_964404325.1 uncultured Oligoflexales bacterium
TATAAAACAATGGGACAAGGTCATAGCATCTCGAGGCGGCAAAAGAAAACTGCGAATTCCAGGAGTATCAATTACATAGCCTCCACTGCCGAGTTTGATAAAACTCGCGTAGGTGGTCGTGTGACGCCCCTTGTAGAAAATATCAGCGTCCGGCTCGACCTCCTGCACAATCTCAGGACGATAGAGGTTGATCAGCGACGACTTTCCAACACCTGAATGGCCGCTGAAAATCGTGATTTTCCCTTTGAGAATCTCTTTGATTTCAGCGACTTCTGGAGACTTGGCGGTTACATTGAGCGCGCTCAGCCGAATGATGCGATAACCAAGCTTTTCATAAACAGCCTCCTCTTCACGACACTTCTGGCGAAATTCTTCGTCCGCATCCGTTTCAAGAAGATCGTTCTTATTGAGGACCAAAACCACGGGGATATTTTGTTCTTCGGCGAGGACGAGGTAACGGTCAATCAACCCCCAACGAACAGGTGGAGAAAGATAACTCGCGACAATCATCAATTGATCCATATTCGCCGCGAGAATATGTTCCATCTCGTTTTTATGGGGATCGCGTCGAGAGATCTTCGCATGCCTTGGCGCCATGTGAAGAATCACACACCGCGGAAGGTCCGTCTGAACATCGGCTTCTCCATCGCCCGCAGGGCGACATAGGACACGATCGCCCACGGCGATTAAGTTACGCTCTTCTCTTTTTGACGTGAGAAATTTTCGCACGACGGTGGCCAGGCGCACATCACGTGTTTTAATCTGGCCTGGTTTTGGTTCGGGGGAAATAAAAGCATAGCGCTTGTGAACTTCCACGACCCGAGCGGCGAAATATTCGGGATGTTCGTCTGAAAACCACTCGTCCTCGGGTTTTTCAAAACTTTCGTCGGAAGTCGTTTGCTTTTTGTCTTTGCGTGATTTGCGAATCTTCGCAAACTTTATATCATCATCGTGGTGATCCTCACCGCGATATCGCCATTTCTTCATTGTACTCTCAAGTAATCGCGCTAATTTTTTCGATGCTCTGTCGGATGTCCGCACTCAGCAGCATACTGGTTTTTTCCGCCACCACCGAGATGCGGGCATCCACGACGATGCAATCTTGCTCGTCAATACTGATATAGCCCATCCGGCGAAGGAGATTGATCTGATTCTTAAAGAGAGCAGGATCGGAGGTATCTGGCGTATGTACGCCACTTAAGATGGCAAGGCGTTGCGCAAGTTTTTGGCACTGATTTTCAAAGCTTACACGATCAACGGTTTTCTTGTGCACGCTCTTCGCCAACATCGCAATTGTTAGCGTGCAGCGCTCAAAGACGAGACCCAAGGAGCGACCAAGCACGGTCTGGTAGCCAAACTCAACCCGAGCCACATCCGCGCGGTAGTAGGCCTTACGGTCCTGGCTATACTGTAAAAGCCCGCTTTCCACCATGGCTTGGAGCATATCTTTGATGGCTTGCGGTGCTTCATCATCCGTCCAACGAAGAAAAAACTCGTCTCTTAGGAACGGATAGAAACAGAGGCAGCCATCAAGAAGAACATCTTCTTTGACTTCTTCCTGATACTGAAAGAAGCGCGCAATGAGAGAAGGCAACGCAAACAAATGGATCACGTTGTTCTTGTAGTACGAGGTTAAGATGGCTTCAAAGCCACCAACGTAGATCACGTCCCCGCCCACGTGACGGAAACGCTGGAACATCTGAAGCCTCTCCGCCTCAGCGAGGCGCTCCTTAAAAGGAGCTTCCGGCAAAACAATATCTTCGCTATAGGGAGCGCGTTTCAGCAAGCCAAGAATTTTATCAATAAACCCTAGCAATTCATCTTCCGGCATCGCTTTCTGATGCGTTGAAAGAAGAGCCAAACTAATGAGCGATACAGCACTGACAACCGCGGAGGCGTTGTTACGCACAGCCAGTTCAACGGCAAGATCCTGAACAGTCTGATTTAACCACAGGGGTTTTTCTTCAAAGTTCCTGTACTGACGCCAATCGTCGTGTCGGCTTGCTAGGTAGTCTTCAAGAAAAACGGGTTTACCAAAACCGATATAAGCCTTACCGAAATATTGCTTGAGTATTTTAGTCGCTTGCAGAATCTGGCGAACGCTTTCTTTATTTTTAGCGCTGCCACTTAACTCTTTAAGATATGTGCGTACTTCAGCGACCTTGTCGTAGTCGAGGTGGACGGGAACCAACATGATGGGGCGCTCATGGCTGCGCAAAAAACTTTGCACGACCATCGCCAACATCCCTGTCTTCGGCGCAAGCAAAAGACCTGTACGACTTCTTCCGCCTTCCGGGAAAAAGCCCATCGAGTAACCTTGGGTCAAAAGATAGTGCACGTATTCAGTGAACATGCTGGCGTAGAGCTTGTTCCCACCGAACTTGCGGCGGATAAAAAACGCTCCACCGCGACGTAGAAATCCGCCGATGGGCCAAAAGTTAAGATTGATCCCCGCGGCAATATGAGGCGTGGGCAAATCACTCTTAAAGATCACATAGCTCATCAAAAGATAGTCCATGTGACTGCGATGGTTCGGAACATAAACAACTTCATAACCATCATGGGCTTTTTCTTTGATGCGATCTTGATGACGGATGACAACCCCGTCATAGATGCGATCCCACAGCTTCGACAAAAGAAGTTCGCCGAGGCGAATCACGGGCCACTGAACATCCGCGGCGATCTCGCGGGCGTATTCTTCGGCGCGTTGGGCTGCCTTTGCCGGTGATTCATTACGGCGCTTCGCTTCTTCACCGATAACCTGTTGAATAGGTCGCGCCTTTACAAGACGCTGGATAACCTGGTCGCGATTATAAAGTTTGTGTCCAAGAATGCCCGTGCGTTGACGTAGAAAGTGGACCCGAAGCACACGTCGCAGCTTTTTCGCCGTCTGATCAAGTGGCGCGCCTTCGCCAACCAATTGAAGCAAAGAAATGGGCTGTCCGAAATGAACCATGTTGTGACGGCCTTGAGCCATCACAATAAAAAGCTTCTGGACCATTCCGGCGTTTTCATCATCAGAAAACAACAAGCGGAAAAAAGATTTCTCGCCACGGCCAGGGTTTCGTCCCCAGAGAATGGAGACTGGAACAACCTGAATGTCAGGAGCTTTTCCATCCTTCACCCGCTTTACGAGGCGCTCCAGATGAGGAATGTCTTTTGAAGAATGTTTGCTCTGAAGAATGCCCGGGGTACTCATGTACGAGTATCCAGCATCATTTCCCTTCGCGAGACTCAGCGGATCTTTATTGGGAAGATTTATCTTCGCCTTATGACAATGATGACGCAGCACCAAGAGATCGAAAATAGAGCGCTTTGGCAACACATAGACAACAGGAAGGTTAGGATCTAACTGCAATTGCTTGGCAACATCATCCGCAGTTGCTTTGGATTGTACCCACCAAAACAACGGCGTTCGCATCCACCAAAAATAGCGCATTGGATCAGCCATAAGGCCTCTTAACCCAGTTCAAGATTATCAATAAGTCGCACGCCACCTAAACGAACCGCCACGAGCATGACGCATGGCACCTCTAATTGTTCCGCTTCCTGGAGAGCGTCTTGCTGGCGAATTTCCACATACTCCAGACTAAACTCTTTGAATGCAGCCAAATGCTGTTCGAATGAGGCGATGAGTTTATCGCGATTCCTCTCGCCAAGAACGTACTGCTGATTCGCCTTCTCGAGACCTTTATAGATCTGAGGTGCCACACGACGCTCTTCCGGAGTGAGACGACGGTTGCGACTGCTCATTGCCAATCCATCTTTCTCGCGCACAATTGCTTCACCAAGAACCGCAACATCGAGAGAAAGATCCCTCGCCATACGCTCGATTAAGCGCCACTGTTGGTAATCTTTTTTCCCAAACAGTGCCGCATCCGGTTTCACTAAATTAAAAAGTTTCAGCACGACAGTTAGAACACCGCGAAAATGATTTTCACGCGTCGCCCCACAAAGACCGAGCGACATGTTGTCGTTAACGACGTATGTCTGAAAACCTTCAGGATATATTTCGGAAGCATTCGGCAAAAAAACAGCGTCGACATTAGCCGCGTTCAATTTTTCTACATCCTCAGCAAGAGTGCGGGGATAAGTGGCAAAATCTTCTTTTGGACCAAATTGTTTTGGATTCACAAAAATTGAAACAATCACCTTATCGCCTAAAGACCTGGCCTTCTCCACAAGGGAGATGTGGCCCTCGTGAAGGGCGCCCATTGTCGGCACAAAGACAACCTTCAGCCCTTTCCATTGAGCCCGCAACTCGCGAAGTTCTTCACTGGTAATAATCGTCACAATAGCCAAAGGACTTTTCTCCAATTCCCGATTGAACAACTATCAATAGCGGAATTCTCGTTATTCCTCAATGAGACGAACTATGGGAGATGTTTTGAAAAAGTGACAAGGTGAGGCTGGGAGGCCCGGAAGTCGATGAGTTGACTAAAGGTTATAGGGACTGGAGGGGTAAGGAGCCAATTTTGATTGCCCTCATGGCAATCCGGACGTTTTAGGTCCCTGCATCGTGGATGAACCACTTCACTCCATAGGAATCCCAACAGATTCCGTCCTACCAAGTCCCTTGAAGTATATTGCAACTTCACTCATAAAATCGGCTTTTGCTGGCAAACCTTTAATGAAGAGAAGAACAAAAAAGGCACCTTACGGTGCCTGGAGGTCTTCTAAGCAATCAAAATGACTTCGGTCCAGGCCACTTTTTCACATTTTCGCATGCACAGGTAGCTCTTCCCTTTTAAACGACAATCTACGAATGCGACCGCGCTTACCGAGAGGCCCGAGTGAGCGGCCGTTATATTTCACATCCACCACGGAAGCATCAAAGATCAGCACTTGTGCCTCGTCTCTAAACTCAAAAGAATGTTGTTTTGGCTCCAGAGTGATGTTTTGCGGTGCGCCACCGTCTTTCACAAGTCGCACCACAACACGTTCGCGCGCCAGGATTTCAATGGTCTGACGCGTCGCTGGAGTTTGGCGAACAGGTTCGGGCTTATTGATCACAGGAGCTCGCTCGGAGCGTTGTGCTATCGTTTGCTTCGGTGTTTCACTCTTTTTTGCCGCAACCACTTTGTCTTCAGGAGGAGGCTCCGGAGATTTTTCGACTCTAATCTCGGGGGATTTCTCTGCCTTCGCTTCCAACGTCTCCGCCTTCACTCCCTGTGGCTTTACAACCTTCGCGTCATGAGCCGTTTCAATTTTTGGTGAAGGGATGGAAGCAACAAGAAGAGCGGCATTATCGACTGAATTCGTCGCGACAACTTCTTCCGGCTTCGATGCGACAGCAGGCTGTGACTCCGCTTGATGTGCCGCGCCGTTCTCTTCAGGTACACCCTGCGGCGCGGGTGGCTGCTCTTCCGCCACGACCGGCATTTGGCTCGGCTGCGCTTGTTGCGCTGTCTTTTCCGCCTGTTCATCGCCGGGGTTCGTCACAAAAAACGTGAGCACGGACACAAGCACCGCACCAACGGCAGCGCCCGCGATCAGCTGATTTCGCTGCGAACGCAAAAGAGGCAAATAAGTTTCTAACTTCTCACGCCATACTTTCACTTGCTGTTGAAGCGTATCACCAAGAGGACTTGCTGCAGTCTCAGTGGAAGCGGAATCTGTTTTGGCTACTGTCGCCGCGGGTACAGTCTCATCATCACTGGCGGCGCCTTGTCGCTCGACTGTTTCCGGTTCCGCAACGGACGCGGCAACAGGCTCAACGTGACCAAGCGCGCGCTCGAAATCACCGAGAAAAGACGACGCATCTTTTTGATAAATTTTGCAGAGATTGCGAATAAACCCGCGGGCAAAAACAGCTCCAGGTAACCGGTGCAGTTCGCCTGACTCTAAAGCTTGGATAAAAGGGAGAGAGATTTTTGTCGCAATGGCCGCACGTTCAATGGTGAACCCCGCCGCTTCACGACTTTCGCGAAGAGAATCACCAAATTTTTTTGCTAATCCTTCCCGCGACAAACCAGAGTTCTTTGTTTCACCCTGGGATTTCTGCTGACTATCAAACTGATCCATGTTCCTTCACCTAAATCTGGGGCGCTGGGAAGCCATGGTCTGCAAAAAATGTTACAATAGACTCATGGCGAGCGAATCACTCCGCTTCTGATTCCCTTCAAAACGAGGTCACATCCCATGCGCATCATTGAAGGTCACAATATAATTTATAAAATTATCAATTTTTGGCTTGTTAACCTTTTTATATTAACAATATCCGGCTGTCAAATTCTAAACGTCGTGGACGCCGAGGAACGCCAACGTCAAGAAGTGCTCACCACACAGAAATCGCTGGTCGTAAGCTTCCTCAACAAAGGCCTCCCTGAAATGGCCATCAAAGAGCTGCGAGGCTTGATTGCCAAGTATCCCGACGATGCGGACTTTCGTAATTTAATGGGTTTGTCGCAGCTTGCCATTAAGAATCACAATGAAGCCATCCGCTATCTCCACGAAGCATATAAAATCGACCCTCGACCTTCAATTGCGCTAAACCTTAGCTCAGCCTACATCGAAGCGGGTCAATTTAGTAAGTCAATCACCCTGCTCATAGCCCTGAGCAAACAAAAAAATATAGAAGAGTACCCACACCCGGAGCGGGTCTCCCACAACATTGGCCTTGCTTCTGAAAGAAACAAAAACATCAAGCAGGCGGAAAAGTACTACCTCAAAGCCCTTTCGCAGAATCCAAGCTTCTACATCTCTCTGATGCGCCTTGGTTCACTCTACGAGAAGAACAAACAGGCGAAGAAGGCTTACACATACTTCCACAAAGCAAAGACAAGCTGTCCGACATGCTTTGATCCCATCAACGCGCTGACAATGAACTTTCTCGCTGAAGGAAAAAATCAAAAGGCGACCCAGATCGTAAAATCCTATCTCGCGCAGAAAGAGCTTCTCCCACAAGACCGGGTCCGCGGCGTGAGACTACTCGAAGTTGCTCAGAAGGCGACAAAACCACAAGGCTAAGACCTAACACTTCCCAAATAAGTCACTACAGACTATAAAAATAGGACCACTCATTTTATGAAGAGGTCCTTTTTTTATGCGTCTGTCTATCGCGCCCGCCGCATTCCTATGGTCGGCTTTAGCTTTTTCTTCACTGCAGGCCATGGCAAAGGAAACTCCTGAAAGTACCGGACCAGATATTGACGAAAAATACCGCTCTCTCGAAACGCTGGCACGCGGTTTATTCTTCCTTGAATCCCTCTACGTTGATCCCGAAAAAGTAAGCCAAGACAAACTGGTAAACAATGCGCTCAACGGTATCGTGGCCCAACTCGATCCACACACCATGGTGATGCCAAGCAAGGCGTTTGAACAACTCACCATCGACACACAGGGAAAGTTTGGCGGTGTTGGCATTATCGTTTCTTCCGAGCGAGGTAAACTCATTGTGGTTTCCCCCATCGAAGACACACCAGCCTACCGCGCGGGAGTGAAATCGGGAGACGAAATCATCGCCATTGACGGGCACGCCGTTAAAGAGATGAAAGAAAGCGTCGCCTCTGAGAAAATGCGCGGTAAGCCGGACACAAAACTCAGACTAACGGTCAAACGCAAAGATGTGAAAGACCTTCTGCACTTTGATCTCATGCGCGAAATCATCAAAGTCAAATCCGTCCGCACCCAGGAATTCTCTCCGGGCGTTCTTTACGCTCGTATCGCTTCCTTTCAAGATAACACCGCGGACGAGCTCGGCGCGGCTCTTAAAGCGAAACAAGGAAAGATCAAGGGCATGATTCTCGATCTTCGCGACAATCCTGGGGGTTTGTTGGATCAAGCTGTTCGCGTCGCTGACTTCTTTGTTGAAAGTGGCGTGATCGTCTCCACTGTGGGCCGTAAAAAGGAAGACGTGGAACGCGAATTTGCTCATAAGCGCGGAACCTTCGCTGGATTCCCCATGATTATTCTGATCAATGGTGGTTCAGCCAGCGCCTCCGAGATCGTCGCCGGCGCCCTACAAGATCATGAACGCGGCATCATTATGGGAACGACGTCTTTTGGCAAAGGATCCGTCCAGACGCTCATCTCGCTCCCGAATCGATCGGGGCTAAAAATCACTGTGGCGCGTTACTACACGCCAAAAGATCGCTCCATCCAAGCGAAAGGCATTCAGCCAGATATCGTCGTTGGGTTTAAACCTATTACCGACCTAGAAGGTGAGCAGAGAAAAGAATCTGATCTTAAGGGACACATTGAAAGCAAGGATTTGAGCGATTTGGCGTCAACACCGAGTTCCGTTATCAATGAAGTCAAAAAGTGGCCGGAGGCTTATCGCCAGGACAATCAGATCATCACGGCTTACACATATTTGCGCGGCTGGGGCATGTTCCATAAAGACGGACCGCAGCCCGGCAAGGGAAACAACGACGAGGAAGAAGACAAAACGGGACTATTTGACGTGCTGGAGAACGATCAGAAAGACGCGAAACGCTAAAACAAAAACGCCAGGTCAATCCTGGCGTTTTTTTATTTGCCGTACAAGTCGTACGATTGGAAAGCGATGATATTGAAGTTCTCGTACTTCGTCGTAAAAATCTCACGACTCCGCGATTCACAAAACGCACGATAGTTGCGGAAAGATTTTTCATCGGAAAAACATTTGATGATCTGGCGACAATCGCCACAGACCATGAGAGCGTTATTCGCTGCGTGTGTTGCGATTGTCTCGCGACAGCATGTCCTCAATTCTTTTCGACCCAACACTTTGTAGGCCGAACTAGCAATCATCCCATTTACAGCTAGAGACGCGGTTTCGAGCTCCATGCCATCTCCTAAAATTACTCGGAAAGTTCGCTGGGGATCATATTGAGTTCGAGGCTAGTTTGCAAGCAAACCGTTGGGGGACATACTTTTCCAAGAAAAACCAAGGGCTTCCATTAAATGATGCAAAAGCCTGCCTTCGACTTCGGATAAATCGAGATCACGCCCTAGAAGCTTCTTGAGAGAAGTAACACCGCGGTCTTGGATGCCGCAGGGAACGATGACGCGGAAGGTACTTAAATCATTATTCACGTTCAAAGCGAGCCCATGCATGCTCACTCGATCTTTGATCCGAATTCCTAATGCACACACTTTTTCAGACCCAACCCAAACACCAGGATGCTCCTTATCGCGCTGAGCTTTGATACCGTAATCGGCCAAAAGGCGGATGATCGTCTCCTCCAGCAAACAAACATACCGCTTGGGGCTCAAACAATAACGTGTCAGCGGAAGGATGGGATAAATCACCAGCTGCCCCGGTTCATGGGCCGTAACCTGACCGCCTCTTTCCGTTGGCACCACTTCGATACCAGCGGCCTTCAGCGCGGGTGTTGTCGCGGTGATGTAACGATCCTCGGCGTTTTTTCCCAAGGTCAGAACCGGCGTGTGTTGGCACGAGAGGCAGACGCCGCCATGTGATTCTTCCACACAAGCCGTGTGAAATTTTTCTTGAAGGGAGAGACCTTCTTGATACGAAACGACACCCAACGAATAAACTTGGATGGTGGATTCTAAAGCTGCGTCTGACATAAAAATTCAAGACCTTCGATGTAAGAGAGCGCTTTTTCGGAACTTGGTCCCCACGCGTAAATGCCATGCCCCTTCAAGACGAGGACGGGAATATTGGGATTCATGTAACGCTCCACGGACTGACCGAGCGCTTCCATATCTTGTGTATTTGAAATCATCGGGATTTCGATGCGATCAGCAAAACCAACGGAGCCGAAGGCCTTCCCCATCTCTTGACCCTCGAACACCATCGCGTCGCGTCGTTGACTCTCTCGCACCATCGCGGGACTGTGAACGTGCAGGACAGCTCGCGCTAACGGCGCGTTGCGGTAAATAGCGGCGTGGAGCGGTGTCTCGTCGCTGGGTCGCGCCGCGTCGGGACGTGGGCTCGACAGCGTATCGATGTCGACGGGAACAAACTGCTGCGGGAACATGTTGCCCTTATTGACTCCGGAGGGACTCTGCCACATCAGACGACCACTCCCGCGAATGGAAAAATTTCCCGCTGTCGCGAAATTCCAACCACGCTCGTACGTACGACGCGTCAAACTCACCAAAGTCTTCAGCTCAATACTTTGGAGTGGTGTTGGCAATGGGAACGGATTCATGGTCATCAAAGTCTCCTAAAACGTCCGTTCGTTTAATACGCTTAGGGAGACTAGGCAAGTGCGTTTAAAAATAGTTCGGGATCGCCCGCGCCGACACGAACAACTTCGGGGAATCCCTCAGAAAAATCTATGACGGTGGATTCTGTTCCAGGGAGCTCGTCCCCCAAATCCAAAGTCAGATCGACGGCGTGTCCGAAAATTTCAAAAACCTGATAGCCCATCGTGTAAGGCAAATCATCGTCGGGCCGATTGGGAACGGACGTCGTGGCGAGAGGCTTCCCATATTTTTCAATGAGCGCTTGGACCAAGAGGCTGTCGGGAATACGAATTCCCACGACAGGCCGCTTGTCTTTGATTTGACGCGGCAGCGTTCGATTGCGCTTCACAATCACCGTATAAGGGCCAGGCCACACTTTCTTCAAAATACGGTAGAGATTGTTATCAATGGTGCCCACGGTCGCTGCCATGGAGATATCACTACAGAGAAGACTGAAAGGTCGATCTTTGGGGTGACGAGGATTTAACATCCGGATTTTATCGAGCGCCTTCACACTGGCGGCGTCACAGGCAAAACCCCAGTTTGTTCCAGAGGGAAGGGCGAGCACTCCATCTTGGTCCAGAATCCTGCAGGCGCGATCAAGGTGCTTTTCCGCGGGAGGATTGATGTACGTGTATAAATGCTCGCCCATGCGCCCCCTTAAGAATTCTTCCGTATCGCTTCCACAGCCCACTGCAATGCTTCGGGCGGTAGATGAGGAAGAAGACCATGACCCACGTTAAAAATGTGCCCGCGTGCTTCTTTGCCCTGCTTGAGAATCGAACGAACTTTATCCTCAATCAAAGGCCGGTCACCCATTAATGCCTGGGGATCGAGGTTCCCTTGCACGCTGCAGTCCAAACCGATTTCTTTAAGTATAGCAATGGATCGATCCAAACGGTTACGCCAATCGATGGCAATAACGTCCGCTTTTAGCCCGCCAATCTCGTAATAAAGCTGTGAGCCTTGACCTGGGTAGTAAATGACCGGGACGGGAAGCGTGTCCTTGAGGCGATCAATAAGACGCTGCACAGATGGGAAAACAAATTGACGATAATCCGCCGCGTTCAGTTGCGCCGCCCAAGTATCGAAAAGCATCAAGCATTCGGCGCCGGCTTTAACCTGCATGGTGAGATAGTCCACGCTCACTTCAACGAGAAGATCAAGAAGACCCGTGAGTGTCGCGGGATCACGGTACAAAAGCTTCTTCACTTCCGTGAATTCTTTGCTCCCCTGCCCTTCGATCATGTAACTCGCAACGGTAAAGGGCGCTCCCGCGAAACCAATCATGGTTTGTTCTGGTTTAAGGCCTTTTTTCGTTTCCGCGATCGCCTCACCGACGTAGCCAAGATCACGCTGCGCGTCTGGCTTCTTAAGGCGCTTAAGATCGTCCATGGAACGAACCGGGGAAGAAAGCTGCGGGCCATGACCTTTGCCGAATGTGAGAGTTTGTCCCATTTCGGTACACGGCACGAGAATATCGGAAAAAATAATAGCCGCATCGAGATCAAAACGTCTCAAAGGTTGAAGCGTCACCTCAGCCGCCATCTTTGGGTTGCGACACAGCTCAACAAAGTCGAGGCGAGAGCGCACTTCAAGATATTCTGGCAAATACCGCCCAGCTTGACGCAAAAACCATACGGGTTGTCGACTCGGCTTACGACCCAAAGCTGCGTCGATTAAAGGTTTTCCCATAAATTTTCCCAACTTTCTAAGAGCCTAGTAGGTTTTGCCGTGTGGCTCGTTGGACACGTCCTTCGCCCCATGCGACAATAAACATAGCCAAAGCTCCGATTTATCGCGCCATTTGTCCAGGCAATCAACTGAAAAGATCCAATCTCTAAAGAGGCTTTGCCATGCCAAGCGAGCAGGGACCAGCTGATTCGGCGAACATTCACGCCCAATGGGAGCAGTTGCAATGCCAGCTCCTTTCTCTTGAGGTCACCCTCCAGAACGCGGCGAAAGCACGTCTCGTGCCCGAAGCGGTTTATCAACCGCGGCTCGATTATGTGCAGAAGCTGCGCCTGCGCCTTGGGCAACTCAAGGCATTAATGGAGGAAACACAACTATCCGACGTCGATGAAGACCTTGGTTTTCCGAATCTCGCCCATTGCTCCAGCGAAGAAATCCGCGTCTGCGACGCTTTTATCTCGTATCGCCTGCAATCAGCCCAGGACCTCTACAATCTCCTTCACAAACTGCACACGTGGATCAGCGCTTCTTTTTCAGGAAAAGGAAGTTTTCTCGCTATCTTTCGCCTGGCAAAGCTGAAGAAATGGCTTCAGGCCGTTGAGAACGAACACATTAAGACGGACGTGGAAGAAAAAGAGCTCGACCGTGTGTTGCAAAAAATGGCCAGCAACATTGAAAACCACAACGGAAGTCTTCACTTAACGGGTAATCTGGAAGCGCTCGTGCGTCTTTATCGTGATATTGACGGCTTAAACAACCGCATAGCCGGACTTCGCACATCTTTGGCTCGTCACGAGGAACACATCAAAGAATTACGTCAATGGCTCACCGAGAATGAACCATCGGCAAAACGCCAAACACCAACGGAACTTCCCACGCTTAAACACCTGGAAGAAGCTAAACAATCGATCGCGGATCACTCCATCTATCCAGCGGCAGACACAGAAAAACGCCTGACATTGGCACGCAACTTCGTGAAAAGTTGCCTTAAAGAAGAAAACAACGCCGAGCCGCCTCACCCATCCACGCTGGCGAAATCCGAGGAGGATTCCTCTCATGCAAATTAAAATATGGGATGAAGATCTTCAGGAGCTCGGACACAATATCGCGAGCTTAGAGCTCCATATCAATGCCGCGCATCGCCAGGAACAAAAGATTCTTCTGCAAAAGAAATCAGCGGTGATCCGGTATCAACTGGCCATCGAGAAAATCAGCCAAAAAATGCAAGCCATCCAAAAGCGCAAATTTAATCTCCCCACAAAAGCGCAGGCCATCATTTTCTGGAGCGCCACACTTGTGGAAAAATCCTTCACTCTTTATCAGCGTCAGTCGCGTCTTCTCGGTCTTAAAATGTGGTTTGAACTTGTGCATGCGCGCCTTCACGGTCGCGTCGCTGATCGTGGCAGCATGATTGAAAACAACGACCTCATTGACATGGCTGTTCGCGAGGGCAACTTAAAGAAAACGGTAAACTTTCTTTCCGACCAGCTTATCAAGGCAAAAATCACGCGTGACAAGCTCACTGAAAGGTTCAATTCGGTTCAGGCCATGCAGGCCAACGCCCAGGCGGCGGGCAGCCTTCAGACCTCCTTTGGCAAAAATCCCAGCGAATCCTTTCAAAATCCCCGTTATCTCGCACTCGTTACCTACGTGAAGTGGCTGACGGCAACGATGCGCGGCACGGCCGAAGATGAACAACGCATCCAGAAGATTCGCAGCCGCATTAACCAAAAAACAGACACCGTGGTCTCCACGTGCCGAGATATAATTCTTGAAGAACAGGGAGTTAGCCGATTCCAGCTCGGCGACACCGCTCTAACGCGGCTTCAGAACAACCTCGATGAAATCGATCATCTACAAGCGGAAATCGAACGAATCACTGAACGGATGATGCTCAAAACCCCCGAGGAGCCATCGCCAATCTTGATGAAAAAAAAGTTTAAGCAGGCTACAAGGGAGGCAACGTAACAGTAACGTTGATTCTTTTGTGCCTGGAGCTTGGTATGACGATTGCCCCTTTAACCAAATTGACCGAAGACGAGCTACTCTTTCAAAACGAAATCTCTAAGTTCGCCGTCTCGCAAATTGGACCAAAAGTGCTTGAAATGGATGAGACGGAGCATATGGATCCGAAAATCATCCAGCAAATGTTTGACATGGGACTCATGGGAATCGAAATCCCAGAGAAGTTCGGTGGATCTGGTGGTTCTTTCTTCATGGCGATCTTAGCCGTTGAGGAACTCGCAAAGGTAGACCCATCTGTTGCCATTCTTAGCGATGTGCAGAACACACTCGTAAATAACATCCTGCTTAACAAAGGCAGCGAAGAGCAAAAGAAAAAATACCTCCCACGCCTGGCGCAAAAAGAAGTGGGTTCTTATTGCTTAACGGAAGCCAACTCCGGCTCCGATGCTTTCGCGATGAAAGCGCGTGCATACGATGAAGGTGATTTCTACCGCCTTGAAGGCAAGAAGATCTTCATCACAAACGCGAAAGAAGCCAACATCTTCTTGGTTTTCGCAAACGTAAATCCCGAGCTGGGATACAAAGGCATCACCTGCTTTATCGTCGAACGCGACATGCCAGGTTTTGCGATCGGTAAGAAAGAAGTGAAGATGGGCATCCGCGCCTCCTCCACTTGTGAAGTTCTCCTTAACAGCGTGAAAGTTCCCAAAGCGAACGTCGTGGGTGAAGTCGGTAAAGGCTACAAGATCGCGATCGAAACATTGAACGAAGGTCGCATCGGCGTTGCCGCTCAGATGCTGGGCCTTGCGGAAGGCGCACTTGCCGCGGCGATCAAGTACGCGGGTGAGCGCGAGCAGTTCGGCAAAGAACTGCGCTCTTTCCAGGCGATCCAACACCAAATCGCAAAAATGGCGATTGAGATCGAAACAGCAAAGTTAGCAGTCTATAACGCCGCGCGTCTGAAAGACGCCGGTCATGATTTTGTGAAAGAGGCGGCCATCGCGAAGTACCATGCGTCTCACGTTGCTGAGAGCGTGGCATCCTTGGCTCTTGAGATCTTTGGTGGCTACGGCTTCATTAAGGAATTCCCCGCAGAAAAGTTCTACCGTGATGCGAAGATCGGTAAACTCTATGAAGGCACTTCCAACATGCAGCTCTCCACGATCTACAAGCTGGTCGACAACCGCTAAGATTCTTCAGCTTTGCTTCAGAATGACGGACGTTGCTTTAGAATGACGAACGTCACTTTAGATGACGAACGTCACTTTAGATGACGAACGTCACTTTAGATGACGAACGTCACTTCAGAGACAGTTTCGTCATTCTGAGCAAAGCGAAGAACCTCAAGCCGCCTCGCATTTCCATTAGCGAGGTCTTCATGAAAACTCTTCTACCATTCTTCTTTCTTAGCTCTCTGGCCTTCGCTCAACACAACACCGCGCCCAACGTTTCCAATCGCTCTGATCTTGTCACGTTCATGACAAAACTTGTCTGTGACGACCAGGAAACCCTCGACACAAGAAAAGCTTGGGAAGCTGGCATTTATGATGCCCAAGTTGCCGTTCAATCCCTTCGACCCAAAGCGGGACAATCCATCAAGCAAGATGACATCAAAAAAGCGGTCGATGTGCTTGCATCGCGCAACAACCACTACGGCTTAAGCCAAGGGCAGTGCCCCAACCAATCCTATTGGGTGATCACAAGCCCCGCGCCAAAACCACTCGCCGCACCGAAAGACGAAACCATCACGATTGCCGCTGAGGATTATCGCAACTACTGCGATAACATCCGCGTTGATTTCGCCGCCGCGGAAAAGGGACAGCCGCGCACCATCCTCACGCAAAAAAGCGTCAGCTCCACGATCGAAGACTTACAGGTAAACACGAAACTACTCCCATCGGGAGTGATCAGCATTACCTGCCAACCACGCTTCCCCGCTTGGCAGGGTCCCGTGCTGTGGTATCTCGTGCCTGTAAAAGAAGGTGCCGTCGCGGAAATTCCCGAGAGTGAGGCTCTCGAACACGAATCGTCCATCATCGCCCTGCAGCAATGGGTGAACGCCGTACGCAAAAAAGAGGGCCTCCCCCCTCTCGCGGATAATCACCCACGCATGCAGTGGTTGAGTGAGCAGCTCCTCAAAAACAGCACCATCCGCCATAACCGCAAACTGCTAGAACAAGCAAAACAGGCTTTAAAGAAAAACAACGCACGACTTGTGGGTGAAAATCGTGTGAAGGCGCAGACCATTCAACAAATGGTATGGCTGCTATGGCATTCACCACGCCACCGCTCTCTTATTCTCAGCAGGGAAGCGACTCATTTTTCAGTCGCAAGCCAACGCGTGAAACAAGAGCAACTTGCCGTACTTGTGTTTGGAAAGTTTTAGCTTAGTTGAAGATGAGCTTTGTAGGCTTGTAGGCAGTTTTTTAAAAGCATCGCAATGGTCATCGGACCAACACCACCTGGCACGGGCGTGATATAACCGGCAACGTTTTTTACCTCGGCAAAATCAACGTCACCTGTAATGCCGTTCGCGTCACGATGCATTCCCACATCAATAACGATGGCACCTTCCTTCACCCACTCATTCGTCACGAGATGCCTCACACCGGTGGCCACCACTAAAATATCAGCCTGGCGTGCCAATGCTTCTTTGTTCTTGGATTGAGAATGAAGCGTCACAACCGTGGCATCGGCATGAGTTAAAAGTGTTGCTGTCGGTGCCCCCACTAGAACACTCGCCCCCACCATGCAGGCAAGTTTTCCTTGGATGGATTCACCTGTCGAACGAATCAGCTCCAGGATGCCCAGCGGCGTGCAGGAATAAAGCCCCGGCCTATTCCACACCATCAACCCCTGGTTCACTGGCGTCAGACCATCCACATCTTTTGATGGGGAAATAAGATCAAGGGCTTCCAAGCGATTAAGATGCGCTGGCAAAGGAAGCTGCACCAGAATGCCATCGACACCTGCATCCTTGTTCAGGTCGTTCACCTTGTTGTTCAGCTCAATCTGAGTGAGGCTCGCGGGAAAGCGAAAAATCGTGCTTTTGATACCGACTTTTGCGCAGTTCTTTTCTTTGTGATGCACATAGATATGACTCGCGGGATCGTCACCCACCAGTATCACGGCTAAATGCGGCGGGCGCTTTCCCTGATCGACATAGGAACGCACCTCACGAGCAATCGAGCTCCGAATGCCGTCTGCAATCTTATTCCCATGAATCAGCCGCGCCGTCATTTGACCTCTAGGTTAGCGCCAGTGTCTTGCTTGCCGCGGTGACTGACGCGATGACATTTTTATCACCGTCACAGCTTGAACCATAAGAGTCGCCACAGAACACCAATCGCTCCTGCTGGAACTTTTGGTCGTCAAGCTTGTCAGCCCAGCGACGATCGCTGTGGTTTACTGGCTGCGACCAGCCAACGGGCAACAATGAAAGATGCTCACCTTCGGTCACAAGCTCAGGGTAAGCAGCAAGCAATTTCTTTTTCGCTCGCTTCAAGCGCTTCACGGCTTTGACAACTTCTGGGGCCTGCATCGTGATTTCGTAATCGAGAGTGGCCTGATAGACGATTTCCTTTTGATTATGGATGATGATCTGAACTTCTTCAGCCGGTACCAAAATCATCTCAGGAATCTCTTCCACTTTTTTCGTAATAACGTCGGACAAAACAACAACGCTTACAGGTTTTGTTTTGTTCGCCATAAGAATGATTTCTTCGGGGCAATTGCTTTTCGGTAACCAAAGAACGGCTTCCCAGGGCGGCTGAGCCACCACAAGAGATGAGGCCTTCATGGGACCGAGCTCCGTCTGAATCAGCCACTCTCCCGCATTGAATTTAGAGTCCGCGATGCGGCAGTTTGTTTTGACCGTGAGTTTTTCACGCAAACTTGGGCGATTAAGGATTTCCGTCAACGCCTGTTCCCAGTTACCGAAATAAAAACCGTCTTTGCATAAAGCCGAGCGCTCAAGGACCGCCTTCGCACTCGCCTCCCATAGATCGGGGATGCCAAGAACGTGAGAATAATGCTCAAGAACCAAAGCGGAGGGACTTTTACGCGTGCCACCCCAGATGGAGCTGAAAGCCTGATCGCCTCGCTTCACCTTTTCAAAACTCTCATCCACCGTCTTCCAATCCCGCGATGCCGTCAGACCCGCCAAGGCACGAGCACCCTTTGGCGCCATCATTTCATTAACGGGAAATTCCGAAACCTTATTGGCCGCAAGGATCCCCCCGCGCGCCATCTTGTGAGTCATAAAGGCCGGAAGCGCTTGGGCTTCAGGATCTTGTTTTAAGACTTGGTCCCAGTAGTGGAAAAGTTCAGGAGTGATGCCCTGGAGGCCGTAACTATAACGTCTAGAGGCTGGGTCGCTACCGCGGAGGCGTCCACCCAATGCCGAGTTCTTGTCTATTAAGAGAATGGAGCAGTCTGGATGCTTCTCATGAAGGCGAGCCGCCGCCAAAACCCCGGCTAGGCCACCGCCAGCAATCGCTATGTCGTAAGACTGGGTTTCTTGATTCGCCATTCCATCCCCAACAGTCGTAAAAAGCCAATCATACTGATTCAATGGGTCCTATCATAGCATCATTTGCCCAAAGCCCTGAGAGCGATTGCCAAGGCCGGGAGGGCTCTATATATTGGCTCTGCTTTTATGCCGGAGAAACAATGCCAAACGTTCTGCAAGTCGCAGATATCACAAAGAATTTCGGTGACTTCGCCGCTGTCCGCGGCGTCTCGTTTTCAATCGCCAAGGGCGAGTGCGTCGCCCTACTCGGCCCCAATGGTGCCGGAAAAACCACCACGGCCGAAATGCTCGAAGGCCTCCAGGAGCCATCCAGTGGCTCAATCCAATTGTTTGGAATGGGGTACAAAAAGCAGCGTCGTGAAATCCTGGAACGCGTCGGCATCGTCCTCCAAGAGACGAGGCTCTATAAGAAATTTACCGTTCGCGAGACGCTGGAACTGTTCGCAAGCTTCTTCCGCAAATCAGAAGATGTCACAAAAATTATTGAGACCCTCCAGCTGACCGACAAAAAAGACGTTCGCCTTGAGAAGCTGAGCGGTGGACAGCGCCAGCGAGTTTATCTTGGCTGCGCTCTTGTGAATAATCCGGAACTTCTATTTTTGGACGAACCCACCGCCGGACTCGATCCGCAATCACGCCGCATGCTGTGGGAACTCCTCGAAAGATTTAAGGCCGAAAGTCGCAGTATTCTTCTCACAACCCATTACATGGATGAGGCGGAGCGTCTTGCTGACCGCGTCCTTGTTATCGACCACGGTGAAATCATCGCCGAAGGAACGCCACGCGCCTTGATTGAAGAATACTGTGGGCGTGAAATCCTTGCGCTGCAGTTTAATGAAGAACAGGATCCCGCGGCGGCCCTGGAAAAATTAAAAGCGCATTCTCCGGCCATTGCGGAAGCCATTGTGACAAAAACGGGGATTGAATTCCCTGTCGGAGACGACGGCGCCGCAAAAGCCATGGCACTCACACGCATGTGTGATGAACAAAAGATTCCTCTGCGGTCGCTTGAAATGCGCCGCTCCACTCTTGAAGATGTGTTCCTTAAGTTGACCGGTCGGAGTATTCGCGATGCTTAGTCCTAGCCTCAGGGAAATGATCAAGTGTCGTTGGCGCGAATTCCGGCGTGAACCGTCAGCATTTTATTGGGTGATCCTGATGCCGGTGCTGTGGATGCTGGCGCTTGGGTTCGCGTTCTCGCATCCAAAACCCGAACGCTACGGCGTAGGCCTTCTTCCCACTCAGGAAAAAACTGCCGCAGTCGCCAACACTGAGAAGACTCTCGCTGAACATCCGCAAATTCACCTGAAGCAGGGTTCCGTTGAACAGCTCTGGCAGTGGTATCAGCGTGGCGAAATATCCATGATGGTGCGCCTCGGCGCAAACGACGCCCAGTTTCAACTAGACCCGGCCAACCCCGAAGCGATGCGCGCTAAAAATCTCGTCGATGATTTAATTCAAGAATCAGCCGGTCGGAAAAATATGGTCACGACGCAGATTGAACCTGTGAAAGCGCAAGGTGGACGTTACGTCGACTTTTTAATTCCGGGTTTATTGGGTCTAAGTGTGATGAGTTCCAGTCTCTACGGTATTGGCATGACGCTTGTCGCGAATCGCCGCGAGAACCTACTGAAACGTTATCTCGCCACGCCGATGCGCGCCTCCGAATATATTGTTTCTCAGATGTTTGGCCGCCTCATGGTCCTCTCCGTGGAATTCGCCGCCATTATGATTTGCGGCTTCTTGGTATTTGGATTTCATGTATACGGCAGTTATCCGGCTTACATTTTATTAGCGGTATTGGGCGCATCTTGCTTTACCGCGATCGCGATGCTCTGTGGCAGCCGCACAAAAAGCATTCCCATGATGTCGGCGGTAGCTAACCTCATCATGCTACCAATGATGTTTTTATCCGGGGTCTTTTTCTCGAAGAACAACCTTCCCGATTGGCTGCGTGGGATCGTGGATTATCTTCCCCTCACCCTTTTGAATGACGGCTTGCGCAAGGTCGCCAACGAAGGACAACCCATCTCCGCCGTGGGATTGGAACTCACTTTGTTAGCGGTGTACACCGTGATCTTTACATTCGCCGCGAAGAAGATGTTTCGCTGGTACTAGAGTTTTGCCCGAAGCCACTGGCGCTTTGTTCCCGCGCCAGGAACCTTTTCCCACTGCCAACCTGCTGCCGTTAGTGCATCGCGCACTGAACGCGCCACACTGTAGGTCATAAGAACAGCACCGAACGCACTGTTTTCCCTTAAATGGGAAAACCAATCCGCTGACCACATGCCGGGATTATGCGTGGGAGAAAAAGCATCCTGCCACACAAAGTTAAAAGGCTGCTGAGGCTTCCATGTGATCTGCGTCGCGTCGCCAATCACCACCTGCCAGCTTAAGGTTGCACCTGAAACGTGTTCTATGCGCGCCTTCGCATGATCGCCTTCGAAGGTTAAGGCTGATGACCACTGTCGCCATGAGTCAGGCCATTCCGATTGCCAATCGGCACGACCACTGGCGAGGGCGCGAACCAATGCTGGTTGGATCTCGAGGCTATAAAGATAGAGGGAAGGCGGATTTGGCGCCGTGCTCCATGCGGCGATGGTGGCAAGCGCGTTATAACCGAGGCCTAAGCCAACATCGGCGATGCTAAGAGGTTCAGCCCGGGAAAGTGCCGCGATGAAACCACTGCGGTCGATATAGAGCTCCTCAGCCTCGCGCAACGCACCTAGATTGGAATGATAGTCCTCCCCATGCTCATGATGCTTTAGGGTGAGGCTCCCATCTCCGGTCCGTACCAAATGTTCTGATTTTTTTTCCATTTCCGTGCCTTATGTCCCGTCACCGGAGATCGTCCCACCACTCC
>CAYOJQ010000058.1:0-21127 GCA_964404325.1 uncultured Oligoflexales bacterium
GTGATGCTTATTGAGCGTTTGAAAGGCACCTACGCGGTCACACTTCCCACCGGCATTATTTTGGATGTGCAGGGTGTGGGTTACGGTGTTGATATGCCTTTATCCGCGATGTGCAATTTGCCGCCCGAAGGATCCTCTCTAGAAGTTTGGGTCCATACCTACGTGCGCGAAGACGCCATCAGGCTGTTTGGTTTTTTGAGCTACGAGGACCGCGTTGCCTTTGAGATTTTACTGAGCGTTTCTGGTGTTGGTCCAAAGGTCGCGCTGGCCATTTTGTCGACGCTCTCAACAGGTGCGATTCGCAAGGCTATCGTGACGGACAATCACGCCGTGTTTGAAGCTGTTCCAGGTGTTGGTAAACGTTTGGCGGAAAAGCTCCTCGTGGACTTGAAGCCGAAATTGAAGAAGCTACAAGCATTGCAGCTGAATTCACCGATTCATAATACGACTTCTCGTATAGATAATGTTTCTATTGATGAATTGACGTTTGGCGACGAGGACATGACGACTCAAGTGCAGGATGCTGTGCTTGAAGATATTCGTTCGGCGTTGGAGAATCTTGGATTTCGTGAGAAAGAGATTGCACCTTTATTGGAGAATCTCAAGCAGCAGATGCCGGACGCTAGCTTCCAGGATTTGATGAAAAAAGCTTTGTTGGAGTTGAGTGGTCAACCATCAGGCTACAGGCCTCCCGCCGTGGCACGAAAGAAGACGTCCACAAATGAACTCTTTTAAGACGGAATATTGGTTTTGAAGAAGTCTGACTCAGTCACCATCGATCGATACGTAGCTCCAGAACTTGCCCAAGAAGAGGCCGTTTTGGAACGCTATGATATTGCTCTTCGTCCTGAGTCCTTTGCGCAGTATCCCGGTCAAGACCGCGCGAAAGAAAATCTTTCCGTTTATGTCGAGGCAGCAAAAAAAAGAGGTGCTCCCTTAGATCACGTGCTGCTTCATGGACCTCCAGGGCTTGGAAAAACCACACTCGCGCGCATCCTTGCTAATGAGCTTGGTGTTTCCTTCTATCAGACGAGTGGTCCATCCATTGACAAAGCTGGAGACCTAGCGGGAATCTTGGCTGGTGTTGAAAAGGGTGGCGTACTTTTTATTGATGAGATTCATCGTCTTTCGATGGCCGTTGAAGAAGTTCTCTATACGGCTATGGAAGATTTCTGCATGGATATTTTAGTGGGGCAGGGGCCGACGGCGCGTACCGTGCGTATGCCGCTGCAGCCGTTCACACTTGTGGGGGCAACCACGCGCGTATCCATGCTTTCGGCTCCTCTCTTGAGTCGTTTTGGTATTCAAGAGCGACTGGAATTTTATAGTCATGAAAGTCTGGCGCAGATCTTGGCGCGCAACGCTCAGATCTGGGACATACCTCTGGCTGAAGACGGTGCGTTTGAATTGGCTAAGCGTTCACGTGGTACACCGCGTGTCGCCAACCGCCTTTTGCGAAGAGCTAGGGACTTTGCGGATTATAGTGGCTCGGCTAGCTTAGATCGCCGCATTGTGGAGCTTACTCTCGCACGGCTTGAAATCGATCACTGTGGTCTCGATCGTATGGATCGAAGAATCTTACGCATCATTCGTGACCGCTACGATGGTGGGCCGGTTGGTCTTGATACTCTTGCGGCAACAGTTGGTGAAGAGAAGGCGACGATCGAAGAGGTTTATGAACCTTATTTAACGCATCAAGGATTTATCACGCGTGGGCCCCGCGGGCGTGAGCTCTCTCAGCAAGCACTCCTCCACTTGGATCAGGTCGGCTTTGAATAATACAGAACAGAAAATTCCTGACGTGCAAGATGAGATCTCCGGCGAGGTGCGTCTATCAAAACTCGTCAAGTCGGTTGTGCAGATTCATGAAGTGAATCAGGCCGAGATTGTCTTTTCTTACAGTCTTCGTGCAAAGGATACCGAGAAAACTTGGGTAAAACCGTTCGGGTATTTGACTGATATTTACCTCATTTTCCCGCCACAAATGAGGATCTCAAAAGAAAGTTATCCTATTGAGCAGTTCTACCACGATCTGCGCAGCTTCATCCGATTTCGCGAACCAAAACTCTCTTATAAAGAGATGTTAGGAATGGGGCGAAAGACGGAGCGTTCACCGCTCATTCTTATCGAGAATTATATTCGCGCTATGAAGGCGGGGGAAATCGCGGATCCTCCTGAACCCATGATTGAGGAAGCGCGCGTATTTGGCTGTTCGTATTTCAGCTACTTTCAGCGCCGGATGGATCGCTTTGAGCAAGATTTTCTTGCCATCCTGGCAAAGATTCAGCGTGAGAAGTCTATCCCTTGGGACGATTTGAAGCTCACGCTCACGGAAGCAGAAGAGAATCTTGAGAAGTCCTACCAGGTATTGAAAACTTGGCGAATCATCGCGGGCATGACAGAGGATTTTCCGAAAGAATTTCTTGCGGCTCTTAAAGAAGAGATCGAACGCGTTAACGAATACTGTTCTTATATCTTTCGCGCAGGTTTGTTGCGGCTCAGCCACTTTCTGGAGTCGATGGAAGGGCGTGTTGAATGCGAGGAGTATCGCAATTTGCGCCATAAGATTTTCGTCTTTGTGCGCCTAGAGCGTTGGTATTCCAAACAAAGTAATTTCTTCTGGGTTGATGAACATAGCACGCAAGAAGAGCGCGAAGGCTTTTTGTATCGACGCGGTTTGCTGAAGCGTCGCATTTGGAGTTCTCTCTATCTGAACTCACGCATTAAGCCTCTCTTCTCGGTGCAAAAACAAGTCGGTGCTATGATCGCGGCGGGTTTAGCCGGCGCCTGGGGTGTTGTGTTCACCATTTTCATAGGTCAACAAATCGTGGCGAATGCCGCGAACCTCTTGCAGTTCGGTACCTTGATGATGATATTCCTCTTTTCCGCGGGGTATATTCTCAAGGATCGCATCAAGGAACTGGGCCGTGGCTACTTCAAACGCGGAATTTTAGGTCGTCTCCCAGATACGAGTAACAGAATTTACTATAAGCCGCCCCATGAAGCGGAGTCGATGCATATTGGGACCGTGCAGGAACGTGCGGTTCATTTGCCGTTCTCTAAACTGAATTCTGAAATGCGGAGTCTTATCAAGAAATGTAACTCCGAGTTGGGTGAAGATAGCATCAGTCAAAAAAACATTATTCACTACCAGAAGTTTTTCGGTTTGGAGGGGATTTCTTCTCTATCCTTAACGCGAAAAATTCGCGCTGTTCACGACGTCGTTCGTGTTTATGTCGACTCCTTCTTGGCGCCCTTAGATGCGCGTAACCAAGAGGTGCTTGTTTTTACCCAGAAGGGGCGTGTGAAATCGATCCCCGCAGCGAAGGTTTATTTTCTTGATTTGGTTATCAAGAAGACGGTTCTTCTCAATAAGAAAAACGAGAAGAAATCCGTGATTGAGTATCACCGAGTGATACTCAGCAAAAAAGGAATTGAGCGCATTGAGACCCTCATTTAGTACACTTTATCACCCATAATCTTCGGATTTTCCCAAACAATTTTAACGGGTGCGTCTCTTGTACGCATTACTCAACATTCGTTATGCTGTCTTTAGCAGATCATTTTGTTAAGGGAGCTAACCGTGTTGAAACAGCGTTTGTTTGCGTGCACAGCCGCACTTTGTTTTGCTTACACAACGTCCGCATTTGCCCAAGGGACTGACGCCGTTGAGGAGGCGACACCCGCTCCCACCGCTGCTCCTGCCGCAGAAAAAATGGAAACAATAAGCAAGGCGATGCCAGAATTTAAATTCCAATATCGTTTTGGTATGAGTTATTTCGACGATGGTTTGAAGAAAGACGCAAAGGCGGACGAGCCATACACAGCTATGGGTCTTGATGCGTTCCGCATTTTGATGGACGGTAAAATTGGTTCAAATCTCAGCTACTCATTGCGCCTCAAGTTGGAAGGCTCTGACCCAAAAAATCTCGACTACGGCTACTTGAAGTGGAAGCTTTCCGATAGCCACAGCGTTTCTTTCGGTAAGATGAAGGTGAGAGACTACGGTTGGGAACATCGCTCGTACGGTTCCGCACTATCTCTTGTTCAGTCCTATGGTCATGCCATTCGCCCATACAAGTATGAAGACCTGGTTGCTCTTGAGGGGAAGTACGGCTGGGGTAGCGTCACCCTTCAGGCAGCTAAAGATATGGTTCCCGCTTGCGCGACTCTCGCGACTCCAACTTGCAATTCTTGGACAAAGCTGAATGCGAAGAAGGAAGTGGTTCAAAATCAACCCGCTCTATTTTTTGAATACGTGGGTGACTTTGCCGGCGTTAAGCCATTGCTCCAATATGGTTCCTACGATCAGAACCACAGCACGCTTGCAACCCTCGGTGTGAAATATGAAGCAAACGATCTCAATGTTGAATTGGACTACACCAATCACAACATTGGCGTGAAAGGCAAGAAGGCCGGTGGCACGAAGGAAGAAAACCTTGTTAGCAAAGAAACAAACATTGCCCTGAACGCAAGCTACAAAATGAACGATTGGAAACCATTTGTTCATTACTCCGTGTATGACATGGAGCAGTACACCAATACAGGTGTTAAGCAGCCTAAAGTGAATTCAGCCGTGGGCACTTTCGATGACAACGCCGCCACCGTCGGCCTCGGTGCGGAATACTTTATGTACGGCGACGCCTTCCGCCCGTACTTGGCTTGGGTGCAGAAATCGGGTAAGTTTAACGACAAGAACAATAAAGAAGCCACGATGGCTGAAAATGAAATCAAGCTTGGTATCAAAGGCGAATTCTAAACTAAGTGTGAACTTGGTTGCGTCAAGCTCCGGGCAGGTCCTGGAGCTTTTTATTTTGGAGAACTCACATGCTCGACATTCAAACCATCCATGCCATGGTCTTAGGATTTCTCCAGGGGACGGCCGAATTTCTTCCGATTTCGAGCTCCGGGCATCTTATTCTTGCTTCTTATTTTATGGACGGTAAGCCTCTTCCGCTTGCCTTGAATGTGGCTTTGCATGTGGGTACGTTGCTTGCGGTCCTTCTTTATTTTTGGCGTGATTGGCTAAAGCTTGCGGACCGTGTCCTTAAAAGAATCACGAAGAAAGAAAAAAGTTTTGAGTCGGATATTCTCTTTCCGGCTCTAATCATCGGCTCTATTCCCGCAGGGGTGGTTGGCCTTCTTTGGGAAGATGACATTGAGCGCATCTTCCATGCCCCGCAGTATGTGATCGTTCCCTTGGCGTTGATGGGGCTCGCCATTTGGTGGGGAGATCGTAAAGCGCCCGTTACACGCACGTTCGATAAGTTAACATTTAAGGACTCAATCCTAATTGGGCTAGCCCAGGCATGTGCGCTGATTCCGGGTGTATCGCGAAGCGGTTCAACGATCTTGGGGGGGAGACTATTGGGTTTCTCTCGAACGGACGCGGCGCGTTACTCGTTCCTACTAGGAACTCCAGCCATGGCGGGAGCGGCTCTTCTCAAGCACAAAGAGATTGCACAAAGCCTAAGCGACCCATCCTTTTTGGTTGGCTGCATCACGGCTTTGCTCGTCGGATGTGTTGCCATTAGTTTCCTGATGGCGTTTATCAAACGTTTTGGGTTTGGCGTTTTTGCAATCTACAGGATCGGTTTGGCAGCGATCATCTTGGCGCTATTAGTTTGAGGGCGTTCTGGAATTTTTCGGAAGGAGGCCGCCAAGAAAGCGGAAGAATCCACCGATAATTTTAAAGGCCGCGCCAATAATAAAACCAATAGTTGTCCAAAGAGCGATGACAGGAAGGCTGGCAATGGCAATGAGCTTAGCCAGTGCTCCGACTCCGGCAGTCCCGCCTAGATGCCATTTCTGATGCGCGCTCTCGATCTGAATTTTTTTCTCCAGCTCGCGGCTTTTTTCTCGTTTCGTTTTGAGGCTGTCTTCTTCGACAATAACCTGTGACATAGCTCTCCACCCTGCGACCAATTGTTTCGAAACTTATATATAGCACCGTTATGGCGGCTGAATCTAGCCTTGGTGGCCTACTAAAGCTGGAAAGTCTCTAGTATGAAGGGAAAAAAAACGATAGGTTACCCTTTTTAAGGGGGCTTTTTGCATCCAGAATTGCGCCGTTCAATTTGGACCAGGCTTGTCGCCTTGGGCTTTATCTATCTCATCGTCCTGGGGAACATATGGGTGACCTATCAGGTGACCGGTGAGCATGTGCCTTTGTCGCTGAGGGTTGCCTTCTTTCTCGGTATCTTTTGGATAGTGACCACAGCTGTGGGGGTGCTTGTCCATGCGATTCAGATTAAAAAAGGTGGATCGAGTCCGTTCTATCCTTCAAGTATCAAGGAAGAGGGCGAAGAACCGTGAGTAAGTCATGCCATCTTCGCTATCACGATGGCAGACTAACGCTTTCAGGAGCGCCAGCGGATGTCCGTTCCGTGCGCGGTGTGCGGTGGGATCCGGAGCGGAAATTTTGGCATGCGGATGCTTATCACTACCGCGATATCGTTCTTCACTTTCACCAGCAACAAGCACCTCTCATTGACGAGGCGCGTCATTATCATCCCTTAAAGCTCTCTTTAAAACGAAAACTGCAACCACGCCCTCACCAGGCGCAGGCGCTGGAGAAATGGATTCAGGCAGGCCGTCGTGGTGTCGTTTCGATGCCTACAGGTGCCGGTAAAACAATCTTTGCCGTTATGGCGATTCAGGTTGTGGAACGACCAACGTTAGTTCTTGTTCCCACTATTGATTTGCTACACCAGTGGCACGGTATCCTGACAGATTTTTTTGGAATCGAAATTGGTGCCGTGGGCGGTGGAAAAAAATCTATCGAACCGATCACGGTTGCAACCTACGACAGCGCGTGGATGATGATCCGCGATATTGGTAGCCAATTCGGTTTCCTTGTCTTTGATGAATGCCATCACCTTCCCGCAAATCAGTATCAACAAATAGCGCGGGAAGCCCTTGCACCCTTTCGTCTTGGTTTGTCCGCGACTGTTGAGAGAGCCGATGGTCGCGAAGAGTTGCTTTATGACTTGGTGGGTGATCTTGTCTTTGAAGCAAGTATTCACAATATGAGTGCCAACGTCCTGGCTCCATACGACGTGGTGAATGTGCAAATTCCTCTCAGTGATAAAGAGTTGAGCGCGTACAAAGAGGCGCGGCAGAAATATTTACAGTTTGTGAAACAAAACCGTATCAACTTCTCTGATGCGGGTGCATGGCAGCTTTTTATTCGCAAAGCTTCTCAGTCGGCGGAAGGCCGGGAAGCCATGCGTGCCCATCGTCTGCAGAAAAAGTTGGCTCAAGGGGCTGAAGGAAAGTTGAATGAAATCTGGCGCATCCTGCGTCAGCATGCGCATGACCGCGTCATTATTTTTACGGACGACAATTCTTTCGCCTATCGAATTGGGCGGGAACTTATTCTCCCTGTTTTGACGCATCATACAAAAATGAAAGAACGGAAGGAGATGCTTGCGGCTTTTTCCGAGGGACGGCTGAACGTCATTGTCACGTCAAAAGTCTTGAATGAGGGCGTCGATGTTCCTGAGGCTAGTGTTGGTATTGTGGCATCAGGCAGCGGCAATGTGCGAGAGCACGTGCAGCGGCTCGGCCGCATCTTGCGACACAAGCCGGGAAAAAGGGCGGTCCTTTTTGAGTTGATTGCTAAGGATACGAGTGAACTTTACGTTAATTGGCGAAGGCGACAACATCATGCTTACCAAAGACCACGTCCAATGCCGTCTCCGTAAGGAGCGCTTAAATGTGCATTGGCTTTCTCCTATTGACGGAGATGCGATGGTTCTTGCCAATCAGCTTATTCGTTTTCATCAGGAGAGCGTGGGTCATCGTTATGAGGAGCTTTTGGCCCGTTGCAAGGAGCTGGATGCGAAGGGCAATCTAGGCGAGGCGTTTCTGAATGTGCTCGAACAACGGCTGCTGTTTTTAAGCCATGAAGATGACACAAACGCCCGTTGGTTGTGGTGGGAAAAAGCACAGGAATTACGTCAACGACGTGAGTGCGATTCCTTGGATTATTATCATCGCGCTTTAAGCAACACTGTGGGTGTGGCGGCGGATGAAATCGCGGCGCGTCTCTATGCGGATGTGCCTGAGCAACGTGTAATTCGTCGCTTCGAAAGTGTTCATGGTGAAGGTCTTTTGCGGGATTTTAATTACCAGCAGTTGGTCTTTTTCTTGAGTGAGGCGACGGAGCTAGAGCTTCGTTTTCCACGCGGCAACGAACACAAGTTTTTCGAGGCCGCCGCTCGTTCTTCTTTAGCTCCTCTATATCGTGGGGATGGAAAGAAAAATTGGCGCGGAATTTTCCCTGGGTCAAAAGCTTTTGCGGGGAAAAACGCCAAAGGATTGCAGGCAGCGCTGCAACATTTGCTCGTAACTCTGCTGCAACTGTCAGATTGGCAGCTCGATCTCACGGTGCATTGGAAAGGAAAGCCGACACAACTTTCCCTGACCATCGATACATTAAAGACTCTTAATGTTCCCAAGCCATTAAATTCGCAGCCATTATGGTCAGCGCCGCTGAAGGCTGGACACCTTGTCAGTCATTCAGAGGAGTGTTACTTTTACGCGGATTTTCTTCTTTCCCAAACGGAAGAAGGATCTTGGGGTAAGATCTTTTACCCTTGGCAGAGCAGTCTGCTGGATGAGTGCTTAAACAAGCAGGTATTCACTTCGAAGAGCTTGTTGTTATTAGAGCATGGATTGAAGTCCTCGTATAAGAAGAAGCTTGAGTCTTTAGCGACGCGCGTTTTGTGGTTTGAGCAAACTCCGAATGAACAGGCAATAATCGCCTATCTGGATGCGCTGTCTACCCAAGTCTAAGTTGATATGATTATAGAAAGAGAGGCTTCGCCATGCCTTTTGCAAGAGAACCGGGTACATCAAAATCAGGTAGTCCCATGGATAACAAGGCTAAATTAAAAGATGCCGAGCCTATTAAATTGAAACAGAGAATGGGCCAGGCAAAATACGACTCTGACCAGGACATCGAGCTGTTGGATGACGCGACTGATGAGCCGCGTGCCGAGGCTGTTGCTCCGCAGGCCGTTGAAGTTCCTAAAGGCATGTCAAAGACCGATGAAGTGGTCGAAGTGCTGAAGCGGGCTTCGGGAAAACGCCTTCTTATTTGCATTAAAGGTTATCCTGATCCGGATAACATTGCGACTTCGCTTGCTCTTGGATTTATGGCGTCCCAGTTTGATATTGAATATGCCATTGTTCACTTTGAGCAGATTTCTCATCATGAGAACCGAGCTCTTGTTAAGAAGCTTGATCTCGATATTGAAGAGTATTCCGATCAGTTCGACTATACCAGCTACGACTACTATGCGATCAACGATTCGCAGAATGCCGAACTGCCTATTAAATTGCCGGAATCGTGTAAACTTCTCGTTTTCGTCGATCATCATAAGAAGCTTGGAACCATTCAGTCGGAATTCCTCGATATTCGTGAAAACGTGGGCTCCACATCAGCTATTTACGGCGAATATCTGAGGGATAAACGTTTTAATTTCACGGGTGAAAGTCAGGAACAATCTAAGATCGCGACCGCATTGATGCATGGTGTCCGCTCCGATACGGATAACTTCGTGAATGCAACACCCACAGACTATATGGCGAGTGAGTTTCTCTCTCGGTACGTGGATAAGGATCTTCTCTCTCTTATTTCGCGTCAGTCCATTCCCGCAAAAACGATGGACCTCACGCAGATCGCTCTCCAGCGAAAAGACATCCGCGGAACGTTTATGTTCTCGGGTGTTGGCTACGTTCGTGATGAGGATCGCGACGGTATTGGTCAGTGCGCGGATTATCTCCTTCACCGAGAAGGTATCGATACAGTCGTTGTATTTGGTGTCGTCGGTGGTGAGTTTATCGATGGCTCATTGCGAACGAAATCGCACACCTTGGATCCTGATAAGTGGCTCAAAGATGTTTTTGGCCAGGATCCTCATGGCAATTATTACGGCGGTGGTCGTAAAGATAAGGGTGGATTTCAAATTCCGCTGGGAGTTTTTTCACACTGCTCGGATCGCGAACTTTTGTGGATTCTCATTAAAAAGACCATTGATGAGCTCTTCTACAACAAGATCGGTGTCGATGACGCAGAGAACATTGGTCCAGATTGATCCTATTAAAAAGCGCCTTATGGCGCTTTTTTTATGTGCATTGTTCCTTAAGCCATTGGAGGTAGGGTGGAAACCCATCGTCAACGGCAATGCTTAGCATTGCGGGAACTTCATAAGAATGAATTTCCTTAATTTTACCGATGATCGTCGTCACGTTTTCACGGCGCGTTTTTAGAATCAGCAACGTTTCGTTATCTTCCACGACTTCTCCCTGCCAACGGTAAACGGAAGAGATGGAGTCGATAATATTGGCGCAGGCAACCAGACGATGCCCTACGAGATTGTGCGCGATGAGTTGAGCTTCTTGTTTGTTCTTCGTAACGACATAAAGCAGTCGTACGTCCGTGTTATCCATTTGGCTGCTCTCCTTCCTGGGTATCAAGAATGATGGTAACAGGACCGTCGTTGACGAGTTTGACCTGCATATTTGCCTGAAAAACGCCCTTCTCGACGGGAAGATTGAACGTCTTTAGATGCGCGACAAAATCCTCATAAAGCGACATGGCAATACTTGGGGCCGCAGCGTTCTGAAAACTGGGGCGACGTCCCTTACGGCAATCGGCGTACAGGGTAAATTGGCTGACCACCAGAAATCCACCCTTGATATCTTGGATGCTTAAATTGAACCGTCCCTCGGCATCTGGGAAAAGGCGTAGGTGAGCGATCTTGTCAGCAAGAGCGGCAGTATCCTTTGCCGTATCGTTAGCACCGATGCCGAGCAGTATAAGCCAGCCTTTTTGAATGGCTGAGACCACTTGTCCGTCCACTTCGACGTTGGCTTCGCTGACCCTTTGTATGACTGCGCGCATATTCTTTCCCATCCTTGGTAATCTTAGCTATAACCTTATAACAAACGCTTATTCCCCGCTGAAGGCGGATTCGCGGGAAACCTTTGGGAGGCATTGTGGTTGAGAAGCTAACTGCCAAGAGATCGGTTCTATGCGTCGTCATGGATGGCATTGGCATTCGTGAGAGCGATTTCGGCAATGCCGTTAAACTTGCATACACTCCGACATTGGACGAATTAGGGCGCGTCGCTTTATATAGGGCCTTAAAAGCTCACGGCACGGCTGTCGGCCTTCCTTCCGACGACGATATGGGCAACAGTGAGGTGGGTCACAATGCCCTTGGCGCCGGTCGCATTTATGACCAAGGTGCAAAGCTTGTGGATCAAGCGCTTGCCAGTGGGGCTGTGTTTCAAGGTGATTGCTGGCGTGACATGGTAAGCTATCTCAAAAAAAGCCATGGTACGTTGCATCTGCTTGGCCTTCTCTCCGACGGAAACGTTCACTCTCATGAGAAGCATCTTTATCAACTTCTTGAGGCGGCGAAGCGAGATGGCATTCATCGCGTGCGTGTGCACGTTCTTTTAGATGGGCGAGACGTTGGTGCAAAATCAGCGGAAAAATTTGTGGGTCATCTCGAAGACGTTATGAAGCGCCTTCGCGGTTCCGATTTTGACATCCGGGTTGCATCGGGCGGTGGTCGTATGGTTGTGACCATGGACCGATACGAAGCGGACTGGCAAATCGTTGCCCGGGGTTGGGCTGCTCACGTTGAAGGCAGCGCTCCGTATTCTTTTAAATCACTGCCGGAGGCGATCGCTCATTTCCGCGAGGACCCGCACCTTAATGACCAAATTTTGCCTCCATTTGTGATTGTGGAAAATAATAAGCCGGTGGGTACCATAGAAGACGGAGATGCTGTCATTCTCTTTAATTTTCGTGGTGACCGCGCCATTGAAATCTCTCGAGCCTTCACAGAACCTGATTTGGAGAAGTTTCCGCGGGAGAAAATTCCAAAGGTATTTTTTGCTGGGATGATGGAGTATGACGGTGATCAGCATATTCCTCCGCGCTACCTCGTGGATCCACCTTCCATTCAGGACTCTCTGGGGCAATATCTAGCTTCAGCGGGGCTCCGCCAGTTTGCTTGTAGTGAGACGCAAAAATTCGGCCACGTCACTTACTTTTGGAATGGCAATAGGACCGGTAAATTCAACGAGGTGCTGGAGGAATACGTTGAGATTAAATCCGACAACGTGCCTTTCAATTTGAAGCCTTGGATGAAAGCCTATGAAATCATGGAAGCGACGTCCAATCGGATTCGGGCGGAAAGTTTTGATTTCGGGCGGATTAATTTTGCCAACGGTGACATGGTTGGACACACGGGTGACCTTGAAGCGTCGATCATCGCGGTTGAAACAGTCGACTTGATGCTTGGGCATTTGCTGCAGACTTGTCGTGAAACAGGTGTTGTTCTAATCGTAACTGCGGATCACGGCAATGCGGACGAAATGTTTGAAGCTACAAAGACAGCGGATCGAGATTGGTTGCATAAGCCCATGTCGACGAGGCCCAAACCAAAAACATCCCACACTTTGAATCCAGTGCCCATTTATATCTATGATCCCGTCGATCCGAAGGGCTGGCGTCTGACATCCGTTGAAGGAGGGTTGGGCAATGTGGCTAACACGGTGCTGACTCTTATGGGATTGCATCCTCGTTCTATTTATTTACCGAGTCTTGTGGAGAAGGCCTAATGACTGAGTGGGAAAGGGAACTTGCTGAAAGAAAAAAGGCCGCCGCGTCCGCCTTCTCTGATTTGATCGAAACGATTGCGCGGTTGCGTCATCCTCAAGACGGTTGTCCGTGGGATCTCAAACAAACCCATGAAACGCTGCGCCCCTATATGATTGAGGAGGCCTACGAGGCAAGCGCGGCCTTAGCTTCAGGCAATCCCAAAGAAATGGCCGACGAACTAGGAGACGTTCTCCTACAGGTTGTTCTAAACGCTCAACTCGGAGCCGATGCGGGAACTTTTTCCGTTACGGATGTTATCCACGGTTTGGACGGTAAGATGCGACGACGCCATCCGCATGTGTTTTCTAACGAGTCGGCAAAGACCGCCGAAGATGTGCGTCTGCGCTGGGACGAGATTAAGAAGGAGGAGCGAAAAGCAGCTCCCCCGGCGTCCCTGTTTGCGGAGGAGGAGGGAATGTTTCCATCCCTTCTCCAAGCTTATAAGATCGGCGCGAAGGCTAAGAAGGTTGCTTTTGATTGGAATAACCCGAATGAAGTTTTTGCGCAGCTTCGTTCCGAGTGGGATGAATTAGAGCACGAATGGAAAAAGAAGCCAGCTCTCACGGAGCATCTTAAGGCCGAGATTGGTGATGTATTCTTTTCTTTGGCGCAATTTTGCCGTCATTTGGACTGCAATCCTGAAGTTGTTGCTCAAGACGGCAACAATAAATTCCTACGCCGCTTTCGGGGAATGGAAGCGCTGATGCGTCAAAGAGGTCTGAGTTGGGAAAAGCTCACTCCGGACGAAAAAGAAAATCTCTGGCGTGAAGTGAAGAAGGGCGAATAACAAAAAAAGGACAACCTGCTGGTTGTCCTTTTTGCTAACAAAAGAAGAATTACTTCTTTTTTGTAGTCGTTTTCTTAGCCGCAGCGGGCTTTTTCTTTGCAGCTGTCGTTGTTGTTTTTGCTGCAGCATCTTTTTTCGTTGGAGCTTTTTTAGGAGCTGCTTTTTTCGCAACTGCTGCTGCACCAACTTTTTCACCCGCCTGAACTGCTTTAAGCATGTTGGCAAGACGGCCGATTTTGCGAGATGCGTTATTGCGGTGGATCACGCCTTTAGTCGCCGCGCTGGCAAGCATCGCTTGAGCTGAGCGGAAGAGTTGCAATACTTTTGATTCTTCTTGGCCTGCTTCTGCAGCCGAACGGAACGCCTTAACGGCTGTGCGGACAGAAGAAATGTATGTGCGGTTACGGTTGTTTTTGCGTGCGTTGCTGCGAATTCGTTTTTTCGCCGACTTGTGATGTGCCACTTTACATATTCCTTTTATCTTTAAGCGCTGCGCTTGAACGGTTTGCAAGAGCCTAAGCTCATACCAACCAGGATATTTGAAGTCAAGGTATTTAAGGCCTTCCAAGAAGCGAGGCAGGGCTTGATTTGATTGGCTTTAAAGCTTCTGGCGGGAGGCCTCTTCCCGGGCCGCCTGGTCCACCCGTTCATTGTCCTCATGACCCGCATGGCCTTTAACCCAGGTCCAGCTGATCTTATGGCGTTGAACCTCCCTGTGCAGATCGAGCCAAAGCTCCTTGTTTTTCACGGGCTTGTTGGCGGAGGTTTTCCACCCCGTCCTCATCCAGTTTTCAAGCCAGCCCTTTTCGAAGGCGTCGATCACGTATTTACTATCGCTGACGATATTCACTTCCGCGGGTTCTTTAATAGCCCTTAGGCCTTCGACGATGGCCAGGAGTTCCATGCGATTGTTTGTGGTCTCAGGATCGCCGCCCGTTATCAATTTTTCGTTGTCTTTATAGCGCAATAAAGCAGCCCAGCCTCCAGGGCCGGGATTTCCAGAGCAAGCGCCATCGGTAACAAGTGTGATCTTCTTTCTCATAGAGGCAATCTAAGAACTAGAGGCGCACCCGTAAAGCGATTTCTACACCGCGCGCGCGTCCGTTGTTTTTTCTGGGCTCATCCTTACTGAGGGGGCTTGAGATGTGAGCCGCGAGATTCTGAATATTCCCGGTATGAAATCCAATAAATCCACCGAGAGCGATATCGGCGCGAGCATAAATGGGAAAGACCCGCTCCCATCCAATCATGGATATGCTGCCTTTTGATTGGTAAAGGGCGTTTCCCTTTTCATCGGTGCAGGTTTCGCGGAACCAGCCGGTCATGGCCGAGAGAAGCCATTCTTTTGTGGGGGCATAGCTTAGAAGCGGACCGGTTCCCAATCGATAAAAGCTGGCTCCGGGTTGACGCCCACCACTTATGAGGGTTCGAAAGCCCAATTCAATCTCATCGGTGAGAGCCATGCCAAAATCAAAGAATCCCATCGAACCAGCTGTTCCTGAGAAGCTTGTGGACGATTGGTCTTCCACCGCGAATCCTAGATGGGAAGAAGAACGAAGCCAGTGGGATTCAACTTCCATTTCCGCATGGGCGATGGTGCTAAAAACAAACAGAGAAAATAGGGTGATTAAGGCTTTCAAGGTCTTTCTCCTCAACAGTGCGGGGACTGAGAGGATTCGGACGATTTCTCGTGGGAGAAGAGGGCAGAAGTTGCCGAGCAAAAAAAAAGCACGCCATTAGGCGTGCTTATCTATCTATTAGTGCTTCGGTGCGTGCGAGGCCTAACCTTTTTTCGCTTCTGCAATCTTGCGTGCAGTGCGAAGCTTCTTACGGCGCCAGTTTTTACGACGCTTCATTTTTACTGTACGACGGTTATCACCACGTCCCATTTATTGCCTCGTTACTTCAATTTGATGTTATTTTTGCTAGCGAAGATGTCCAAGCCGATCTTATCAATCGTGCGAATCGCAGCAACGCTAACTTTGAGCGTTACGAATTTGTTCATCGCAGTGGACCAAAAACGCTTTTTTTGCAAATTGGGTAGAAACCGATGCTTCGTCTTCACATTCGAGTGAGAAACACGGTGACCAACTAACACACCTTTTCCTGACAGATCGCAGCGACGTGCCATATTGCGTGTTCCTTATTTATCTTCGGTTTCGAATTGTTGGCCTTCAGCAGCTGCAGGACGCTCTTCACGAGGACCTCTGTTGAAAGACCGTGGGCTACCCATAGATGAAGACGCAATTGCTGCCATCTCTGCTGCAAAGTTACGTTCTGCGCGATGAGCGAGAGAGAACGGAATCATTGCGAGGTAGCGAGCACGTTTCACAGCCAATGAGATAGCGCGCTGTTGTTTTGCGCTAGCACCGGAAATACGACGCGGAATAATTTTGCCGCGATCAGTAATGAAACGCTTAAGCACATCTGGGTTCTTGTAATCGATAATGATGGTCGGATCGAGAGTCCGCTTGCGGCGGAACATTAACCGACGTTTTTTCCTCTGGTTAGCCATGAATTCTCCTCTAATACGCACCGAAAGGCCATGAAACATAACTCATTCACCCTTGCGAGGCAAGAGTAGATATGTCTAAAAGAACCAATAGGCAAGCCCGTATTCGATTTTGTGCTAATCTATTGATTTCTAATGCATAAATCAACAAAAACGAAAGCTAGCTGCCGGATAAATGGATCTATGGTAACCGAAAGAACCGAGATCCTTTTCATCTGAAGGTCAGACGATGCATGTGGAAGTCGCGATTCCCGCACCCGTGCCTGGTACGTTTACTTACCGGGCTGCAGCTCCTATTCCGGCTGGAAGTCGTGTGATCGTGCCGTTCGGTCGACGGGAAATGGTGGGGGTAGTTACTGGTGAGAGCGAGGCAGTGCCTGAAGGCGTCGCTGTAAAAGAAGTGCGTAGTGTTGTGGATCAACGTCCCGTTTACAGCGATGTGCTTCGTGAAATCGCTCAGTGGATGAGTCAGTACTATATGCATCCACTCGGTGAAGTTTACGCGACGATGCTTCCTGCGAGTACTTCACGCCAAGCGAAGATCACCTATCAGATTACGGAAAAATTCTTTCGCGATGAAACATTGCCCGAGGCTTCTGTTGTGAAAGAAGTGTTCGGCAAAAAATCGTCTCTTTCGCTGGTCACGTTGCGTTTGAAAATGAAGAAACTAAAAGACGCCAACGTGGAAGTGGATGAGGGATTGTTACAGACCTGGGTGAAGAAGGGCTGGGTGGATGTCACTAAATCAAAAAATGTTCAGGTCAGAAAAACAAAAGATTTAGATTTCTACGACGATGCAGCGAAAGCGGCAGCGCCCGCGTTAACGCTCACCGAAAAACAACGAGAAATTTTCACCGAAATTTTTGTCGATTCTCCAAAGCCCATTCTCCTCTGGGGGCTCACCGGTTCTGGGAAAACGGAACTTTATTTGCAATCATTGGCGCGCGTTTTTTCTGAAGATGCGGAAGCTCAGGCTTTAGTCCTTGTTCCGGAGATTTCATTGACGCCGCAAATGACCCGTGTGTTCGCGGCGCGCTTTCCTGGGCAGGTAGCGGTCGTTCACTCCGCGATGCTCGATGCGCAACGTTGGCAAGAACTTGAGAAGATCAGATCGGGAAAAGCAAAAATTCTGATTGGCCCACGCTCAGCGGTTTTTGGCCCTTTCCGCCGTTTAAAAATGCTGATTGTGGATGAGGAGCATGACTCCAGTTACAAGCAAGGTACTGGCCTCACGTATAACGGAAGAGACATCGCGGTACTGCGTGGACAACTTGAGAAGGCGCGAGTCATTCTCGGTAGCGCGACACCATCATTAGAATCTTATCTCAACGCACAACTGGGTAAGTACCGCTTGCTCAAGCTCACGGAACGCGTTTCTGGAAAACCGTTGCCAGATGTTTCCGTTCTTGCGAGTGATCCGAAAGATAAAGCGCTTGTGATGGTGTCAAAAGCCAATCTTCCCGGAGAGGATTCCGCGAGAATTCCGATTCATCCGGAAATACTGTCGGCGTTGCGGGAGAATCACGCGAAAAAACAGCAGTCCATCGTGATCGTGAACCGCCGTGGATACGCTTATTATCTTTTCAGTTTGAATGAGAAGCAGGCTCTAGCCTGTCCTCAGTGCTCTATCAGTCTCACCGTGCACGGACGCTCGAGTTATCTGCGTTGTCATTACTGCGATTATCAAGTCAGCTTGCGTGATGTGTTGAATAAAAATCCTGACGAGCGATACGTCGCCATTGGGTATGGAAGTCAGCAGGCGGAAGATTTTTTGCGTAAAGAAGTACCAGGCGCGAATATTGTGCGCGTGGATTCGGATACCACGGTGAAGAAGGATGTATTGCCAGAAACGCTCGCGGCTTTTGGTCGCGGTGAGATCGATATCCTTGTTGGTACGCAAATGCTTGCGAAAGGCCACGATTTTCCAAACGTCACTCTGACGGCGATTCTCGAAGCCGATCAGATTTTGAATCTTCCTGATTTTCGTGCCGGTGAGCGGACTTTCCAGCTTATCGTTCAAGCGGCAGGTCGCGCGGGGCGCGATAAAATTCCTGGAAAGGTTCTCCTGCAAACCATGAAGCCAGACCATCCGATTATCAAGGCTGGCGCCGCGCAGGATTTTGAAGCGTTCGTGGGGCGAGAACTCACCTTCCGCCGATCGGTGGGGTATCCACCGTTTGCGCGAATGATTTTGATCGAACTAAGTTCCGAGAAAGATAAGATTCTGGCGCGTCATACTGAGCGAGTGGACCATTGGCTCGAGGCTTGGATGAAAAAGTTCCCTGCCCAAGGACGCCAGGTGCAAATTCTCGGGCCTTCCATTCCGCCGATCGAATGTGTCCGCGGCCGGCATCGCCGAACGATTCTTTTGGCCGGACAGGATCGAGCCCTTCTTGGACGCCTTGCATTTGAGATCAAAGCTTTGTGTGGCAAGGCATCTGGCGATCTGCGGGTGCGGGTGGACGTGGATCCCCAAAGCCTAATTTGATGTGTGTCTTTGAGGAATTTATGTTAGCCTAAGGTGAAGATATACTTCGGTTTTATTGCACCAGCCGGGCGGCTTCAAACAGAACGGGGAATGCTCATGCAAAATAACAATTCAATTGGACTAGAAAAGCTTGCTGAAAACGCGAGTGAGATGAAGCTTCTTGAGCATCGTATGATTTTTGTTTCAGAGGCGATTTCATCCAAAGTTTCTGATCGCGTCACGAAGCACCTTCTCGCCCTGGACGCCGAGAGCAATAAACCCATCACGATGTACCTTAATAGCCCTGGTGGCGAGGTTCTGAGTGGTTTTGCGATTTACGACACCATGCGCTTCATCAACTCGGACGTGAGAGTTCTGACGACAGGATTTTGCGCAAGTATCGCGACAATCATCAATCTCGGTGCCCCTAAGGAGTATCGCCTGGGTTTGCCTAACTCTCGTTACCTGATCCACCAACCGTTGATCGGTGGTCACATTCAGGGACAGGCATCCGATCTTGAAATCACGGCCCGTGAGATCATCAAAACGCGTCGCAAAATCAACGAAATGCTCTCCAAAGAATGTGATCAACCTTTTGAAAAGGTTGAGGAAGACACCGCGCGCGACTATTGGATGACCGCTCAGGAAGCCCTTGAGTACGGTCTCATCGCTAAAATCGTTAAAAATGTAAAAGAGATGCCTCAATAGTCGGTTCGGCATTGTTGTTTCGGTCAGTTTTTGGCAAAAGATCGGGGTGCTTCTAGCGCCCCGCGCATTTTTGAGGCACGAAGACCACGCGAAGGTGGTGGAATTGGTAGACACGCTAGTCTCAGAAGCTAGTGCCCTAACGGGCTTGGGGGTTCAAGTCCCCCTCTTCGCATAGATCCTCCCCTGTTCCATCCCTATCGGAGATAAAGGTTGCTTGGACCTTTCTTAAGGCGCCACTGGATTAGCATTGGAATAGCAACGCTTAGTTCTATTGCCTTAGGTGCTGTTTCTGCTCTGGTCTACGCACTGATTGGCCCAGCCCTTAAAGTTCTCATGACACCCGATCCGCAGGTGACCCTCAGTCTTTCGAGTCTCGTGGGTGATCGACTCGCGCCGTTGATGGTGTGGTTTGTCGGGCAGGATAGTTTTTCCGCAGCCTTTCTGTGGAAGACATTGCCTCCTTTTTTAATCGTGATTTCCCTCATTCGTTGTGTGTTGAGTCTTGGTGGATGGTTTTTGTGGGAGCGTGTGGGTGAGATGGCCTCGCGTGATATCCGTGCGAAACTCATGCATCAGTATCTTCGCTTAAACCCAAGAGCGCGTCTTAATTCCACAGCGGAAGCTGATGTCAGTAGCATTCTCACAAACGATATTCGTCTTATGCGCGAATACATCGTGCACAACTACGGTGGTCTTCCGCGCGAGTTGTTGCAGGTTGTTTTTTATACCGTCTCTCTTTTCCTGTTGTCGCCACGGTTGTTCGCCTTCTTCTGTCTTGGGATTGTTCCCGCAGGGATTATTCTGAAGAAGCTTGGTAAAAAACTTCGGAAAAGAACGAAGTTGGTGCTCGAAGATTACGCCGCTCTGAGTGAATGGCTGCAACAAAGATTTTTGGGCATTGAAACGATCAAGCATGCGGGAACAGAAAAATTAGAAGACGCGAAAATGCGTGAGTTCTCGGAGTCTCTTTATAAGCGCCTGTTGCGTTCGGCGCGCGTAAAAGCGCGCACGTCGCCCTTGTTACAGACTGTTGCTGTGTTTGCCATGTCGGGTGTTCTATTTCTTTCGCTTCGGGAAATAGAAGGTGGGCGAACGACTGGCAGCGTTCAGTTGTCATTCTTCTCAACCCTTGCGATTCTGGCGCAATCGGCGGCAAAGCTTGGGCGCTACATCAATGCTAGTAAAGAAGGGCAGGCGGCCTTATACAGAATTCAAACCGCTTTGCAATTTTTCTCCACTCACACGCAGCCGAATTTTCAAAACATCAAAAAAAATACGAGCGGCGCTGCCCTTGAGCTGAAAAATCTTTCCGTATGGCACAGTGGAAGTCAGGAGCCTGCGATTAAAGAACTCAATTTCCGTTTCAAAGAGAAACGCGTTTATTGTGTGGCTGGTCCTTCCGGGGCGGGAAAATCGAGTTTGTTTCAGGCCATTTTGGGGTTGATCGAACACGAAGGAGAAATCAGCGCGGCAAAGTTACAGGAAAGCTCCGATCAGCTGATTGGTTATGTTCCGCAAAGCGTGATGCTTGCGCCGGATTCGATCCGAGGGAATGTCATCTATCCCATGACGGGCGGCCAAGAAAACAGAGTTTGGTCAGCGTTGGAAAAAGCAGGCATGAAAGACTTCGTGGAGAAACTGCCCGAAAGTCTAGAGACTCAGGTGGGAGTTGAGGGTGCGGGTCTATCAGGTGGGCAGGCACAGCGCCTTGGGCTGGCGCGCATATTTTATCACCGCTTTCCCATCATTCTGGTGGATGAAGGAACTTCGGCGTTGGACCCAGAGATGGAAGAGTGGGTGCAAAAGTGTCTTGTCTCATTGGCGAAAGAAGGCGCTTGTGTCATTCAAATTGCCCACAGACAAAAAGCGATGCAATTAGCTGATGAAGTTCTTTTTATCGAAAAAGGAAGTTTAGTGGGAAGTGGGCACTACTCGGAACTGGCTCATCTCCATCCTTAGATGACATAA
>CAYOJQ010000059.1:0-20037 GCA_964404325.1 uncultured Oligoflexales bacterium
GTCGATGTCCCATCTATGACTTTTTGATTTCTTGAATTCTAATCTAAGGGGTCTCTCCTTTCCCCGCGAATACTATGGTTGATTCTTTATTTAATCTTTAAAATCAGCTAGTTATGCTTCATCGAGCACTTTTTTTCAAAAGCGAAGAGCTTGAAAAATCCAAAAATATCCGTGATATCAATCGGATACAGTTTCAGAGGCTGATGCTTAAAAAATAGTCTGAGCTGCATGCTCATCGAATGAGCTCAAAATCTTCTCAGTCCCACGATGTGCTGAGCCATTTTCGCTCTACGAGCACGATCAAAAGTTCACCGATGTCTTCTGGCGAGATTGTTTTTGCAATTGAAGACAACGGTTCGTTGTTGCGGAGACATCGCATAGTGGGGAGAAGTTTTTCTTCGATCGCATCAACACGGCGAACGTATGCATCGTCCCGCCATACAATGCACGCATCGTGCGATTGTTTGGAAAAAATTTCGTGAGGAATCAAGCCATCAATGATCGTGGCTGAGGCTCTGAATTTGAGATGGATTTGCTCCAATGAAATAGAACTGAGTTGTTCCAGTGCTGCCCATGATAGGGCCTCATCATAAGGCGCATAAAAAGCCTTCTCCCAAGCGCGATCGATTTCGGCATAAGCGAGAAAATTTTCCGTCCCGTTCTTTGTATAAAGATATTCCAGAAACTTATCTGAAAGATCGAGTAGGTCTTCGCTCTGAGACGGTGTTGATCCCAGGAAGTCAGTGGCTAAAGCGGTAAACTGGTTGTCCCCCATGACTTGATTCGTTCGTGCAAAACTTTCCGCAAGACTCTTGAGCTGGCCGAAGAAGATGTTGTTACGATAGATTTCTATACCCGCTAGTGGTTTTAACGAGCCATGGGAATTGCAGAGAGAAAGCCAGCCTTCCACGTCATCTCTGTGTACAGTTCTTTCACTTACAAGGCGCGAAAATGAACGTTGAAAGTCAGAGAGGCGCATGTATTTGTCCTCCCTTTGAGGCTGTATTGCGAAATCTGAGCGCTTCATTCACAAGCACTTCATATGAGGGTAGATCATTGTCCCATTCAAGGCAGATAGGCTGCGCTCCAAATCGTTCTTGAGCTTCGGAAAGAAGATTTTTTACCTGCGGACTGACGCTGTTGGCATGAGAGTCAATCAGTCCCTCTGGCAATGGGGTGTAGCCGGCGACGTGATATTGGGCGACAGCATCTTTAGGGATGTTAGCGAGAAAATTCTTTGGATCAAAACCTTGATTGATAGCACTCACGTAAACATTGTTCACATCGAGGAGGAGTTTGCACCCTGTCGCCGTGGTGAGCTCTCGAAGAAACTCCCACTCATGCATTGTCGAAAAATGAAAGCGAAGATAACTCGATACATTTTCGATGATGAACGGGCGATCGAATATTTCTTGAAGGAAGTGAATGCGTGCGCATACATGCGCAAGGGTTTCTTCGGTGAAGGGAAGCGGTAAGAGGTCGTGGTGAAATGTCTTATCACACCCAATCCAAGAGAGATGGTCGGAGATATAAGCCGGATCAAACCGGCGAATCAGTTGGCGCAATTTTTCTAGATATAAGTCGTTGAGAGGATCGATGCTTCCTACATTCATACCCACGCAATGAAATGTTATGGGATAGTCGCTGCGAATTCTCTCCAACTTTTTCAAATGGATGCCATCAGGGTGCATGAAGTTATCTGCGATCACTTCAAACCAATCAACGTGCTTTGTGGAAGATAGAATCGTCTGGAGGTGTTCAAGGCGTAGTCCGATCCCCACGTCTTGTATGTCACTCATATAAACGCCCCATTATAGCGAGTCCCAAAAAGGTACCTATTTCTCTTTTGTTTGGCAAGAATACGACCCGAGAAGAGGTGTAAAAAAGCTCTTCTTGTGGACGGCGACACATTCAACGATGAGCTCTTAACAGAACGACTCGTGAAGCGAGGATTCTCGCGTAAATCGAATTTAGGCGGTTCTATCGTGAGAGTCTTTTTAAGAAAGAGCTTGAGATCGCGAATGCCCTTATTGTGACGTCTAACCATGAAATCAATAGCCGACGGAAGATTATACGCGCCATACAAAATACGTTAAACTGAGCTGATAGACTTTGGTTCAGATTTGATGAGGAATGGCTTGCTATGCAATGTTTGCGATGCGCATTTCTAATGCTTCCTCTTCTGCTTAGTTCCTGCACAACGAGCTGGCTTATCAAAGGAAGTCCCGAGATCAAGGAATTTCGCGCTGACGGTGAGAATGACCGGCGCGAGGGGCTTTCTTTTGTACCGAAAGAAAACGATATCTACATTAGCATTGCGGCTCGCTATCTGCCTCCTCAACAGGGTGAGAAAACAATCGATCTGACGGAGGTGGCTTGCGAAAAACCAGGGCTCATTAAAAAGCGAAAAACGCAAACAGCGGTTGTGTATGCGTATATCGACCAGCAGGAGTTGCCCATTCCTATCTTTGGTGTTTCGACGATCACACGAAAAAACCAAGTCGAATGTGTGCGTAAGATGGATGAAATTATTTTTCTCCCGCGCTTTCTTTTTCCAAACGACGGCCTTTCCGTGAAGATTGACCTGCGTCACGATCATCAGGGAGATGTGACAAATGAAGACGTTCAGGACGTTCTGAGTAAGGTGGTGACGCTCGCTGGGATCGCGACAAACGGTACCATCACTCTTGTTCCTGCCGCTAAGTTGGCTTTAGAGAAAATCAGTCCAGAGATGTCCACCAATTTTAATCGCGAAAATTATGTCGCGACGCATTCGTTTCAAGTGCCGTGGGATGACCGCGCGACACGTGTTCGCTATTTTCAGCTGCCCCTGTTCTTTCTGGACGATGAGCAAAAGGTGCTCGATGCTGGGTATGTTGAGTTTAGGGTTACGCCTCGTGTGACTCGCTTTAAGAACATCCCCCTTTACAGTAGCACTGGCACGCCAAACTACGAGAACCGCTACCTTGAGGATCTCGACGATCTTTCAGCGGATAGCGCAACGTCAAACTCCATAAAGGTCAAAGTGCTGGAGTTCAGGCGGGATGTTGCTGGAATGAAAAACCCGGCGGTTATTGATGAACGGTGTAAACGGTTTGTCACTGATCTCAATCAATTTGAACTCAATAACTACGACAGCAGTTTTATTCTCTACTTGGCGTTGAAGGGCGTGAAAGGCTTCAACGAGATCCCAGAGTTGACGGTGTTTTCTTGCATGAGTCGATTTGACTCCGCCATAGCAAACTCTTTTCCCTATTGGCGAAGCACACAAGATTTTCGCGGAGAGGAAGAGGATCGTGATCGCGTCGCGCTTTTCGAGCAGGTTGCAAAGAGTACTCTCAATCGTTTGGCGGCTGGATTAGCGCTCCCGCCCGAAAGGAGAAGCGCTTTTCTCCGCTCAGTCTTTGGTAACGATGTGGTTGTTGAGAATAAGGGTAACTTTGATTTTCTAGAGGGGATGCCCGTTATAAAAACCCCGGTGCCTTATGAAGACGCTTTAAAAATGCTAACTAATCTCCGCAGTGGCGGGATGGGATGTTATTTCGATCTCGCGCGAGCGGAGCGTCGCGCCTACATAGGCGATTACATGTATTTTGTTTTGTATCGAGATAAAGATAAGGAGAAAGGCCTACGTCAAGGATTTCTTCGCCTTCTCCTGGATATAGAAAAGTCGCAGGAGGGATCGTTTCGCGTGAGTCGCATTGGTTTCGATGAAATCCTTCCATCTGATATCGAGCATTTTGATCAATGGTGTGGCGACGCTTGTGCGGACCGTTGTAACCGTTTTCGCGCACCGCTTGAAGATATGAATTAGTTTCCCGAGTGACAAAAAATCTGACACCTGTCTTCTTCTAAGTCTGGGGTGGTGTGGATAACATACCGCAATTTTACCTCTAAATCATGGCATTGCATTTGCTCCTTTTGACCGTCGTGCCCTTGCGACGTTTGGTTGGAGTTATTGGATGCTGCTTCGATATCTGCCTCCCGTTATTGTTGGAGTATTGGCCTTCGGTTGCAAACCGCTTCGTCAGGCTTCCAATATTCATGTCACAAACGGTAAGGAAATCAGCGCGGACGAGTTTCCGGCCGTGGTGCCTCTCTACAAATCCTATTCCATGGAAGAGAATCAGACCTTTTCCTGTACGGGAACATTTTTAACACCAAGAATTATCCTGACCGCGGCGCACTGCGTTAAAGGGCTAGCGGACGAAAAGGGTATTCTACAAGGATTTATCGCGGACCGAGTTTTTGATAAGGCTCCCGTTCAAGTTCTTCGCAATCCAAACTACAAAATGAGCGAATATAACCCCGAACACGACCTGGGGCTTATCCGTTTCGAGGAAGATGTTTCGACTAGCTCTATGAAGATTCGAGAAGACGAGGCAAAAGTCGGTGATGAACTGGTGATAGTGGCTTTGGACGTCATGATACGGAGAATGCGGACTCCGCGGGGAAGAAGCGCGTTGGATTTAATAAGGTTAGTAAGCTTGAAGATGGCTTGATTCAATTTGATGGCTTGTTGCGTGGTGGTGATTTTTCTGGCGCTGATGCAGCGAGCTCAAAAGGAGATTCCGGTGGTCCCATGTTTGTTGATGGGGAACTTGTTGGAGTTACATCAGGTGGCTACACCGCAAGAAGTCGAAAGTTTTCTAATTACGTGAACCTTCATTCCGAGGCATCACGCACCTTCTTTAAGCATGCAAAAGACCTTGGCTTCGATATTCCTTTACCTAAAACTTTCCCCTAACACTTCATTTTGTTGTTTTCGCGTTAAACAGTGGCTGAATTCTGTGCGCCCGAGGATTTTTTTACCCAGTCCAATGCCCTAAATTAATTGTGTTATTTTCTTCGATTCAAGCGGCAACCAAATTGCAACGATAAGGAGGTACACCTTTTTATCGACCCTTGCGGGGCCGACTGTATTGAGGGGCAAGTTATGAAAGCGTTATTAGGTATCGCCTTTGTCGCGTTGAGTATGACTGCTTGCGGTTCAAGCGGTAGCAAGGGCCCCAGTAATACGGGTAAAGCTGGTAATAACAATGGTGGTGACGTGATCACACCGAACTCTGGTGATGCCAACGGCGGCAGTGGCGGTATCCCAACAAAGCCAGCTCCGTCGACGCAAACACCAACGCCAACACCTCCTACAGCGCCGACCAGCACCCCGCCGCCGACAGATACTACATCAAACCCACCACCGTCTGATCCAGGTACGGGTGGGATTCCCGGAATGCCAGGTGGTGGCGGTATGCCAAGCATTCCTCCAGAGTGCCAGAATATGGGACAAGATCCCCAGGCCTTAATGGCTTGTATGAAAGCGATGGGCATGGGGTAATCAAAAACCAGTGAGAAAAAAAGCCTCGCGTCAAGCGAGGCTTTTTTGTGTTCGTTCCATCGTAGATCTAGAAACTCACAAACAGAGAGACGCTCGGTAAGATAAGCGTGTCCTTGCGGCTCTTAAAGGTCGCATCGCTAACTCCGTTCACTTCTTTCTTGTCATAAGTCAACGTTACGAGAGAAAGCTGTGGGCCAATACCCACGTTACCAACATCAAAAAGATACATGGCATCGTAGATGATGCCATCTCCCTCGGAATAGACAGTTTTAGGTCCATCACGCTCTATGCGTCTTGGGCCTTCGATCATAAAGAGACCAGCCATAAGTTTCAGCTGCTCGAAGTCCCATCCCACCGCGGGACCCCATCCAGTGATGCTGACTTCAGCCGTCGTGGAGTTGTCATTCGTTTCTACTTGCTCATTGTAATACTTGAGGCCGAGAAGAAAACCGTTACCAAAACCATAACCAGCATTGAGATTCAAATACGTCGTGGCTTCTTTGTACTTATTTTTGCTGCTATTCGTGCGGTAATCCAATTCCCGGTTGGAATAGAAAGCGGCCGGGTTAAAGAAAAACGAGTTAGCCGCCTTTTTGGCCAAAAGTGTGGATGGCTGAAGAAAAAAGCAAATGAGTAAAAGGCGCGCCCATTTCATGAAAAACCTCTCGCGATGAAACTGATAACACTGGGTTATCGGCGCGAAGGGTGGGGCCTTTACTAGCAACTTTTTAGGCAAAAGCAAAAAATTGAGTGATTTATCAGTGAAGCCCGACTCTTCGCCCAATTTTCCTATCTTCCATCCTTGATGCTAAAATATGAATTACATCGTCTTTCTGTTTCTATCTTCCCGATTAGGCTGAAAATTATATGCGGCGCGCCCTTCTTTTCTTTGCCTGCCTCCTTGCTCTCGTTGGGTGCAAGAGTGCAAGGCGTGGTAGTACTTCGGTTCCTCAAGAAAGCTTAGCCGTAAGCGAAAAGACCGCATTTGAACTGCGACTTCTCGTCGATCCTGCAAACGCCACTGCGGAGAATGTTGGCTTTGACCAGGTCAGAGAAATTTTTGATACGCACTGCACCAGCTGCCATAACATCAGTAACGCCCTCGATCTCAGTCGTTATCCCTTTTCGAGTCGATTTAAATTTCAAGAAGAATTGTTGGGCGAAGTTGTTAAGCGCCTAAGAGACGACGCTCACCCAATGCCTCCTGCGCCGCAAAAAAGACTGAATACCGATCAGATCGCCGCGATTGAAAAATGGTCTAACGGCCTCAAGAATGACAGCGCTGCGAAGTCGGAAGATAGTCTTTTCAGAGGCAGTTCCTTGCGTCTTCGCTGGTGGGTGGACAAATCGGACAATAAAGGTGAATGGTCTCAGGCATGGGACGGAAGCGTTAAAGTTTCCGGCTTCTTCATTAATCTACCTAAGGACACATTCATCAATATTGAGTGGTCGGTTCTCGGCGAAGATAACAAGCCGGTTTGGCAGCGTGAGTTTCTTAAAATAGATCCGAAAAAGCACGCGATGGTATTTGAAGCCCTTGTGAAAGAGGCTGACCTGCGTAGTCATTCTCTCGACGTGCTCTCACCAAGGCCCGGCAATGGTGGAGTGATTGATATCGTTCAAACCACAACAACAAGCTTTAGCATTCGCTGGGCTGCGGCAACAGATGACAAAACAGCCTCGGAAAAATTGCACTATAGTGTGTTTATGTCTGAAAGAGACAACTTAAATACAAAGGACTCTATCATGTCCTTTGGCATTCCCGTGACGAATGGATTTAATCTTACCAACGCTGCTATTGAGAACTTGAGACTGGGCGGCACCTACTACGTCAATGTCGTCGTGAGTGATGAAGATACATATCAGGCGATATACAAAACGCGCGTTCACACTACTTTGACAGACGATAAGCCACCTGTTGTCGGTAACAAAGAAATTTTATTTGAAAGTATTGGAAACACGAGCGCTGTTGTGAAGTGGACAAAAGCCACGGATAACTCCACAGCCGAGAAAGATATTGGCTATATCGTCTTTACTTCGCCCTACAATAACGTCTCAACAGCCGAGATGATGCTGAATAACGGCATCCCGGCAAGTGAACCTCTCCGAGGTGTTACAAAAGTTCAGTTAAAAGGACTGGTTCCAGGCGATACTTATTACTTGAATGTAGTCGCTGTTGATAGCAGCGGGAATCGTACTGGCTATATCTCGAGACGGCTTAATCCAGTGTCGGGTAACAGCCCTGACACCATCAGTTCTTATGCTGAGGACTGTGCGGAGCGTCTCGGTGTGATTCCATCATTTAGTTGCTTTGATGATGGAAAAATTGTTCCCGTCACACAAGCTGGAACCGAGATTCCGGCGAACCTCACTGCATCTCAAGCGAGTCGCTACTATTTTGGTGCCAACGGCAATCAAGAATACAGTTGTGATCGTCCCGCACATCTTCCTCTCGGCAATTTTGGACAATGTGTCCCTTACGCGCGTCTAGGAAAACTCGCCGCCCGGGATGCTCAGGGTAAAGTTCTTAAAGACGTTGATGTGGTATTCACATGCAGACGCTATACACCGCGCCTTGGTCCGCAGCAATATGGTGGGCAGAACTTTGATGGTTCGACTTATCCCATCTTTGAAGACATCAACATGATCCAACATAATCGCAAAACAGGCGAAACATGTTTCTATCAGACACCCCTTTCCAATAGAGACGGTCGCCGCGTTCCTTCTCCCATGGAAAAAAGTTTACCGAGCGGATCTCCTTCCTACGCTACGAGCGCATCGACCTTTTGGTTAAAGCCGAGTGGCGTCGCAAACAACTCCAATATGCAGTGCATTCGATGCCACGATAACGACCCCTTTATTCATACCCCCTTTATCGATCAGGTGAAGGGTGATGGCGGTAAACCGCTTGTGCCAGCAATGGACCGCTCTTCCGATTGGTCTGGAAAATACAGCGTGATTGGCAATCGTGGTTTCCAGTATTGGCCACAGGTTTATGCCTTGTTTCATGATGAGAAGCCTCAGTGCACCAGCTGTCACAACTTTGCGGATAAGAAGATGCTGGAAACATGGGCAGAGAATTCCACGGGTCGCCTTCATGCGCGCAACTTATCCAATCATGCGAAACAAAGTTTTCATTTGAATATGTGGATGCCACCTGCGGAAGCGGGAATTGCAAACGAGAGTCAGTGGAACGCATCTGGCTATGGCGCATCCCTTGATGCCATCCTTGCTTGCCGTGATAATCCAACCACACCACCATGTTCGCGAAAACCGATCAATTCGCGACAACCGCCGTATGCTGTTGCAATTCCTTAAACGCGACAACTTCAATCTTTCCAAATCACCACTTTGATGCGTCTTCGTGATATGCGAAACGCATCATGACATGGCTGCAAAATCTCAGCGCAAATCACTTGTATTAAAAGAAAAAAATTATGCATGATGTGTTTTCGGAACACGTTACTTTCCGAATTTTTCTTAAGGTCATTGTGGCTTGAAACTTCGGTTTGGTTGTGGGATATGAGGAACCCATCGGAACAAGAGTTCAATCAAAACTAAACCCCACAATCGAAAATGAGGTGAAAAGTGAGACGACTTTTTTGCGCCGTATTGGTCTTTTCGACCCTGGCATGTGGCGCCCCAGTTAGTGAAGTGATGGCGTCAACAACGACGGGAAGAGATCCAGGCGCAAGAGACGCGCTTCCGAGTGTCGGTTCAAACGGAATTGGTGTTCGCGTCAATTATGGAAGTAACAAACAATGCATCGACTCAGTTGATGTCGCTTTTCCTGGTGCTGTTTCTGTAGGAACACTTTTAGGTCACGTTAATATCTATGGTGCAATGAATTACAAGCGAGCGCTCATCCTTTCCAATTGGGGTGCGGGAGATCGTCAATTCACCTTCAAGCCAGCAAAACAGATTTGTCAGGATCAGAGAGGACTTGATCGCGTCATCGTCGAGGCAGGCGTTGCGCTTAATAACGGTCAGATCCTCAAAGTACCAGTGACGACGGCTGTAACGTTCTCGACGGAAGATGGATCCATGGGTGGCGGTTCAGCTACCTGGGGCAATCAAGGCTCGTCCTGCCAAGGTGGGCGATGCATGACTGTGACGAAGGAGCGTTTGAACAACGCCTTGAAGCAACTCAAGTCATGGGAACGCCAAGAGAGCGCGCAATCATTCTATAACACAAGTGGTTTGATGCCCTTGCCCATGAGTGGCACCAATATGGTTCCTCATCATGAGGTTAACACTAAAAATCATTACGGTAACGCGGACACCATCTACGTCTTGCGCCGTGCTTCCAAGTTCGTGGAATTTCTCTTTCCAGGTGAAAAGGTTCGTGTCGCCGATATGAGCAGTTCTTCCGGAGATACGCCATCGACATCGATGGGTAACGAGAAGCTTTACACACATCCCGAGGGCTCACACCGTAGCGGCCAGGATGTGGACGTCACTTACCTTGGTGCCATGGACGGTAGTGGTAAAGTTTCGATCGATCGTGAGAAAAGCTTTTGGTTTATGTATGCCGCCTTGCAATCAACGAGTGTTGATATGCTTATCAGCGCTTATCGTTCCGAGATGATTCAGTGGGCCCAGGCAGCGCAGAATGCTGGCTTGATCAATACATTTGCTCAGGGTCGCTTCAATAAGATCCAGGAAGACACTGGTCTCAATCACGATCAGCATATGCACATCTCCGTTCGCAATGGACAGAATCAATATCGTTCCGTTCGTTTTGCGGCTCACGATGACGTTTATAGCTGCTATCTTGCTCTCAATCCCGCTTATCGCGGCGGCGACATGAACTTCTGCCTCTAAAAAAGAAAAAACCCGCTCCCATATGGGAGCGGGTTTCTTTTTACAGCACTGATTACTTGTTGGATTTTTGAGCTACGTTACCAACAAATTTGCCGTCGCAAACGTTTTGCTTCGCGCCAGTTGGTTCAGAAAGAACGATGCCTGGGTCAGCTTGAACGCGAGCGTCGATGTGTGGTGCACAGAAGTCCGCGAGGTTGTTGATTTGCGTCAACTCATCGCAGCTAAGCTCGATATCAACCGCAGGAACTGTGAGTTGGAATTGCTCAAGTGTGGAGCAGTTCGCTGTTGTTTGGCCAGCTGGTAATGTGTTGCCGGAATAAGGAACTTCGAAACCCTTCATGCGAAGTGTCGCGCCAACTTCACGGGAGTTGTCTACGGCGACTTGGGTTGGTTGACCTTCGCGCCAGATTTTACTTACTTCGGAACAGGTAACTTGTACTTTAAAGGGCTTGATCTGTTGGTTCGCAGAAAGCTCCACGCACTTTGCTTTCAACTCATCCAAAGTCATGCCGTAGCCTTTTACGTTACCTTCATTCGCGAAGGCCATGCCGGAAAGTGATGCGACAAGCACAGTCAATCCAATCAATTTCATGAGTGAATCCCTCCAAGTTTGTAATCATGCCGTAGAGAACCTTCCCGACGGCAGTATGAGTGTTATGGTTCCGCCTCGCCCTGTGAGAAGATGCGATCGATGACCGATATAGCCTTTGCAATTTCGGGGTTAATCGGCCGAATGGCGGACGGATCTGGGTTCGGAAGGAAGACCATGTCTGGGTGCTCAGACAAAGAGACTCCAATCCATTCGCCGTAGATCACGCGATACTTTCCATCTTTCTCATCGTTCTTATCCACAAAGAGACGATATTCGTAGACGGGCGCTTTCATATCTTGCGGTTGTGTCAGCGTGTCACTCACATCGTTGCGACTTTTGACAAGAAGTGGGTACGCCGTTACAAGATATGCGTTTTCATTATCTGGATCTTGTTTGACGACCCAACGCATACGGTACATGGGTTTGCTCCATACCTCGGGACCCGGATCGTCATCGACAACAATGGGTAAGCCTCGCTCGCCTATGACAACTTCAACGATGCGTTGAAAGGCCTCTGGTCTTAGGTCTTGGATGTCTCCATCTGATTCATAGGTGCCAAAGTAACGGTTGCCGTAAACAAGTGGCAAACTACCCTCGAACTTTTTGACCAGAAGAGCTTTCTGATCTGAGATGCTGAAGCGTACGTCTTGGTAGCGCAGAGCCGTTTTTGGTTCTGGTGCTTGAATGGACGCGAGAGCCCATGCATCACAAAGTCCCGTCCATTCGGGATCGTTTGGAGAGTAGACATTGCGTTCCCAGTCCGCTGACTTGATTTCAATTCCAGAACGTCTGGCTGCATTGTCTAACTTCGCGAGTGGACTGATTTCATCGCGAAAGAGGTCATCTTTTCGTTTGGGATACCAATAGCCAGTCCAGGGCATTTCACCCTTTATTCTAACTTCCTGGCTTTCCGTTGGTCCGACGTAAAGAGGACCAAAGTCGTTAAAGACTTTTTCGACGGCGGCCTTTTCTTTATCTGAGTAAGGCAATCGCTCATCGTGCTGAAGGGTCTGACATGTTTCGCCCTGTGCTCCCGTGCAGACCTGTTCCCTTTCATCTTTTAGCGGCTTTGTGGTTTTTTCTGTGTCCTTCGATCCGCAAGCAGTCAACGTTACGGAAGCAAGGAAAAGCAGTCCTATTTGTGCTTTCATGCGCGGCACCCTTTATAGTTCATGACTAACGCCTTTTTGCGGCCCTAAATTGCAGCGATAGGCTGCGCAAAGCTGTGCAAGGCATATGCCACGTTCGGATTAATGGAATTCGCGAGATGTGAGGCAGAGTTAAGAGAAAAAATGAGGATTCTCTTTTGGATGACCTGCTTAGATGTGACAAGTGTAGGTGAAATAATACGGTGTGAACGAAAACGATGCCGCGATAAGGTCACAAACTTCAAAGGAGTTCGTTGGTATTATCGTAGAAAATGACCTCCCAGGCATTGGCGATCATGTCATGCCGCAGGATATAAATGGCGCGATCTTCCGCGAGGATTTTAAAATAGCGGTGGTCGATTCCGAACCACTGGTCCAGCACTTGATTAATCAAGATTGTTTTTTCGCTGAGGCGAAAGCTACGCGGGGTCTTTGCGCCGCGAGACGGATAGCGATACTTCACATCGACAGTGATCATGGCCTAATCCTCCGCTCATTTTGGGTCTGCAAATATCAATCCGCCAATGGCATGGTCGATGCATTTTTCGTTTAGAGAGAGATATGTGTATCGTTCTGACGAAGGAATATTGGAATGAGTGATCGAGGTCGAGTCCTTCCTTTAAAACCTTTTTCCGGTGTTAAAATGTCACTACCAATTCGTTACCCGGGCCATTTACTTCGCTTGGCGCAATCGTTGGCGCATGCGGCGCATCAACTCGCGATTGCGGAGGAATCTCCTGACGGGGTGCGTCGCGCGCTCGATGTTCACGATGCGGCTTGCTACGTGAGTCAAGCGGCAAAAACCGCGAACGAAACGGAATCTGACTTACCGCTTGGGGAAGAAGACTTAGTGAGAGAGCTAGGACGTCTGGAGGAAAGCTTCCATAAGCTTGCGAGTTCCCTTGAAGAGGAACAGCGCTGGCATGTTAGGCTCGCCTGGGAGACCCTCTCCTCGGCATACCGACACCTCCAGGCAGCTTATATGGAAGAAGCATCCCCGCAGACGGTAAAAAAACGAGCGACTTCTTAATAGAGAGAGGCATCATGATCATTGAATTCAGCGTCTATCCAACGGGCTGCACCCATTACGCGAAACAGATTGGCGATGTTATCAAGGTACTGGATGAGAAGAAGGTCGAGTATCAAGTCGGTCCGATGGGAACCTCAATTCGAGGTGAATGGGACGAAGTGATGCCGATCATCAAGCAATGTCATGACATGCTGGTCAATCAATATGGACGTGTCATCACACAGGTTAGTATTGATGACAGGAAAGACAGTGAAACAAGCCTTAAGGATCGTGTTCAAGAAATAGCTGACGAAGTCGGACACGAGGTTGCTTAGGCAGCCAAGTGTCTGGCGAGGTCAGGAATAGCCCACCCCAAAACCTCGCGAATATTGTCTACGGGATAGAAGGTCATTTCATCGCGAAGCACTTCAGGAAGCTCCTCTAGATCTTTCAAGTTCTCACGAGGAAGGATTATTTTTGTGATTCCTGAACGACGTGCTGCCAATACTTTTTCTTTGACGCCACCGATTGGCATGACTAGGCCTGTTAAAGTGATTTCGCCCGTCATAGCGACATCGGTGCGGACTGGTAGTCCCGTAATAAGGGAAGCAAGAGCTGTCGCGATGGTTATACCTGCGGACGGCCCATCTTTGGGAATGGCACCCGCGGGAACGTGAACGTGAAGGCCAACTTTTTCGAGGTGACCCGGCGGCACCCCCAATTCATTGCATATGGACCAGATGAAGCTTTTTGCGGCCTTTGCGGATTCTTTCATGACGTCGCCGAGCTGACCCGTGATATCAAACACCTTCACTTCAGGCGTCAGTACTGTTTCAATATACAATACATCCCCACCAGCTTCTGTCCACGCCAGTCCCGTTGCCACACCGGCTGGAAGCTCCTTGCGGAAGGACTCTGAGAAGAACCGTTTTGGACCAAGGGTAGAAGCGAGTGAGTCTATGGTGATATCGACCACCTCTTTGATGCCGTCGGCAAAGCGTGTGGCGATTTTTCGAAAGATGCGCCCAAGAACACGCTCAAGTTCGCGCACGCCTGCTTCGCGTGTGTAGTTGCGAATAAGATATAAGAGGACTGTATCATCCAAGCGAATATCCGTTGGTTTAAGACCTGTTTCCCTAATTTGGCGCGGAATCAGGTACCGCTTTGCGATCTCCATTTTTTCTTCGTCAGAGTAACCAGACAGCCGTAACACTTCCATGCGATCTAAGAGTGGTCGCGGAATGGTATCAAGAGTGTTTGCTGTTGTTATGAAGAAGACATGTGTCAAGTCGTAGGGTAGATCGAGATAGTTGTCACGAAATTCAAAGTTCTGTTGCGGATCGAGGATCTCAAGAAGCGCCGCGGCTGGATCGCCACGGAAATCGCGTCCAAGTTTATCAACTTCATCAAGCATGATGACGGGATTTCTGGCTTTTGAACGACGGATGGCCTGAAGAATACGCCCGGGCATCGCGCCGATATAAGTGCGTCGGTGTCCGCGCAGCTCCGCTTCGTCGTGCATACCGCCTAGGCTCATACGTTCAAAATGACGTCCTAGAGATCGCGCAATGGATTGCCCAAGAGATGTCTTCCCTACTCCCGGTGGCCCCACAAAACAAAGGATCGGAGACTTTGCTTCAGGGTTAAGTTTCATCACGGCAAGATGTTCCACGATCCGTTCTTTTACTTCTTTGATGTCGTAGTGATCTTCATCGAGAATCGTTCGTGCGCGGTGAAGATCGAGATTGTCGGTCGTCTCCTGTTTCCAGGGAAGATCAACAACAAACTCTATATAAGAGCGAGATACTTGGAACTCCGGCGATGAATTGGGAATCTTTGTGAGTCGATCCAGCTCGCGATCAATTTCCGTTCGCACAAGTTCCGGCAGCTCCGTCTTTTCAACGCGATCTCTGAGTTCTTGCACTTCGGCTTCATGGGGATCGGATTCGCCCAGTTCTTTTTGAATGGCGCGCATCTGTTGTCTCAAGACATATTCGCGGTTTTGTTTTCCGATTTCCGAGGCCGCTTTGCTAGCAATCTGCGCTTGAGTTTCAAATACTTCCACTTCACGAGCGAGATAGTCATGAAAGAGCGACAAAAGATCCCTTAGACTTGGCGCTTCAAGAAGTTTCTGACCGAAATCGAGATCTAATCCTAACAGCGAGGCAAGAAGGTAAACTTTATGTGCGGGGTCTTTCAGCTGTTGAATCATCTGTCGAAATGGGACCTGGCTTTGGAAGGGGCCGATTTCATCGATTTTCTGGGTCAGCTCAAAAATATTTCGTTCGAGAGCCTCCACTTCGGTTGTTTGATCGTGACGCATGGGGAGTCTCTGGAATGCACCGGAAATGTATTTGTCTATTTGAATAGGTCCTTCAAGGTGGAGGCGCTCAATCCCTTGGACGAGTAGCTCAATGGACTGACTGGATTTTACCATCTTGCGAATAAATACTTTTGTGCCGACGGTAAAAAGATCTTCCGTGCCTGGTGCTTCGATTTCAGGATTTCGTTGAGCGATGACCACAAGGTGCTTGTCTTCGCGGGCTATCGCCGCTTCGACCGCCGCCATGGAGAGTTCTCTTCCCACGGAGAGCGGGGTAACGACGTGAGGGAAAACGACGGAGTTCTTGAGCGGCAAAACCGGAAGTTCGAGCGTTGAATTTTTTTTGGACAACTCCGCCATAGGATCAGCGCCTTTCTATGCGAATGAGAAACATGCCCTCGTGGTAATCGTAATTGATGCGGGCAGATTCGATTTCTTGAGGAAACTCGATGATTCGCTCAAAGTTTGTGTAGAAGATCTCGAGATAACATTGTGAGATTCCGTGAGATGCAGTGAGATCAGGGCGGTAGCCACGAATGTAGAGCTCACGCCCTTTTGGAAAGCATTCGATATCCTCTCGCCTGACGCCGGCAAGATCGACCTTAACCAACCAACCTCCAGGGGCCGCATAAACATCCGTCGGCGGAACCCACGATTCGGGTGCTTCGTGTCCCTGCCAGCGAGGCCAATTTGGCTTGGAGAAATTAATGCGGATGCTCTTCATGTCACCCACATCATTCGAGGAGGTTGTGCGAGAGAGGACCAGACGCGATGTCTGAACCTTCTTGAGGCGAGCCGTCGGCAAGCTTTCTTACAAAGGTAATAAGTTTTGGTTTTGACATAGGTCCGCATTCCGTCACCGCAACGAGTTTATGTTGAAGCTCCTTGTCTCTGTGTATATGCACGCACAGTTCCTTTTTCGCTTCATCGGGACCTAAAAGTACAATGCGCTCAGCCGTCTTGGCGTAGGTCAAAATTCGGTGAAAGTAATCTTGCTTATCCTGGAAATTGACGATGGTCTGAAAATCGACGCGATCTTCCAGAAGACCAACAATGTAAGTTTGGATATGATCCAGCCAAATACCGATAATCTTTGGTTCCTCGGTTACTTTAATTGCGGCTGATGCTACGCGGGGATCTTCGATGGGATCAGCCTCAGACTCAAATCTTTCGATGGGGCTTCCTGATTCCATGTCGAACCTCCATGCTTTCAGAACCTTTTTGCATATTGCATGCCAGCATGGCCTTATTTTTGGTCATTTCTTAAAATTGCGTCTGAAGTGAAGAAAAGTTGGTGTGATGCAGATCCGAATGCCTGATGCCGCGAGGTCGTTTATAATTAGACTTTATGTAGCGTTTTACCCCTAAGGTTTTCGAGCTGTATGCCGAGAACAAACATTGACCGTCCGCCGCATGCTTCGAGTCGTTTTTCTCGAAGAGCAAAGGCTGGCTGAAGAATTGAATGTGTAACCATGCTTTGTTATCGTCCGCACGAGTTGTCGATAGTGATGCGTGTTTTTAGGTTGCTAAGTTTCGAGGGGATTGCATGGGTAAGAAGAGTGCGTTGGTTCCACTAGCTGACGGTTTTGAGGAGATTGAAGCAATAACGGTGATTGATGTTCTTAGACGCGCGGGAATTGATGTCGTCGTTGCAGGGCAGAATAAAGGAAGCGTTAAAGCCTCACGGGGCGTTGTGGTTGTTCCCGATAAGACTCTTGATGATGTTGCGCAGCAAAAATTCGATTTGATTGTTCTCCCCGGTGGAATGCCTGGGGCACTAAACCTCGCCGAAGATACACGTCTGAAAAAGCTACTTGATGACCAAATGAAAGATAATCGTCTGATTGCTGCCATCTGTGCGGCGCCTGCGGTTATTTTGCAGCGTGGTGGTTATTTGAAAGACAAGCGCGCCACTGGTCATCCCAATTTCCGCGAGGAAATCAAAACGTTTAAAAATGATCGCGTGGTGGTGGACGGCAATATCATCACAAGTCAGGCTCCGGGGACAGCGATGGAGTTCTCACTGCGCCTTGTGAAGATCATGTGCGGGGAAGAGAAAGCGGCGGAGGTCGCGAAACCGATGTTTGTACAGGTGAGTGGCAACGGAAACCCTAAGCCAGCCAACGGAATGCAACAACTCTCTTCAGCCGCGTCTTAAAGTTTCGTTGGCATCGATCAAAAAGAAAAAAAGCCTAACCTTTCGGTTAGGCTTTCTTTTATCTGATGGAAATCAGATTAGATCTTCATACCGAGGCCAACAGTCATAGTCGCGAAAGCGCCATTTGTGTCGCCAAAGAGTTCCATGCTGGTTGTTTCTGTTGTTGTTGTACCAGCAGCGGTTGTTGTTTTCTCTTTGTCAGTCTTAGTGAGGTAAGACTTGAAGAGGTTTGTTTCGAGGTTGATGAAGCACTTGTCAGAAGTATTGATGCGTACACCAACGTCGGACTGGTAAGAAACGCCAGTGGTCTCAACTTGAGCGCCAGCTGCGTTTGTGTACTTACCGCTTTCAAGGTGTGCGGCAATAGCGAGATATGGTGTGAAGTTGTCACTAGAGAGGCTCTTCATCCAGTACGCCATACCACCGCCTAAAGAGTAGATTGAATCAGCGTCTGGGGCTTTACCAGCTTTTACTTTGTAAGAAGTATTGTTAACGTTAACGTCAGCAAACCAAGACTTACCATCAACAACTTCTGCGCCATAACGAGCGCCAAGGCTGATATTGGTTGTTTCTAAACCGTTTTTAACCTTGTTTGATTTATAAAGACCGCTCAAAGCAGAAAGTTCTGCAGCCTGAGCATTAGCCGCAAATACAGAAACCGCAAATAGTGCTGCAACGATTCTTTTCATGCGCTGACTCCCAAATCCTAAAGTAAACCATGATGGAAAAGATTTATTACCAAGAGTATAAGCCATCTATTTAAAAAGGATAAGGGGAAAATCATCAAATTTCATGACACCTGTAAATGCATCAAATTCCCATTTTGAAAAAAACAAAATTATTCGTCTTTTTTGCTATGTTTATTGTAGTTTATATCGAGTGGTGAGTGTCTACTTCAGATATGGTCTGCTTAAAAATTATACAATTCTTTTGATCTCAATAGGATAAAAAGCTTTCGGATGGGTTTGAAGATGCTCGTTTACTTTATTCCAATCTGCCTTGGCATCGCTGCGGTAATGCAAGCTGGAATCAATCGCCAGATCGTTCCTCAGTGGTCTCTTACCGGTGCGGTGTTGATGAACTCATTGGTGTTAGTGGGGATGACACTCATGGTTTATGGGATGATGCGCTTTCTCCCCATCAAGATGCCTGAGATGTTTGAATTGCGCATGCCGACTGGACCGATGGCGTGGTGGTGGGTTCTCCCGGGTATTCTCGGCTATCTCATCATCTCTGGGATGCCGATTGCCGTGATGCATCTCGGAGCCGCGCCAGTGTTCGTGGCACTCATCGCCGCACAAATGATTAGTAGTCTTGGTTGGGATTACTTCGTCGGAGGTGTATCCGCAACACCGCAACGTCTCCTAGGCTGCCTGTTAGCGACCATCGGCGCGTTTGTTGCTGTTTGGAAATGACACAACTTTCGCCAAGCGCATTTTTTCGCAGAACTTTTTCATGCACTGATCCCAAGACATTTTTCGTTCTCCTGTCCCGTAATATTGGCGCGTTTAAAATCTAAGATACCTTCTCATTCTCACCGATAGAACGTCTGGATAAAGGAGGTTCTATGCGTATTCTCACAAGCTATTTTCAATTTGCGGATGAAGTGCTGATGATCTGGGATTCGTTCCGACTACGAGACATGGGGCTCATCTGTTCCACGAGTCTTGTGGGAACATTCGGTTATTATGGCCCTTGAGGAGCCATTTTCATCGAAACCATGGGAATAGAAGAGTTTTTCCATATTGATTCGCATCAAGGGCAGTTTCTAAAAAATAACCGCCGTTCTATTGCTTGATAACAGGCCAATTTTTGTTCGCATGGCTCAGCTCCCTTTTTTTAGAAGCGGAAACTAATCCTGCGCCCTAACCCATATCAAACGACATAAATGTAAAAATCAAACTTGTCGCGCGCTGCCTTGCAAAGATTTTTTTCACTGATAATGTCCCGAAATCGGTGCTGATTTTTTTCTAAAATATCTTCTCACTCTCACCGATAGAACTTTTGAACAAAGGAGGTTCTATGCGTATTACAACAGAGTGGGATGAATTCGCAGGTGAGGTGAAAATGATTTGGGATTCATTCCGCCTGCGAGATCTTGGAATTATTTGCTCCACCAATTTTGTTGGAACAATCATTCCGGCGGAGATAGATGATGTGATCCACTTTTGTGAACAAAATCGCGCTTTCCACATCGTGAGCTTTTGTCACAGTGGCTTTGTCTGGAATCGTTATTGTGCGGATGGCGACTCATTTATGTTGGCTGAAGGGAATCCAGATCCAAACTTCGTGTTGGATCTCCGTGAGGCGCGCTTCCAGGCTTTAGACGACCTTTCATCGTTGAGAGAGGTGATTTCACCGAAACCATGGAAATAGAAGTTTCTTCGCATATTGGTTCGCGTCGAACGCTGTCACGAGACCCAAGCGTTTCATAAGTTTGATCCGCTCGGTCCCTAGAAAAAATGGTTTAAGCGTACCGAGTTGCCGGTCCAGTCGCCTGACCCACATGAGATCCGGGTATTTCTTGCGTTTTGTTTTGAGAAGAAGATACTCAATCATCAACAAAGATTCGTATAAATCCAGTTCTGAATAGCGTGAAAGACCCCTTTCAATTTCCTTTGAACTTATCTGCAATGAATAAATAACCG
>CAYOJQ010000060.1:0-19641 GCA_964404325.1 uncultured Oligoflexales bacterium
TCTCAAAAATGATGCCGCCTGCACCCTCGCGTGTATCAAGCTTTCGGTGGTTCTTTTCGTGGGAAGTCTGGTCTTTTTTGTTGCCCCCCAACTGTGGTGGGTAGATTCCGTGGGGGCTCTCATATTATCCTATTTGACATGGCGTGAAGGCCGGGGGATGTTGAAGGAAGATGGGAGCTGTGGCTCTTGCTGTGAGCACTAAAACAGGCCTCGCCCGAAGTAAACTGATAGATATTGCGGGCTTAATGCGTTATAAAGCAAAAACTCACGAGGGTCTTCGTATTTTTTTCAAGAATCTTATAGTGTTGATCTTCTTGGTCGGATTCACCGGCAATCTGTGGTGTGATCCCGTTCATGAAGTGCAGCCCGCGGATTCATGCCATACGCAATCACTGACGGGTTGTATGGATGCCGGTGATTCTCATAACCACGCGGACAATCAAGACCATCAAGCCGAAGCCTGCAGTTTCCATTGTCATTTCCTTCATGGTTTATTCTTCACACAGCATCCCGAAGAGTTTTTAGCGACGGGAGGGGTGCGCTTGGCGCAACACTTTCTCTATGATGGGCTACGCTCGAAGCGCCTAGCCACGGAACTTCTGCGGCCACCATCACAGTCTCTCTTCACCTAATTTTTTCGTGACAATTTAAAGCGTCCGCGCGGGCAGAGCTCTCAGTGAGTTTTTGCGCCTAGGACCCATCTATTGATCTAGCATGGAGAAGCGATGCTAAGGAATACGGCATTCTGTCTTTTAGGGATGTTATTTTTTTCTATGGGGGCGAAGGCTGACACGACGGAAGGGGAATGTCCTCCCTTTGTCAGCGCGAATGATGTCCTGCGTTGTGTGATGGAGCGGGACAAAACTCTGAAAATGACGGAAGCCGATGTGGAAATTGCCGCCGCGGCGGTCGAAGTCGGTGACCAGCGCCTCAATCCGGATCTTGGCATCGAGGTTATGAAGCGGAGGAATGGTCTTTCTCGCGAAATCTCCCTCACGCAGGCTTTCGATCTCAGCGGCAAGCGCTCTTCCCGCGAGCAGTTGGCTCGCGCGGAAAAAGGTGTCGCTGAAGGCATCCTTCGCAAAACGAAGGAAGAGATCGCGCTGCGAACCGTCGAACAGTTGTTTCGTCTGCGCCAGTTGGACAAAGAAATCGAGTTAACTCGGGAAGGACTCGCGACATTTCAAAAAGTCGCGCAGCAATTTGCCCGTGCGGGCGCTCTTTCTCCCGAGCAGCGCATCTCCATTTCCATCTTTAAAATGGCGCTTGAGGATCATCGCATCCGCGAGGCCGCTCTTTTATCGGAGCGGCGTGAACTGATTGCATCATTGTCCGTTTCCGTTGGCCGAGAATTTGATCCATCGCCAAAAGTGCTGCCGACAACGATGGAGAAATGGCCTTCCGTTAAAAAGGCGGATTTGAAAAGTGCGGATGTCGATCTCGCTCGCAGGGAAGTGGCCGCCGCTAGAGCCGGCTACGATATGGAAAAGAGCGAAGCCTGGCCGGATCTGACCGTTGGTCCCAAGGTGGAAATGGATGAGGACAACAAAACGTGGGTAGGCTTATCCCTCAGCATGCCGCTGCCCATCTACCACCAGAACCAAGGGCAAAAAGCGCAGGCGTACGCGAAGCTTGGGCGCAGTGAGATCGTTGAGCGCAAAGCCGCGGAGGAGGGGCAACGGGTTTATGAGTCCCTGTTGAGTTCGTATCAGGATCTTTCCGGATCCATCGAGAAAACTTTAAAAGATGGCAATGTGGAAGGGAAACACTCTGACCTTCACAGCATGCTGCAGCGTGGTGTTGTCGCCGCGCCTCTGATCACGGAACTTCACCGTCAGCGTCAAGAATACTACGAACAGTTGCATCAGCAGGAGCTAAAGGCGGTCAAAGCCCTTTGGCAAATCTACGCCCTCGAAGGGCGCCTCGAGCAGGAGAAAATGAAATGAAAAAAAGCTCCCATTTTTACGCATCGTTGTTGTTGCCCTTCGTGCTGATCGTTCCACGAGCTTATGCGCAGGAGCATAAGCATGACGCGAACGAGAAGCACGAACATGGGAAGGAAGAAAAGCACGACCATGGCGCTGAAAAGGAACATGAGCACGGCGCGGAGGAAAAGCATGAGCATGGAAAAGAAGCTCATGGTCACGAAGAGAAGGGGCACGCTCATGAAGAGGGTGGTCATGATCATGGCGGTAGCTCAAAGTTCGGTCCAGGAAAAGCGATTGAGGAAGTGAAAGAAGAGGGAAAATTATTTCGCCTTTCTCAGAAAGCCGTGACGATCATGGCGCTTAAAACAGAACCGCTTCGTTCCACGGTGGGTGAAGCCGTCAATGTTCCAGCGTCAGCGCTTGTCTTCTTTCAAGAGGAAGTGGGTGTCTACGTGCAGCGTGACGGTTGGTTTCAGCTGGTGGAGTTGGAGCTTCTCCGTTCCGACGGTAAGAGCGCGAGCGTCAAAACAAAAAAATTTAAGCCCACAGATCTCATCGTCACCGCCGGCGTCGCTTTGTTGCGCATCGCTCATCTCGAAGCATCGGGTCAAGGTGGTCAAGGACACGTGCACTGATAAGGAAAGCATTATCCAATGAATAAATTGATAGAAAAAGCGGTCAATCAGCCAGGGCTCGTGCTTATTATCACGACGATTTTGGCTATAGCGGGTTTTGTAGCGTTTCGCAGCCTTCCCATCGACGCGGTTCCTGACATCACCAACGTGCAGGTGCAGATCAATACGTCCGTGGAGGGGCTTGTTCCCGAAGAAATCGAACGTTTTATCACCTATCCCATCGAGAGTGGTCTAGGCGGCATTCCGGGTGTGGATCAAGTACGGTCCATCACACGTTTCGGTTTGTCACAGGTGACGGTGATCTTTGAAGAAGGCACGCAGATCTTTTTAGCGCGGCAGCTTGTGTCGGAGAGGCTGCAGGCCATTAAGGATGACCTTCCAGGCAATGTGCAGCCTGTCCTCGGTCCCATCACCACCGGATTGGGCGAAGTGTACTTCTATTCCCTGGACGCCAAGGAAAAAGCAACCGGTGAAGAGCGCATGCGTCAGTTGATGGATCTCAAAACCATTGATGAATCTCTCGTGCATCCTCGTTTGTTGATGGTGCCCGGCGTGGCGGAAGTGAACTCGATTGGTGGGTACGAGAAACAGTACTTTGTGCAACCACGTCTTGGCGATCTCGCTCGCTACGGCATCCATCTGGATGAAATTGTTACCGCGCTGGAGGCAAACAACCGCAACACGGGTGGTGGTTATGTGCAGCAGACGGCTGAGCAGCTGTTGGTTCAAGCCACCGGTCTTGTGCGCACGATTCAAGATATTGAATCGATCGTGATCAAGAAGCTTCCTAACTTCACCACGGTCACCATCAAAGATGTGGCGGATGTGAAGTTGGATCGTCAGTTGCGCACCGGAGCGGCACTCGTTAACGGCGAAGAAAAAGTGCTGGGCACAGTGCTTATGCTTTTAGGTGCCAATAGTCGTACGGTATCCGAGGCTGTTGACAACCAAATGAATGAGATCCGCAAGGCGCTTCCGGATTGGGTTGAACTTAAAGTTCGTTACAATCGCTCTGATCTTGTGAACAACACCATTGGCACCGTCGAGAAGAACCTTATCTTTGGCGCCGTGCTTGTGGCGCTCATTATTTTAGTGCTTATCGGCAACATTCGCGTCGCGATTATCACCGCCGTCACCATTCCTCTGTCCCTTCTCGTCACGTTTCTCTGCATGAAGTTTTTTCATATTTCCGGAAACTTGATGAGTCTTGGAGCGCTGGACTTTGGCATCATCATTGATGGTGCCGTCATTGTGATGGATAACTGCGTGCGCCACATCGGTGTCATGCGGGAGAAAATGGGGCGTGTTCTAACTCGCGCCGAAGTCAAGAATGCGGTAACCAACGCGACCATTGAAATTCGTTCCGCCGCTGGTTTTGGGCAGCTGATTATCATCATCGTGTTCTTGCCTTTGTTTGGATTGACAGGTGTTGAAGCGAAAATGTTCACACCCATGGCGGCGACTTTCTGCTTTGCTTTGGCGGCGGCGTTTCTTTTTTCCTTCACCACGATTCCCGCTTTGGCCGGTATGTTCCTGTCCGGAAATATCAGCTCGAAGCCGCCGAAAGTGATGACCGCGTTGGAGAAGGGCTACCTTCCCATTCTCCAAGTCTGCCTCCGCTTGCGTTACCTAATTCCGGTTCTCGCGATCGTGTTTATCGCATTGGGCTTTGGTTTGTTTGCTCGATTGGGAGCGAACTTTCTCCCGCAATTGGATGAAGGTTCCATCGCCATTCAGTTTGTTCGCCCTAGTAACATCAGTTTGGATCAATCTATCGAGATGCAAAGCCTTTCCGAAAAATCAATCCTCGAATTTCCGGAAGTCGATGCGGTTGTTTCGCGGATTGGTACGGCGGAGATTGCCACTGACCCCATGGGTGTAAACCTTTCCGATACCTACATCCTTTTGAAGTCAGCGACGGAACGGAAGGGTGGCCGGTCAAAGGAGAAACTGATTGAGGATATCAAAGACAAACTGGAAGGAGAAATCGCGGGTCAGTCCTTGGTGATCTCTCAGCCGATTCAACTTCGATTTAACGAGCTTCTTGAAGGTGTTCGCGCGGACGTTTCCTTGAAAGTCTTTGGCGATGACATGGACAAGATTTCGCAGATTAGCAGCGAGGCCGCGGCCATCATTCGTACCGTAAGTGGGTCAGGCGACGTTGAAGAGGAGACAAAGGGAAAGTCACCTCTTCTTAAGATCACGCCGCGGGATGTTGACCTTCACCGCATTGGTCTGTCGAAAGAACGTGTCTTGGGAACGGTGGAGACGGCATTGGGAGGTAAGGAGGCTGGAAGCGTTTTTGAAGGTGTTCTGAAGTTTCCCATCATCGTGCGCATGAACGAGGAAGACCGCTCGAATATTCGCAACGTTAAGAAGGTTCCGGTGGGTGTGGGTGACAACGTCACCATTCCTCTGGCGGAAATCGCTGACGTGAAAGTGACTGAAACTCACAGTGATTTACGTCGCGAACAGTCTAAGAAACGAGCCGCGGTTCTCATCAACGTTCGTGGCCGCGATACTTCATCTTTCGTAAAAGAAGCTCAGAAGAAAGTAGAGGAAAAACTCAAGGTACCTCCCGGATATTATCTGGAATGGGGCGGAAGTTTTAAGAATTTGGAAATGGCCAAAGAACGTCTCGCGATTATCGTGCCTCTCGCTTTGTTGTTGGTTTTTGTTATGATCTACATGGCCTTCCAAAGCGCGATTCAAACGATGCTGATTGCTGTCTGTATTCCCCTGGCACTCGTGGGTGGCGTTCTTAGTCTTATGATCAATCGGCTCGATTTTAGTATCTCGGCCGCTGTCGGCTTCATCGCTCTCTCAGGAATCGCCGTGTTAAATGGTGTAGTACTCGTAAGCTATTTCAATCGTCTGAAAGTCGAAGGCCTCACTGGAAAAGAATTGATCTTGGAAGGAACGCGCCTCCGACTACGTCCTGTTCTCATGACGGCACTGGGCGCGGCTCTCGGTTTCTTACCGATGATGCTGTCCACCGGAGCGGGTGCTGAGGTTCAACGTCCTCTCGCCTCGGTGGTCGTGGGTGGCGTGATTTCCTCCACGGCTCTGACACTCATGGTTTTACCTGTGTTGTACATGTTGCTGGAAAGCAGAATGAAGACGTTCCAATCAGGCGGGCATTAACAAATGAGCATTCGTCGATCTTAAAAACTAGGAGAAACGGTTATGTTTAAGAAAATGTGTTTGGCGTTGGTGAGTGCCTGTGTCTTTGCAGGCGCGGCTTATAGTCAACCAGAGCGTGCGGTGGATCGGGCCTCTGATCACATCATTCAGGAGCCAGTAAAGAAGAACCCGCAGGTGAAGCAAAAAAAGGTGTCACGTTTGTCGAATGAAATAGCAAATGAAAACCAAGCACCCAAAGAGAAACCTCGCCGCATCAGCGTCAAGGCTCCTAACGGCCTTCGCTAAGATAGAAGGGCGGCTCGTGCCGCCCTTTTTTTATGCTAAGATAGGCGGATGACCGTCCAAAACAACAAAATTGATCTTTTGCTCCAGCTGCAGCGGCATTTTACGGCTGAATTGGAGAACCTTGAAAAATCCGCTCAAGCCGCAGCGGAAAACGCGACTCATACCGAAAACAAACCCGAACATAAATACGACACGCGTGCCCTTGAGGCATCCTATCTAGCGGGAGCGCAGAAAGAGCGTGCATTGGAATTGCGCGCCGCTCTAACCTTGTTGCAGACGATGTCCATGCGCGTTTTTACCGCCGATGACAGCATCGCCGTCACGGCATTGGTGGAAATGACGGAAGGTGAGCGCACACACCACTTTCTTCTCATGCCCGTTGGAGCTGGTTACCGTCTTACACTGGGAGATTTAGAGGTAACCACGATCACCCCGCAATCGCCTCTCGGTAAATCCTTGTTGGGGAAATTTGTGGGTGATGTGATCGCGATCAAAACGGCGCAGGGAACAAAAGAGTCCGAAATCTTGTCAATCATTTAAAAAAAGGGCGCCGTAAGGCGCCCAACATTTTTATTCCGCGGCGATACTCACTTTGCCGTACTTCTCGTCGAGGTAGTCATCGTAAGTCGTTTCTTTGTCGTAAACGACCCCTTCCGGACCAATCTCAATGATGCGCGTTGCAATGGTGTTGAGAAACTCGTGATCATGAGATGAGAACAACACCGTGCCTTTGAACTGCACCAATCCCTCGTTCACGGATGTGATGGATTCCAAGTCGAGGTGGTTTGTTGGCCCATCGAGGACCAAAACGTTGGCGCCGGAAAGCATCATCTTTGCCAGCATACAGCGTACCTTTTCACCTCCGGAGAGAACATCCGAGAGCTTCATGGCTTCCGTACCCGAGAAAAGCATGCGACCCAAAAAACCGCGCACGAAGTTCTCGGATTGATCCGGAGAATATTCACGCAACCAGTCGATCAAGGTCACGCCCTTTGTTTTGAAAAACTTCTCGTTGTCCTTGGGAAGATAAGAACGCGTGGTGGTCACCCCCCAATTGAACTTACCGCTGTCCGCTGTTTCCTCGTCGAGAAGAATTTTATACAGCGCCGTCAGGGAGTTCTCGTTAGGAGCTACAAATGCGACCTTTTCGCCCTTGTTGATGGTGAAGTTAACGTTCTTGAATAAACATTCAGCGCCAACTCTCTTGCTGAGACCGTTAACCTCGAGAAGATTGTTCCCCGCTTCACGATCAGGTTTGAAGTGAACGTAAGGGTATTTACGAGTGGATGGTTTAATGTCGGTCAAAGTGAGTTTTGCGAGCTGTTTTGAACGGGATGTGGCTTGCTTTGATTTTGACGCGTTGGCGCTAAAGCGGGCGATAAACGCTTCGAGTTCTTTTGCTTTCTCGTCAGTCTTACGATTTTGTTCCTGCTGCAGTTTCAGCGCGAGCTGGCTGGACTTGTACCAGAAGTCGTAGTTACCGACGTAAACCTGAATTTTACCGAAATCAATGTCGGCAACGTGCGTGCACACGCGGTTCAAGAAGTGACGGTCGTGCGATACAACGATCACGACGCCTTCAATGCTGCCAAGAAATTCTTCAAGCCAACGAACGGCGGCGATATCCAAATGGTTGGTAGGCTCGTCCAAGAGGAGGATCTCTGGTTTACCGAAAAGGGCCTGTGCGAGAAGCACTTTCACTTTTTCGCCACCATTAAGATCTTTCATCAACTTCGTGTGAAGGTCCGTTTCTATACCGAGGCCTTTGAGAAGCACAGCCGCGCTGGATTCTGCTTCCCAGCCACCGAGTTCCGCGAATTCTCCCTCGAGCTCCGCCGCCTTAACGCCATCTTCTTCCGAGAAATCAGGTTTGAGATAGATGGCGTCTTTTTCTTGCATGACTTTGTGCAGACGTGAGTGGCCCATGATAACCGTGGACATGACGTCAAATTCATCAAAGGCGAAATGGTTCTGTTTCAATGTGGCAAGACGTTGCGTGGGCGGATTGATCACCACATTTCCGGATGTGGGTTCTATTTCACCGGAGAGAATTTTAAGAAACGTGGATTTCCCCGCGCCGTTAGCGCCAATCAAGCCATAACAATTGCCGGCGGTGAACGTGATGGAAGCATCGCCGAACAGAACGCGTTCGCCAAAACGTAGTGTGAGATTAGCCGTGCTAATCATATCAATCCCCTTAGAGTGGCTCGCGCCTTGAAGTTTGGATTTTAAAGAAGCTAATACAAATGGTGCGGCTTTTTATTAAAAAATCTATGGAATGTCAACCAAATACTGGAGCGTTGAAGGATGTTAACCGTATGATTTTTATAACTTTCCTGCGCGGCCGCGTCCAATGCGGCGCCGTTGGGCATTGCGCGGAAGGAGGGGATTAAAAATGGGTCGGCTCTGATTCTCAGGGGGCGTGAGGCCGTATTGGCGAAATACCGCGTCGTTCATTTCTAGAAACTGTTCGGCGAAAAAATACTCGCGCAAAAGCGTTTCGTCCCAGTGCCCGAGAAACGCGCCAGCAATAAAGATCGCTTCAATGGTCGCTAGGCCGCCGGAGGGGTCAAAATCTTTTTTACTGCGTCGTGGGTAGGCGGTGACAAAACCATCTGGGATACGCACAAGAGTTGGGAGCGGTTTTTCCAGATACTCAAGAATGGGATCAAGGCGCCGCCACACGCAATCGATCACGCCCACGCGTTTGGTTTCCCGTGTGGAGCGATCCAGCTGATGAAATGGAACCCCTTCGTGATGCAACAAAAGCGAAGAGGTGAGTGGGCCTCGGACACGTCCCTGCAAAATGATGAAGTCCTCGCGATACTGCAACGGCATGATCGTGCATTTGTTCGCGGTTTCGCCGTGATCGACGATGATTTCATAATGAAGCATAGACTATCCGCAGTGCGATGGAGCGCTATCTGTAACAAAAAGAAGGGATGCCGCGCATCGACTATTTTGCGGCCTTTGCCTTTATCTCCTCGATGGAGCTTCGCCCGGGTCATCCTTTGCTCCTCCCCCTGAGGAGATGCAAATTTCGTCGCAGCGAGGTCGGGATGTGTCGCATTGCGAAGAAACCACGGTCGAAAAGTCCTATTTGATAAAAAACACCAAAGATACGTTGTGGGGCCGGCAGCGTGATTTGGTGAGTTTCAGCTAGGAAAGGTTTGCACATTGCGTGGTAAGAGTTCCAATTTTAAGATTTTAACTAGGATACCTTGCATTTAGCTCCTTGCCTGTTCAGCGTGCGTCTTGATCAATTATCTTTCGTTTCTTTTCAAGCGACGATCAGGAACGCATCATTCGTGCTCCATTCTCTGTAGGACCGTTACATGAATTTCGGAACTTTTCTAGGTTTCGCGACAGCGCTCGCCGCGTTCATCATCACCATCATGATGTCGTTCAAAAACATCCTGGTTGTGTTTGACCTACACGCGGCTGTGATTGTGATTGGTGGAACCGTCGCGGTTGCGCTGATTTGTTTTCCTCTCGGGAAAATTGCCGCCCTTTTGAAAGTTTTTTTCGCCGTTTATTCGGACGCAACAAAAAAGACTACAACGCTTTGATTGCCGAGGTCGTGACCTTATCGGTGGCGCGACGCAAAGGGACAAAGGCCTTCGAGGACTGTATTCCACGAATCAAGGATCCGTTTTTGCGCGACGCCGCGGATATTCTTTTTTGGATACAAGCGGAAGTGGCGCCGGAGGAAATCCGGGATCTTCTTGAAACGCGTGTTGCCACGCACTTTAAGCTCTACACGAACGAAGCCAAGGTTTTTAAGACGATGTCCAAGTTTCCTCCGGCGTTTGGTTTGATGGGAACCACCATCGGTATGATCGCTCTTTTGCAATCCCTTGGTTCCTCCGAAGCCAAGAATATGATCGGTCCAGCGATGGCGATTGCCCTTGTGGCCACGCTTTATGGTCTCGTCTTAAGTAACTTTCTGTTTACGCCAATCGCGGAAAACCTTTTGGAACAAACGCAAGAAGATCTTATTGCCCGCAGCATCGTGGTTGAGGGCGTGATGTTGATTGTTGCGGGCAAGCCCACAAAGTACATCGAAGAAAAAGTTAAATCCTACCTCTTGCCAAGTCAGCGTTCTGACAAGGCGGTAGCCACACCAGGTAACTAAGAGGGCGGAAGAGGTGCCATGAGTTCACAGAAACCTGGGATCAGCAGGGACGCGAAGAACACGATGAAGAAGGATGGATCATTTCCTATGCGGACATGGTCACCCTTCTCTTTGGATTTTTCGTTATTCTCTATTCGTTTTCCACGGTTGATGACAAAAAATTCGATCAGCTGAGGGATGAGGTGGCGGCCGCCTTCAAGGCGCCCGACGACGGCGACAAAACATCTTCATCGGATGTGGGCTTTGCCAACGAATCGCGACAGATTCGTGCCCTGCAGATGCTCATTTCCATTCTAAACCTAGGGAACAACATCGACTCCATCTTGCCACGCATTGAGAAGGCCTATTCGGAAGGAAAAGAAAACGAAGCGGCCCGTGAGGTATTGATGGAGCATGCGAAAAAGCAAGGTGATCTCCTTACGGATATTAAGGCTTCGGAGGAGGCCAAAGAAGATCTTGTGGACATGATCATTTCCGATGACATGCTGTTTTCTTCCGGTGGCTATGTCCTGAAGCCGGAAGCCGAGCCGAAGCTACGAAAGTTGGCGGCGATCATTCAACAGGCACCAGGGGTCCAGGGGATCGATGTGGTTGGTCACACGGACAGTCAGCAGCCGTCGGGCGGCGTTATTTATCAAAACAACTTCACACTCTCTTCCCTGCGAGCGGGTGCGGTGGCGGAGGCTCTGATTCGTGGGGGCCTTGATCCCAAACGCATCACAGTATCAGGGATGGGGAGCCTTAAACCTCTGGTGCCCGAACAAGATGCCGCGGGAAAAACCATCAAAGAAAACATGATGAAGAACCGACGCGTCCATATCGTCATTAAAAAGGTGCGACGTGAAAGAAAAGTCCAACGCTAATAAGCCAAAAAAACTTCAGGTAAAGAAGTTGAGTTTTCGTCAGCGCCTCACGCTGACGACGGCGGTGTGTTGGTCCGTGGCTTTTGCCATTCTTCTGGCGGGTACGATGGTGGGCTACTACGCCGTTACCACCCTGTATCAAAACAAACTGATCGATACTTGGGCGATTATGTTTTTGGAGTTGGAGCAGCAGGGCACACGCCTCCAGGATGCTCTCGACAAAAAAAGCATCGAGTCAAACGGGATGGACAATATTTTTGAAGAGGCGTCTGATGGGGCACTGCAACCACTGCAGGGGGCGATCACTCAAACGCTTAGGCCCAAGGACTTTGGTTTCGACACCGCGAAAATTGTTAAAAACATTTCGCCGGTAACGTTTGTGAAATGGGCTGGTGAAATGTTTTTGCTGTCCCGGGAAATCACCGATCCGAAGTTGATCCGTTTGCGCAAAGTTCAACCCGCCATGCTGCGAGGTGTGTTTGGCCGCCGTGATCCAGGTGATGCCAGCGTGTACATGGTGACGCGCGAAGGTCGGCTGATCTACAGCAGCGATAAAAACATCCTCGAGTCGACATTTAAAGCGAAGACTTTGGTGCAAAAGTTTATCGCCGCTCCTTTGACCCATGGACAGTTGGAGTTCAAGGACGAGCGCGGAGTGTTATTTTATGGTTTCTTCCGCGAGATCCCTGATTCCAATGTGGTGATGTTTTCGGAGATCGAGCAGTCGAAAGCTTTGATGTCTTTAAAGACGTTCATCTACAAGTTTATCCTCGTTTTGATCGGTATCATTGCCTCCGTTATCTTGATACTGCAGTACCCGCTTATCAAAATCACCAGTCCCCTCAGGGAACTCGCCGCCCTTGCAACGCGCGTGGGGCAAGGGGAGTTCTCCATTAAACCACTGTCTGTGGGGTTTGGAGAAGTCTCACAGGTTTCGCAAGCCTTCGCATCCATGATTGACGGTCTCGTCATGCGTGATCGTTCGATTCAGGATCTGATGAAAGAACAAGTGGAAAAGCATCGCATCGAAGGCGAGCTGCGTTTGGCGCAATCGATTCAATCCAATCTTCTGCCGTCGGAAAATCTTCCTGACTCCAGCGGCATCGATCTTAAGGCCGCCTATATTCCCGCGACGGAATGCGCCGGCGATTGGTATGGCTATCATTACAACGCTGACACCGAAGAATCGATCGTGGCTATCGCTGACGTGTCGGGACACGGTTTTGGTTCGGCGCTGTTCACGGCTATTATCGCGGGGCTATTCACGCGCTTCATTAAAGATGGCGCCGCGGGGTATCGTCCCGAAGTTTTTATGCGCGAAGTCAACGAAGTGATGTGCCAGCTCGGTGGTGGGCAATCCCACGCAACCATGTTGGTGACGAAGTTTCGTAAAAAGGATCTAGAACTGGACCTCTTTTTTGGGGGGGCACAACCCTCCATTTGTCGCCTACCCAAAGCACGTGGACTTGAAGTCACGGCGACTGCTAGGGCCATCCAATTACCTCGGTGCCGGCCTCGCCTATGAACCCTTTCACATGACCGTTCCCTTTCCTGTGGGGGCGCGGTTGCTGCTGTACACGGATGGTCTTGTGGAGTTGCGCGGTCCCAAAGGCGACGCTCTCGGAAACAAGCGGGTGGGAGCTGAGTTCTATGGAAACGCCGACCTTACAGCGGAACAAATGACAAAACATGTTGTGTCACTTTGGCAAAAACATCGTGTCACCCTCCAAGCACAAGACGATACATGTGTCATTGTGATGAAGGCCGTTTCATGAAGTCGCGCCGTTGGATGGGGCTCTTCCTGCTATGCATCTGCCTCGGTATGCAGACGCGTCCTTCCTTTGCAAAGAATAGTCCGAGGGTGGCTCAAAAAAATCCATCCTACGAAGTGAGCAAAGCTTCGGGCATTCTTTTGTTTCGCCAGTCCGCCTCACCAAAATGGAAACCGCTCAAGAAGGGACGCAAGCTTTTTGAAGGTGACTTGGTTCAGGTCGCTAAAGGCGCGCGCCTGCAGCTTGCAAAAATTCGTGAAGAGGCTCCCGCAGATGCCAGGACCAAAACAGGCTTGGCCCGATCAACGATTGTCGTCGCCTCGCCAACCATTTTTCGTGTTGGCCCACGGATGATGCGCAGCCTGGAGCTGAGTCAGTTCTTTGTTAAAGACATGCCAAGCAAATCCGCCGCCGCAGGTCAGGATAAATCTCTCTCCTATCATTTTGATGAGGCTTGGAAAAAACTGTCCATCGTCTTTTCGGGCAAATCGGATATCGCTGGAAAGAAAGGGGAAGTGGATTTCGCGTTGTTAGACGATTCAAACGTTTCCGTGGCGATCACAGCCCGTAAACTACGTATTCTAGCGCCCGCCGACAAATCCATTTTTCAGAGCATGCTCCTGCCACTGGAAGTAAAGTTAACATGGACGGAGGCGCAGGAAAAAAGTCCCGAATACAAAATTTTTGTATGGGAGCCATTTCAAACAAAGCCAGAAACGCCCACGGCCAGCACGCGTGAGACATTTCATACGGTTCAACTCCCATCGTACGGAAGTTTTTACATTCAGATCGCCACAGCCGATGACGAGTGGATTTCGTCCACACACATCCTCCACGTGATATCGCCCGAGTCTGCGAACGGGCTTGCCCTTAACCTCAGAGATCCCAACCAACCCACCTTGGCGGCGACGAAATTGGACGCCGCGCCCGTGGAGCTTTCCTTTCCCCCCGAAGGGCTTCAGGTGCACACCAAGGGCAAGCAAACACCGGTGGTGTTTGCATGGACGCATCAACAGGATCTCATGATTCCAAAACGTATCGGCACTTACTCCGAGTTGGTCATTGAGAATCAGAAGGGAAAGAAACTCCTGCATACAAGCGTTTCCGGCACGGAAGCGACGATTCTCCTCAAACCAGGCTCTTACCGCTGGTACGTCGTCGATAAACCTCATGCCGGACAACGGAGCGAAACCCGCTCACTGATCGTGAGCGACCAGGGTATGAATGAAGATATGATGCGTGTTCTTGTTCAACCTGGCGTGTCGGGTACCTACGACTTCGTCAGCGCCCTTTCTTTTGGCGGATAATCAATTTTCTGTTCGAACCCCTCAAAATGACACGCCTTCCCAGAAAACAATTTGTGCTATCATTGCAATCCCTTATATGTGCCTACTTTCTGGGTGGGCGCTTGATTTGCTAATGTAGAGAAGCCGTTTATTTGTACGAGTCTGTGGTGGATAACAATCAAAGCAAACAATCGAGCGATTTTTTAGCCGCGCAAAGCTACGCGGAAGAGCGCCTGAGACTCTGTTTGTCTTCCATCAAGATGGGCGTGTGGGATTGGGACGTCGTCAACGATGTTCTTACTTGGGACCCGAGCCTTTACGAACTTTATGGTGTGCGCGAAGAAGATTTTAGCGGTGCTTACGATGCTTGGGAAAAAACCGTTCATCCTGATGACAAGGATCGCAGCGTTCAAGACCTGCAGTCGGCTTTACGGGGAGAAAGTGAACTCGACTTCTCCTTTCGCGTGATTACCGGTAGCGGCGAATTGAAAATTATCGCCGGCAAAGGGCGAGTTGAGCGCGACACGGCGGGAAATCCTATTCGCATGATGGGTGTGAACTGGGACGTCACCAAAGAAAACCGTCAGGCCGCCACGATTTTGGCTCAGCAGGCTTCTCTCGTGCAGTCAGCGAAGATGGCCTCCCTGGGTGAAATGGCTGGGGGTATGGCTCATGAAATCAATAACCCACTCGCGATCATCATTGCCAAGTCGGCACGCATCCAGTCGATGTCGCAGCGCGGTGAGCTCACCGAGGGACAACTGATTCGCGATCTCGAGCAGATCAACGCCACTTGCCTCCGTATTTCCAAAATTATTTCCGGGCTAAAATCATTCTCCCGCAATGCGCAGATGGATCCGTTCGAACCGGTGAGTGTGAAACAGATGATTGTCGATACGCTAGGGCTTTGTGAGCAGCGTTTCCTCAATCATAAAATCATCATTGAAACATTGATCGCGGATGACCTTTACGTCATGGGACGCGCCGCGCAATTGGAACAAGTTCTTTTGAATCTTTTGAGCAATGCATTTGACGCTATCGTGGATACGCCTCATGCATGGGTCAGGATAACGGCGGAGCGTGAGGACAATATGGTCCGCATCGCCGTGACTGATAGTGGTAAGGGTATTGCTCCAGCTGTCGCGCGTAAGATGATGGATCCGTTCTTCACCACGAAAGGAGTGGGCAAGGGAACTGGATTGGGCTTAAGCATCGCTCGGGGAATTATTGGTGACCACAAAGGAAATCTAAGCCTCGACCAATCAACGCCTCATACCACTTTTGTCATAGAAATCCCGCAGGCCACAGAAAAAAAAGAAACCCTTTAGGTTTCTTTTTTGTATCTTTTTTCCCTAAATAATCGCTATGGGTCCTTTTCAAGACGATCCAAGCAATAGGCCTTGCGACATTCTGGATTGGTTGTGTCGCAGCTACAGGTTGCGCGCGGCACGGATGTACGCCACGCTTTCTCGAAAAGTGCCTGAAACGCTTGGGTGTGTCTAGGGCGATCGTACATGATAAAGTTTTCATAGTTACTGGTAAGGCCGCCGCGACTCCAGTTACCAGAGCCGTTCATGACGAGATTCCCGTCAAAGATGCCAAACTTGTTGTGGGAAAGCTGGAATATGGAGCAGTTGGTGCCCATGTAACGAATTTCCGCTTTGGCATCGATCAACTTCTGGATCTGTGGGGAAATAGCGAGGTTGCAATTGTCGTCATCGATCACGAAACGAAATTTCACACCACGCTTGAGAGCTCTTTCAAGAGCATCAATCACCGTATAGTTCGTGAGATGATTGAGCATCACATCAATGGTCTTTTGGGATTCGTCGATGGATTTAATGAGTGCTTTGGTAATACCGTCTTGCTCACTCATCGGTGTGAAGTACACACGATCCGTTTGACATGACTTAAGCTTCTGCGCGATGATCGCGGCATCACCCGTCCAAACAGTGTCGATCATGCACTGAAAGGATTTCAGAATCGCGCCATCCTCCTGCTGCGATAGAATGCTCAGATTTTCAATGTTCGTGCTGAGTCCCACACTAGACCAATTTCCGCTTCCCGTTAACAACAAAGAACCATCAATAAAAGCAAGCTTGTGATGAACGAGGAAGCTTCCAGGCGCTGGCTTTACCGAGCTACCGTTAGGAAGTTTGTAAAAGAGAATAGCCAATCGTTCGGTGAAAGTTACCTTCGTCGGCCATAGATTGCCCGCGTCCAGATAGGCGCGGCGTTCACGCACGGATTTTTTGAGGTATTCGGGCGTATTGAACGGTGCCGGAAGTTCACATCCAGCGGGCGTACAGGATTTGCCAACGTTTACAAATTGCCCTTTATCCACGATCCCGCGGATGGCGATGCCGCGTTCAGCGGCCGCAACGAGCGATTGGTAAATGGGTTCTAAGGAGAAATTGTACATGGAAAAGTCGATCTGTTTTGTCGCGTTTGCGAAGGCCGTTGTGAAACGATCTTGCATATAAGCGGACTTATTCAGCGTCGCTTTGTCCAAGTCGGTGCAGTTAGGAACGCAATCAGGGAAGTTAAAGTAGATTTCTGGTACCACTTCACCAGCCGAGGGAATCTGATCTTTGAGGCTTGATCCGGCTGACCCGTGACGCTGCGCGCACGAGGCCATCAGGAGGAGGAGACATAACGCCCAAGGATGACGGTGAAACATTTTAACTCCTGTGCTGATTTAAGCCACGTCCGCTATCTTAACAGGGGAAGAGCTTTGATCATGATTGTTTTCGCAGACGAGATCGATGAACCCTTCGGCCGTCTGGTAGATGACGAGAGGCTGATCGCATACTTTGCATTTGCGCACGTTCTTAGCGGACGTGCGTGGTTTGATATGAAAGGCTTTCACGCTTAAGTTAAAACCTTTAAGATCTTCGTAATTACGGCTTTCTGTCTGCCAGCCAACGAGAAGCTTTTCTAGCGTGCTCCAAATTTTTTCATCCACGACAATTTCATTGTTGCCGGCCCGAGCGGTTAAACGGCTGGCAAGATTCACCGTTCGACCAATGGCGGTGTAATAACTCTGTTCGTCGTCACCGAGAAAGCCAATGCCGGCAGGACCGCTGGCGATGCCAAAACGAAGTCCCGTATTCACGAAGATGGCTGCTTTCGGGAATTCCATCTTCATGATGTCATAGTCTCTTTGTAGGTTCTCAAAGAACGAAATGATATTTACCGGCCAGCTATCTTTGCGCAGGTAGTTGGCGATGAATAAACAGCCGTCGCCAGTGTGTGTTGGCACAATCATGCCAGATTCTTTCGCGCGCTTTTTAGCCATATTGATAAAATTTTCCTTGATGGCCCAGTCTTCCTGAAGGCTTACAAGGTTGGCGATCTCCGTTGAACCAGCGATATCCGCGAAACCGACCACACACTCGTCGATAAACTCGACGCGTCCCACTTCAACTTCGTTGGCTTCAATTTTTCTGCGAATTTCCGGTGGAAAGTGAACGGAAAGGATCTCGAGGCGTTTCGCTCGTTCGTAGTTTCGAAAGGCATCCATCTGCGCATGAGCCCAAATATCCTCGCTGGAACTTTCCACGCTCTTGGTGATGAAGTTCAAAATCACCATGGCGCCAAACATTAGGGACATGATCAACGACTCGACCCAAGGAGTGTTACCTTTGGCGATCCAGAAGACCAGGATGCCGCTGCCATAACAGATGATGTTGGTGATATTGGTCATTCTCGTGCTCATTTGGAACAACGAAACACCAATCATAACGACCAAGACAATGCCGGTGACATAGAGAGAACTCACACCTCCGGTGTCATACACCATGAGAGTGACCATGGATGTTGGCACAACCACTGAAAGTACCGCGAGAGCTTCCGAATATTTCTTTCGGTTGACGGAGGAGCGAAGAAAATAGATTGAACTGAGCCAGGGAATAATAGGAAGTAGCCGCAAAATGACCCAGCGACTCCATTGCTCTGGTTGGTAGAGGTAGTCGAGAAAAATAAAACAAAGCCAGATAGGCATGATCATCCGGGGGAGTTGCTTGTGAAACACCCCGAAGATATGCCTCCTAGTCTTCTTTTCTAGGATCTGAGAAACACTGCGGTGCATGTAAAACTACTTTTTTGTGACTTCTAAAAACAGGTCAATGCCTTCGTGATCAACGTGTAAATCCTTCTTGATGCCTGGACTGTCGGGAATCAAGTCCCGCATCTCCTGCTCGGTGCGGAGAATCAAGCTCCAGTCCGCAACGAACTCACTAATCGAGTGCGTGGTATTGCTGACATGGAAGTTGCCCACGATAAATGTGCCGCCAGGCTTAACCCAGGAAACAAGGGTCTCGGATAGGATTTTGGCAACGGGTTCTTTCAAGTAGTCGTAGAGTCCCATGGTATAAATGAAATCGAATTTAATGTCGCCAAGGCGGTTGACTACTTCTCCGCCTTCAAGAATATTTTTTACGGAGATAGAGAGAAAACGCACACGGCATTCAAGGCCGCGCTGTGCTATCACCAAATTCACGCCGCGCTTCGCGTTTAGAAGTGAATCGCCGTCCTGATCCATCAAGACCACTTCATATCTTCTTGATTCCTCGGGAGTCACGCTTTTGAGAAACTCAATGACTTCGCGCGCGGGGCCCGATGCGAGGCAGCCGATGACAAATGATTTTTTGCCAGCGCTGAGTTCCTTGAACTTATTCATGATGTATTGAGTGCGGTACCTTACAGATTTGCTGGATGCCTCGTTGATACCCCATTTATGCATGAGGCGTCCAAAGAGCGTCTTTCCTTCCAACTGATTGCGGTAAATCTGGTTCATCATTTCATAGTCGCCCGCATAGCCTAGTGGCTTTTCCCAAGCGCGGCGGAGAAAGGATGCGTCACGATAGTATTCGAAGAGTTCCGCGCGAAATACTTTTTTTGCAAGGCGAAGCGTGCGAGAGTCCGCGAACTTCGCGGTCATCTCAAAAAGACGAACGCTAAACTTGCGTAAGCGATTGATAACATCAGGTCCCAGAATCAACTCGATGGCCTTTTGATGGGACATCTGTGAGTCAAAGCTTAAGAAGCTGATGCTATCTTCGAGCGTGTCTATCCGTGTTTTTAAGATGGATAGATAGGTTTTGATTTCGTGGAGGAACGTTAAGAATTCCTCGGGAAGCTTTTCATGCTGCTCCAGCTGGGCATTGATCTCGTCACGGATGACGAGGGTTGTTTCCAGGGCGTTAAGGAAGGCTTCACCCAGCATCTGTGAACTGAAACGTAGTCCGTAGACTCGTCCATTCTCGCTCTCACGGCGCGCGACAACGGTACCCATGCCTTCAAAAATAGGAGTGTCATGATTTAAGAAGATTTGCACCGGAAGCTGCGCGTCCAAACGCAAATCATCGGAGGTTGATGCTTTGAAAGCGAGGCCGGATTCGGAAATATTAATGATTTCGAAATTCGTGTTGTTGATCTTTAACACGAAGCCGTTTTGGAATTTCGTATTATCAAACCGCGGCGAGCGGATCTCGTAGTCAGAGATTTGATCCGTATTGGCAAGTGCTACTGTCGAACGCCCCCGTGGTCAGGGAACTTGCCGCATAGAAAATCCAGAAAATAATTCGTAGCA
>CAYOJQ010000061.1:0-2379 GCA_964404325.1 uncultured Oligoflexales bacterium
GCCAAATACGGCTGGGTGATGTCGTGTCGAACCAGCTCAAATCGAGGGTTTTTTAGCAGATGCTCGATGTTCGCCTTGCTACCAGTGTGGAAGTTATCAAGGCAGATAACTTCCCAACCACGGGCAATATACCGATCACACAGATGGCTTCCAAGAAAGCCCGCGCCGCCAGCGACTAATACCCGCTTCTGATACACTGCTCCCTGAGCCTCGCTTTTAGTTGAAAACTACGTGTGAAGGAAAAGGCTTTTATGATAGCTTTTCGGTCCAAAGCCAATTTTTTAACAAAGCGCCGGAGGTTTTGTAAAGGATGAACATCCACGAATATCAGGCGAAACAGCTCTTTCGCGAAAACGCTGTTCCTGTTCCTGAAGGCTACCTCGCCAACACACCTATTGAAGCTGAATTTGCTATGCGTCGCCTCGGCACTCCTGTCGCTGTCGTTAAAGCACAGGTTCACGCGGGTGGTCGCGGTAAAGCGGGCGGTGTAAAGCTCGTAAAAAGTCCCGAGGAAGCTCGCAAAGTTGCCAAGGACATGCTTGGCATGACGCTTGTCACCCACCAAACGGGACCTGAAGGAAAAAAAGTTCATAAGGTCTACGTTGAAGCGGGTAGCGTGATCAAAAAAGAATACTACCTTGCGATGACAGTCGATCGCTCCACGGCAACCATCGGTTTGATGTTCTCAACCGAAGGCGGCATGGACATCGAAGAGGTTGCTGAAAAGCATCCTGAAAAAATCGTTACCGTTAATATCGATCCAACCATTGGTCTGCAAGGTTACCACCTACGCGATATCGGCTTTTCCATGAAGCTCCCACCCGAGGAGCAAAAAGAACTCGGCGCGATCATTAAGAACCTCTACAAGATGTTCTTGAAATATGATTACTCCATGCTCGAAATCAACCCACTCATCGTGAACGATCAAGGCAAGATGTTCGCGATCGACGGCAAGATGAATTTCGATGACAACGCCCTCTATCGCCAAAAAAACATCGAAGTCATGCGCGACTTTGAAGAAGAAGACCTCCGCGAGATCGAAGCCTCTAAGTTTGGTCTTAGCTACATCGGCCTTGATGGCAACATCGGCTGCCTTGTTAACGGCGCTGGTCTTGCAATGGCAACGATGGACATCATCAAGCATTTCGGTGGCAGCCCCGCGAACTTCCTTGATGTGGGTGGTGGTGCATCTCGCGAAACCGTTACCAACGCATTTAAAATCCTTCTCAGCGATAAGAACGTTAAAGGTATTTTCGTAAATATCTTTGGCGGCATCATGCGTTGTGATGTGATCGCAAACGGTGTTGTTTCCGCAGCCCAAGAACTCGGCCTTAAAGTGCCTCTCGTTGTTCGCCTTGAAGGCACAAACGTTGAAGAGGGAAAAAAGATTCTTAAAGAATCAGGCCTAAACCTTGTTGCCGCCAACGATATGGCTGACGGCGCTCGCAAGATTGTGGATCTTTGCAAATAAGACACGTTTAAAGGAGATAACAGTGTCTATTCTTATTGATAAAAATACCCGCGTTATCACTCAGGGTATTACTGGAAAGTCTGGTGAATTCCACACCCGCCTTTCACATGAATATGCGCCATGCTTTGTCGGTGGTACATCCCCTGGCAAAGGTGGACAAAAAGGTGTTCATAATCTTCCGATCTTCGACACTGTGAGCGAAGCGCGTGAAAAAACCGGCGCCAACGCATCGATGATTTTCGTTCCACCCCCATTTGCGGCGGATGCGATTCTTGAAGCGATTGATGCTGGCATTGAGCTCATCATTTGTATCACCGAGGGCATCCCTGTCCTTGATATGATCCCCGTGAAAAAAGCTTTGGACCGCTCTAAGTCCCGACTCATCGGACCGAACTGCCCAGGCGTTATCACGCCAGGCCAATGCAAAATCGGCATCATGCCTGGCCACATCCACAAGGTGGGTAAAGCCGGGATCGTTTCTAAATCAGGAACATTGACTTACGAAGCCGTTGGTCAAACAACCGCCGCTGGCCTTGGTCAATCTTCGTGTGTGGGCATTGGTGGTGACCCCATCATTGGCACAAACTTCATCGACGTTCTCGCGATGTTCGAAGAAGATCCCCAAACAGAAGGCATCGTGATGATCGGCGAGATCGGTGGCGACGCTGAAATCAAAGCCGCTAAATTCATCAAGGAAAACATCACGAAGCCAGTGGCCGCATTTATCGCGGGTCAAACCGCTCCAGCAGGAAAGCGCATGGGTCACGCCGGTGCGATCATTTCTGGTGGCGCTGGTACGGCTGCGGAAAAAATCGCTGCGCTGAAGGAAGCCGGTTGTTTCGTTTCTCCGACTCCTGCGGAAATCGGCGAAACACTTGTCAAAGCCATGGCAAAAAAGAAGAAGTAAC